>JAEYQX010000068.1 GCA_023409795.1 Pseudomonadota bacterium
TGATGTCGTTCAGCACCCAGAAGCCCAGGTCCTGCATGGCCGAGCCCAGGCGGAAGATGTTATGGTAGCTGCCGATGACCCACAGCGTGCCCTCGTCCTTCAGCACGCGGCGGCATTCGCCCAGCCAGGCGCGGGTAAAGGCGTCATAGGCGGCAAAGCTGTCGAACTTGTCCCAGTCGTCGTCCACGGCGTCGACCTTGGAGTTGTCCGGGCGCAGCAGGTCGCCGCCCAGTTGCAGGTTATAGGGCGGGTCGGCGAAGACCATGTCGACCGACTTGTCCGGCAGACCCTTCAGGCGCTCAATGCAGTCGCCACGCAGGATGACATCGGTCTGTAGTGCGGACATGGATAACGGCCCCGTTCTGTTGAGGGCGCATGGTGAGTCGTCATGGTTAACGGCTGGTAATCAAAACGGTTTTCTGATTCCCGAGAGAGTCAAACCCCGTTCTCGCAGACTCTCCAGAGTCCGGTGGATAAGGGTTTTGGCGGATTCCGACTCCGCGAAAATTTTTTGGTTCTGTGAAGCTGGAGCGGGGCTGGGGCCGCCTCGGAGTGTAAATTCCGCCGTTCGGAACGCGGCCTCCACTTCTAACCGGACCGGAGCAGGGCTATGAGGCTTGGATGATCCGTCGTCTTCGTCCCGTCCCGTTCGCCCTCGGCCCTGTGCATTTTGTCGGTATCGGCGGCATTGGCATGAGCGGCATTGCCGAAATCATGCTGAAAATCGGCTATCAGGTGCAGGGCTCTGACGCCAAGGCCAGCGCCAATACCGAGCGCCTCGAAAAGCTGGGCGCGCGCATCTACATCGGGCACGACGCGGCCCATGTGACCGAGGGCGTTTCGGCCGTCGTCTATTCGACCGCCGTCAAGGCCGACAATCCCGAGATGGTCGAGGCCCGCGAGCGCCGCATTCCGGTGGTGCGCCGGGCCGAGATGCTGGCCGAGCTGATGCGCCTGCAGTTCTCGATCGGCGTGGGCGGCACCCACGGCAAGACCACGACCACCTCGATGGTGGCGACCCTGCTGGACGCCGGAGCCCTGGACCCCACGGTGGTCAATGGCGGGATCATCAACGCCTATGGCACCAATGCCAAGGTCGGTGACGGCGACTGGATCGTGGTCGAGGCGGACGAGTCGGATGGCTCCTTCCTGCGCCTGAAGTGCACGGTTGCCATCATCACCAACATCGACCCGGAGCACCTGGACCACTACGGCACCTTTGATGCGGCCAAGAAGGCGTTCCGGGACTTCATCGAGGACATTCCTTTCTACGGCTTCGGCGTGGTCTGCCTGGACCACCCCGAGGTGCAGAAGCTGGCGGCCCAGATTTCCAACCGCCGCCTGATCACCTATGGCCTGAATCCCCAGGCCATGGTCCGGGCCGAGAATGTCGAGATGTCGCCGGACGGCTCGCGCTTCGACGTGGTGATCCAGGGCCAGGGCCTGGCCGCGCTGGATGAGCCGCTGCGGATCGAGGGCCTGTATCTGCCGATGGCCGGCTGGCACAATATCTCGAACGCCCTGGCGGCCATCGCCGTCGCGCGTGAGGTCGGTGTCGATGATGAGGCGATCCGCGCCGGTCTGGCCGGCTTTGGCGGGGTCAAGCGCCGCTTTACCACTACTGGCGTGACCGACGGCGTGCGCATCATCGACGACTATGGCCACCACCCGGTCGAGATCGCCGCCGTGCTGAAGGCGGCGCGCCAGGTGGTCCAGAACGCCGACCAGCCGGGCCGCGTCATCGCCGTGGTCCAGCCGCACCGCTATACCCGCCTGCGCGACCTGATGGAGGAGTTCTCGACCTGCTTCTCCGACGCCGACACGGTCCTGGTGGCCGACGTCTATCCGGCCGGGGAAAGCCCGATCGAGGGGGTCGACAAGCACGCCCTGGTCAGCGGCATCAAGCAATATGGCCACCGCCATGTCGCCGCCCTGGAAAGCGCCGCTGCCCTGCCGCGCGTGATCCGCGAGGAAGCCCGGCCGGGCGACCTGGTCGTCTGCCTGGGGGCCGGTGACATCACCGCCTGGGCCTATGCCCTTCCGGCCCAACTCGAAGCCCTCGCCTGAGACCTGAGACTGCCATGTCGTGGACTGACACCCTTCCGGCCGTGCGCGGCAAGCTGCTGCTGAACGAGCAACTAGCACCCTATACCTGGTTCCGCGTGGGCGGGGCGGCGGATGCCCTGTTCATCCCGGCCGATGAAGATGACCTGGTCGCCTTCCTGAAGGCCCTGCCCCAGGAGGTGCCGGTCTATCCGCTGGGCGTCGGGTCGAATGTCATCGTGCGTGATGGTGGCGTGGCCGGTGTCATCATCCGCCTGGCCGGCCGGGCCTGGGGCCAGGTGACCGCCGAGGGCACCACCATCACGGCGGGGGCAGGGGCCCTGGACGCCATGGTCGCGCGCGCCTCGGCCAGGGCGGGCATTGCCGGGCTGGAGTTCTATGCCGGTATCCCGGGCTCCATCGGCGGGGCCCTGACGATGAACGCGGGCTGCTATGGCTCCGAGACCCGGGACGTGCTGGTCTCGGCCCGCGGCGTGAACCGTAAGGGCGAGGTGGTCGAGCTTCAGCTGGCCGACTTTGGCTATACCTATCGTCACTCCAACGCCCCGGCCGACATCATCTGGACCGAGGCCCGGTTCGAGGGCCGCGCCGATGCGCCCGAGGCGGTGGCTGCCCGTATCGCCGAGATCACCGAGCGCCGCGAGAAGACCCAGCCGATCCGCGAAAAGACCGGCGGCTCTACCTTCAAGAACCCCGAGGGCCACTCGTCGTGGAAGCTGGTCGATGAGGCCGGCTGGCGCGGCCGGCTGCACGCGGTCACCGGCGGCGGGGCCAAGTTCAGCGAGCTGCACTCCAACTTCATGATCAATCCCGGCGAAGCCACCGCCGCCGACCTTGAGGGCCTGGGCGAGGCGGTGCGCGCCGACGTCCTGGAAAAGACCGGGATCCAGCTGAACTGGGAAATCAAGCGGATCGGCCGTCACTGATCCATCCCTCTCCCGGCGGGAGAGGGCTTGAGCCCCGAAGGGCCAGCGGCCCTTCGCCGGGCGAAAGGGTGAGGGGCTGCGGTTTCCGATGGCGTAACGTGCATTTCCTCGCCCTGCGCCCTATCGTTTCCAAGCGGTTAACCCTATTGAGGCGATAGGGGGAGGCTAGTCTTCGGGTTGTCTCATGCGCGCGCCTCTTAATACCCTCCATGTCGCCGTCCTGATGGGCGGGCTGTCGTCGGAACGCGAGGTCTCACTGGATTCGGGCCGGCTGTGCGCTGACGCCCTGGAAGGGCAGGTAGCGCGCGTCAGCCGCGTGGACGCGGGCCGCGACCTGGCCCAGGTGCTCAGCGAGTTGAAGCCCGACGTCGTCTTCAATGCCCTGCACGGGGCCTGGGGCGAGGACGGCTGCGTCCAGGGTGTGCTGGAGACGCTGAACATCCCCTATACCCACTCGGGCGTCCTGTCCTCGGCCCTGGCCATGGACAAGGACCGCTCCAAGGCCGTGCTGGCGGCGGCCGGGGTGGTCGTGCCGGGCGGCGGTCTGTTCGATCGGCACGAGGTGGCCACCCGCCACGTCCTGGAAGCCCCCTATGTGGTCAAGCCCAATGCCGAGGGCTCATCGGTCGGGGTCTATGTCGTCTATGAAGGCGATGCCCCGGTCAGGGCCGTGGGCGAGGACAGCTGGACCTATGGCGACAAGGTCATGGTCGAGCCCTTCATCGCGGGCAAGGAACTGGCCGTCACGGTCCTGGGCGAGGCCGACGGCCCCCGGGCCCTGACCATCACCGACATTACCCCGACCAAGGGCTTCTATGACTACGAGGCCAAGTATGCGCCGGGTGGCTCGCGCCACGTCCTGCCGGCCGAGCTGCCCCAGGCCGTATTTGACAAGGCTTTACGTCAGGCAGAGCTGGCCCACACGGCCATGGGCTGCCGCGGCGTGTCCCGATCCGATTTCCGTTATGACGACGTTAAGGATGTTCTTGTCTTGCTGGAGGTGAACACCCAGCCCGGCATGACCCCGACCTCGCTCGCGCCCGAGCAGGCCGCCCATGTCGGTATGGATTATCGCACTCTGGTTTGTTGGTTGGTGGAGGACGCTTCATGCCGGCGGTAGTTCGCGGCGGACGGCGACAAGGCTCGAAGGGCAAGGGGCAGGGACGGGGCAACGGCTCCGGCCGCGTGTCGGCGCTTGGCCAGCTGGACCTGTCGCCGCGCGCCGTGGCCATCTGCCTGGCTGCCGGTGTCGTGGTCGTGGGCGGTGTCCTGGCCACCGGGGCGCGGGCCGAGCGGATCTCGAACTCCATTTCCAACCGCGTCGACGCCATCACCACGGGCATGGGCCTGAAGGTCAGGAAGCTGCACGTGACCGGGGCCTCGCCCGAGGCCCAGGCCGCGATACAGCGTGCGGTGGCCGTCCAGGCAGGGGCCCCGATCGTCGGCCTGGACCTGGATGAGGTGCGCGAGCGGGTCATGGCCGTGGGCTGGGTCAAGGAGGCCCAGGTCGTGCGCCTGCTGCCCGACACCCTGATCGTCAATGTGACCGAGCATGATCGCCTCGCCGTCTGGCAGACCGGGGGCCAGGCCTTCGTCATCGACAGCCATGGCCAGGTCATCCGGGGGGCCGATGCCGGTCGCTATCCGACCCTGCCGTTGGTGGTGGGCAAGGGGGCCGACCAGGCGGCGGCGGACATCCTGCCGCTGCTGGGCCAGCGTCCGCGCCTGATGTCGCGGGTCGATGCCCTGGTGCGGGTCGATGAGCGCCGCTGGGACCTGCGCCTGCGCGATGGCAGCCTGATCCAGCTGCCCGCCGTCGACCAGGAATCGGCGCTGATCCGGCTGGATGCCCTGGACCAGCGCGAACGCCTTCTGGACCTGGGCTTTGCCCGGGTCGATCTCCGCACGCCCGAAGAGGTCGCTGTGCGACCTGTCGAAGGCGACGTCTGAACCCCGCAAGTCAGGATAGGTTGGCCATGGCCGGACGCCGCGATACGAACACGGATCAAGCCCGAGGTGCCCCGCGCGCCCAGGCTGTGGCCGCGCTCGATCTGGGCCAGTCCAAGGTCGCCTGCTTCATCATGAAGCCGGACGGCGTGCGCCACGCCGACCGCACCATCCGCGTGGCCGGGGCCAGCCATGTTCAGTCGCGCGGCGTGCGCGGCGGGGCCATCGTCAACATGGACGAAGCCGCCCAGGCCATCGGCCATGCCGTGGAGCGGGCCGAGCGGGCAGCGCAGACGCCGGTTTCAGGGGTCATTGTCACCACGGCGATCGGCCAGATGGCCAGCCACCGGGTCCAGGCCCGGGTCTCGCTGGGGGCCCATCCGATCAGCGACGCCGACCTGGCGCGGGCCATCGGCATGGCCCTGGCCCAGATCCGCCTGCCCAATCGCCGGCCGATCCACGTCCTGCCCATCGCCTGGTCGGTGGATGGGGCCAGGGGGGTGCATGACCCGCGCTCGATGCGCGGCGGCTCGCTGGGGCTGGACCTGCTGGTGGTCTCCATGGCCGAGGGCTCGTTCGGTGCGCTCAGCCATTGCCTGGAGCTGGCCCACCTGGACCTGCAGGGCGTGGCGGCGGCCCCGGTGGTGTCGTCCCTGGCGGCGCTGGAAGAAGACGAGATGGAGCTGGGCAGCGTCTGCATCGACATGGGCGGCGGCTCGACCTCGGCGGCGGTCTGGGGCGGTCGCTCCCTGCTGCATATCGAGAGCCTGAACGTGGGCGGCGACCATGTCACCGCCGACATCGCCCGTGGCCTGTCGACCTCCAAGGCCGGGGCCGAGCGGCTCAAGACCCTGCACGGCTCGGCCATGGCCAGCGCCAACGAGGACCGCGAGATGCTCGAGGCCCCG
>JAEYQX010000127.1 GCA_023409795.1 Pseudomonadota bacterium
CACATGAAGCGGATCACGCTGGAGAATATCCGCGACTGTCTGCTGAACATGGAGTTCGAGGTGACCGTGCCTGCACAGATCCAGGAACGCGCCCGCGCCGCTGTGCAGAAGATGGTCGACCTGCCGCCGCCCACAACGCCGGCGCGCTATGACCTGGTCAAGGCGAAGCACGCCGTTGCGGTGGAGCTGATCTGAGACCTGCGGCCTCGCGAGCCATTGCCGGTTCCCCCTGCCGCGCCCAGTTCCCTGACATGAGTGATCAAGACACGCCCCGCCGTCCCGGCCCCTGGGACCTGCCGTCGACGCAAGCCGACCAGCCACCGGCTGCGCCTGCGCGCCCGGCCGCCCGGGTCGAGGACAAGGGCCAGAACCCAGCCTGGGCCATTGCCTCAACCCTGCTGATGGCCGGCTTCCTGTGGTTGATCACCGGCAGTGTCGTCGTGGCCGGGGCGGTGCTGTTTGGCCTGTTCGTCCACGAATACGGCCACGTCCTGGCCATGAACCGGCTGGGGATGGGGCCTGCGCGCATCTATATCATCCCCTTCCTGGGGGGCCTGGCCAAGGGTCAGCGCAACCCCAGGACCGAGTGGGACGGGGTGCTGGTTTCGCTGGCGGGCCCGGCCTTTGGCCTGGTGGCCATGATCCCCTTTGTCGCCGTGGGCCTGGCCCTGGGCTCGGTCGAGTGGCTGATGGGGGCCTTTTTCATTGCCATGATCAATCTGGTGAACCTGTTGCCCGCGCCGCCCCTGGACGGGTCAAAGGCCCTGGGGCCGGTGCTGACCCGGGTGCATCCGCGGCTGGAGCAGGTGGCCCTGCTGGCCGTCGGCGGCCTGGCCGTCTGGTGGGGCCTGTCGACGGGACGCTATATCCTGGCGGTCTTCCTGGGTATCGCCATCCTGGGCCACCTTAAGCGCGGTGTCTGGCGCGCGGCCTGGGGGCAACTGAGCTGGCCCGAGGCGGGCAGGAGCCTGGGGCTTTACCTGCTGACGGCCCTGGCCTGTGCGGCGGCGGCCATCGGCGCGCTTCTGCCCGCGACGGGCGGCGAGGTGGGGCCGGCCCTGCAGATGGGCCTGCGTTTTATCGGTGTAGGAGGCCATTAGGCCATAGCGCGTATCCGGCATGACGGGCCGCTAATCATCGGCGGCGGGCTGGCGGGTCTTTCGGCCGCCCTGGAGGCGGCCCCGGCCAAGGCCCTGGTGGTGACGCCCGAGCCGCTTCTGAATGCCTGTTCCTCGGCCTGGGCCCAGGGCGGACTGGCTGCGGCCCTGACCCCCAGCGACAGCCCCGTGCTGCACGCGCGCGATACCGAGGGGGCGGGGGCCGGCCTGGTCGCGCCGGACGCAGCGCGGGCCCTGACGGAACGGGGCCGCGAGACGGTCGAGTGGCTGGCGTCTCTGGGCGCGCCCTTTGACCGGGACGAGGCGGGGGGCTTTTCGGTCAGCCTTGAGGCCGCCCACAGCTTGCCGCGCGTGGCCCGTGTGGGTGGCGACGGGGCAGGGCGGGCCATCCTGTCGGCGGTGGTGACGGCGGCCCGGGCCTCTGGCCACATCGAGATCTGGGAAGACGGTCGCCTGCGGGGCCTGATCCAGGACATCGACGGCCGCGTGCGCGGGGCGGTGATCGAGCGGCGCGGTGGCAAGCTGGATGAGGTGTTTGCCACGGCGGTGATCCTGGCCACCGGTGGCGTGGGCGGCCTGTTCGAGGTGACCACCAATCCCTCGGCCCTGCGCGGCGAGGGCCTGGCTTTGGCGGCGCTGGCCGGGGCCGAGATCCTGGACCCCGAGTTTGTCCAGTTCCACCCCACCGCCATTGATGTCGGCCTGGACCCCGCGCCCCTGGCCACCGAGGCCCTGCGCGGCGAGGGAGCGCGGCTGGTCGATGGCAGCGGGGCCTATCTGCTGGGACCCGATCCTGACGCGGACCTGGCGTCGCGCGATATTGTGGCGCGGGCCGTCCACGCCGCCCGCACCGAGGGGCGCGGGGCCTTCCTTGACGCCACCCAGGCCGTGGGCGGGGCCTTCCCGCACGAGTTTCCGGCGGTCTTTGCCGCCTGCATGCGCGCCGGACTGGACCCGCGCGTCAGCCCGATCCCGGTGGCAGCGGCGGCCCACTACCACATGGGCGGGATCGTCGCCGATGATGAGGGGCGCACCGGCGTGCCGGGCCTCTATGCCATTGGCGAGTGCGCCGCCACCGGGGTGCACGGGGCCAACCGACTGGCGTCCAACTCCCTGCTGGAAGCGGGGGCCTTTGGCCGCAGGGCCGGCCGGGCGGCTGCGCTTGAGGTTCGCCATCCCCGCGCCGAGTTGCGCCCGCAGCGGGTGCTGGGCGACCTGCCCGACGAGGCCCTTGGCCAGCTGCGCGCCGCCATGACGCGCCATGCCGGCGTGGTGCGCGACGAGGCGGGGCTGACGGCCCTGTGCCAACTGATCGAGACGCTGAAGGCGCGGTATCCGGATGCCGCCCCCCTGGTCACGGCGGGACTCATGGCCGAAGGCGCGCTGAACCGCCGCGAAAGCCGGGGCGGCCACTATCGCGCCGACTATCCGCAAAGCCTGCCGATCGCCCATCATACCCGCATCACCCTGCCGGTCCCGGCCGGGGTAGAGCCCTGAACTGCTGCCGAAGGATCGCCTGATGACCCGCGCCCTGCCTGACCTGTTGATCGAGCCTGTCGTGCGCATGGCCCTGGCCGAGGACCTGGGTCGCACCGGCGACGTGACGGCCCAGGCCTGCATCCCCGAGGACGCCCGCTTCAAGGCCGTCTTTACGGCGCGCCAGGCAGGCGTCATGGCCGGTGGGGCCGTGGTGCGCCTGACCATCCATGCCCTGGATGCCAGCGCCACCGTGACGCCCCGCGTGGCCGACGGCGAGGCCTTCGAGGCCGGCACGGTCCTGATCGAGGCCGAGGCCAATGCCCGGGCCCTGCTGTCGGCAGAGCGGACGGCGCTGAACCTGCTGGCCCGGATGTGCGGCATCGCCACCCTGACCCGCACCTATGTCGCGGCGGTGGCCGGGACCGCGGCGCGGATCGCCGATACCCGCAAGACCATGCCGGGGCTGCGGGCGCTGGACAAGCACGCGGTGGCCTGCGGCGGCGGGCTGAACCACCGCTTTGGCCTGGATGACGCCATCCTGATCAAGGACAACCACGTGGCGGTCTGCGGCAGTGCGGGCGAGGCCGTGCGCCGCGCCAGGGCCTTTGCGCCCCATCTGATGAAGGTCGAGGTCGAGGTCGATACCCTGGAGCAGCTGGACGAGGTCCTGGCCGAGGCTCCCGACGTCATCATGCTGGACAACTTCAGCCTGGATGACCTGAAGGAGGCCGTGCGCCGGGCGCGGGCGGGCGGTTCGGTGGTGCTGGAGGCCTCAGGCGGGGTCAACCTGTCGACCGTGGCCGACATCGCCGCCACGGGCGTGGACGTGATCTCGGTCGGGGCCCTGACCCATTCGGTCAGTCAGCTGGATATCGGACTGGACGCGGGCTGAAGCGCCAGGGAGCGTGGCTGGTCGAACCAGCGCGCCCGGATCCATTTCTGCAAGGGGGCGTCGATCAGCCGGTTGTAGAGATCGGCTGCCACCAGGGCTGCCCCCAGGGCTCCCAGCCAGATGACCCAGGCCAACGGTCCCTGTGCCGCCGGGGGATAGAGGCCCTGGATAACCGGCACGATGACGTCGAAGCAGACGGCTCCGGTCAGGGTGTGGGTCATGAACAGGCTGAAGCTGACCTTGGCTCCCCAGGCCGCCCCCGGAATGGGCCGGTCGACCACATGGGAGCCGCAGCCCAGCATCAGCAGCATGATGGCTATCAGGCTAAGGGTATCGGGGCCCTGGCTGAGGATGTCCACGCCGACCAGCCCGGCGGCAAAGGCCACGATCAGATGGGACCTGTCGGGCGTCCAGTTGGCCGTCTCGACGCACCGGGCGATCAGCAGGCCGACGACGAACAGGGGAAAGGCTCGGATCAGCGACAGCGAATACGGCAGCTGGAACAGGGAGGTGCCCAGGGTGCTGAGGCTGATGACTTGGCCCGCCATCAGCAGGGTCACCGCCAGCGTCAGCGGCGTCATGGGGCCCGGCAGGCGCGTCAGGCTGCGCCACAGCCACGGCATGGCGGCATAGCAGATCAGCAGGGCTGACAGGGTCCAGGCCGGGGTGTTCCACTGGCCGCCGCCCGCGCCAAGGGCGTGCAGCAGCAGGACCTGGGCCGGGATACCGCTGAGGGGGAAGTTTTCAGGATGGGTCGGTGCCTTGCCGATCAGGCCCGCGACCACGACCATCACGACCAGCAGGCCCAGGGTGATCAGGTGGGTCGGATAGGAGCGGGCAAACCGCTTGAGCCAGAAGCTCATGGGCGCGATGCGGCCGGTCTCCAGCCCCCGGCCATAGGCGCGGGCCAGGACAACGCCGGACAGCATCAGGAAGAAGTCGGTGGCCAGATAGCCGCGTGCCCAGATGTCGTGCACGGCGTGCAGGGGCACCGGTGCCTGGTCCCCGAAATGAAACAGGACCACGAACAGGGACGCGGCAAATCTCAGGGCATCCAGGCCCCCGCCGCGCACGGGGCTCAGCTGACGACTGTGGCTCGGCATTCGCCTGTTCCGATACTCCCTGGCCGGACACATCGACCCGGGGATCAGTTCAGCAAGTCAGGCGCCGCATCGAATGTGCCAAACCGGGACGGGCCAGGGTGGCGCAGGGCCGCCCTGGCGGATCAGCTGGCGACGGCCTCGACGGAGACCGGGGTGGCCGGGGCGTCAGAGACCGTCTGGATCGCCGGGGTGGCGACGGCTGCGGCCGCAGCGGGTGCGGTTTCGGCAGCGACCAGGGTCTGGTAGGCCACCGGGCCGTTGCTGGCCGGGGCCGCCGGGGCGGTGCTGGCGGTGATCAGGCGGGCCTCCGACGCAGTTGAGGGCACCGGGTTGCGCTGGAAGGCGTCGCCCGAGCCGGCGCGGCCGCCAAAGCGATAGAAGAGGTGATCGCCGACCTGGCCAACCTTGACCAGGCGGTGACGCCACGAGGGGGAGACGCTGGTGGTGTGGAAGTGGGTGGCATTGCCGACGCTGGCATAGACCTTGCCCGACAGGGCCTGGGAGGCGATGTCACGGGCGCGGTTCCAGGCGGCGGTCTGGACCGGGGCGCGCATGGCCCCGTTGCAGGTAAAGCTGAACTGGCAGCCGGTGGAGCGGTTCGAGCCCTGATAGACCACGCCGCAGATCGACTTGGGGAAGGCAGGATGGCGGACCCGGTTCAGGACCACCTGGGTCACGGCCCGCATGCCGTCAGCCCCTTCGCCGCGCGCCTCGTAATAGGCCACGCGCGTCAGGCAATCCAGGTCGCGCGACTGGTCCAGGGCACCGGACATCTGGAACGGACGGGCGGCAACGGGCGTTACGGGCTTGGATGTGTCCTGCAGGCGGGCCATCAGCAGATCGGCCTGGCGGTCGCGACGGGCAGCGCCGTCAAGACCATAGGCGTCGTGGCGATTGGCAATGGCCATGGCGCTGGCATCCAGGCCGCCGGCAGCGGCCGCCATGGCTTCCTGGCTGTAGCCTTCGGCTTCCGCAGCTTGCAGACGCTCGACCTTGGCACGGACGGTAGCGGCCTGAACCGCCTCACCGCCCAGATAGGCACCGCCGACTCCGAGGCCGATCACACCGCCAAGGGCGACAATCGCCACGCGGGATCGCAACTCGACCGAGAGGGCGGCACGCACGAAGGCGCGCGTCTGCGAGATGTAAGTCAAACGCCTTATCCTGTTCAGCAGGGCAAGGATGCTGCCCCTGTCGTAATCAAATCCAGGCGCACTGACACAGGTCGCATAGCCGGCTTTGATCGGTCCCGTGACCGTTTCGGGTCAGCGAGGAAGCCGGGCCTATAGCCATGGTTTTATGGCGTCAATGTGTTTGATTCGCCAGAGACAGTTTAATTTCAGATCTGCCCCTGTGGGTAAGAGACCAGTCCGAGGCCCCGTTCAGAGGGCGGTTGAACAGCTGCCAGGTAATCTTGTGAATACTGTATTCATATACAACCGCAGGATTTATGGCCTGTATCCTATCTTTCAAAAAACCGTTTTCGCGGCAAATGAATACATGGACCCGGCCATGGCGGCGGAGCGCGGAACTAACTGGCCCGGATGGCGTTACAAGGCGAAACAATTCAAGGAGTTCGCGTCATGGCGCGCATGATGACCCGTAGTGCCCTGTTCGTCGCCGCTGGCCTGGCTGTGGCCGGTCTCGCTGCCTGTGGGCAAACCATCGAGCAGAAGGCTGCGACCGGTGCGGTGGCCGGTGCCGTCGTGGCTGGTCCGGTCGGTGCGGCCGTGGGCGGCGCGGCCGGTGCCGCAGTCGGCAAGGTCGATCCCAAGCCCTGACGGCCGGGGTCCTGGTACCAGGACCCGTGACGGTGCTGCAGGGCCGATAGGTCGGCTTTGGGATCACTTTGGCTGACAAAATTAGCCCTTATGGCCCGGCTGTGACCGGCAAAGCTTGATTTCCGGGCGGGATTGGGCTTTGGCAGCGCGCCGGGCTGTTTGCGCGCCTGCGCTCATATAGGGCCGCCGTCGACAGGCGACCGCCCCCTCTGCCAATGAAGGAAGACCGTCTCTACGCATGCGAGACCTGAAACAAACCGGCTTTGCCGATCGCCTGACCGCCCAACAGGAAGCCAAGAAGGCTCTGCTGGCCAAGTTCAAGCCCAAGCCCACCGTGCAGGACCCCGAGTTCGAGCAGCTGGCCGCCAAGCGCGCGGCGGAAAAGGAAGCCGCTCGCCAGAAGCTTGAACTGGAAAAGGCTGAGAAGCGCCGCGAACGCGCCGAAAAGGAAGCGGCGCGTCTGGCCGAGGAAATGGCGGCCCAGGAAGCTGCCGACGCGGCCAAGCGTGCAGCCCGCAAGGAGCGCAAGCAGCTGACCAAGGAAGAGCAGAAGGCGGCGCGCGATGCCCGCTATGCGGCCCGCAAGGCCCGCCAGCGCTAAGGCCGGACGGGATGGGCTCCATCCCGCAATGCCTGATCTCAAAAGCCGCCGACCCTCGCGTCGGCGGCTTTTTGGTTTTCGGGCCGGCCCGTGGCCTTGGTTCCGGCACCGAAATACCTACCTGCATCCCACGGGTTCTATCGCCCGAGCGAATGCAGGAACTGACATGACTGCCCACATCGACACTGGCCTGACGTCCGACGAACGCGCCGAGGTGGCGCGCGAGCTGTCCAAGGTGCTGGCCGACAGCTATGCCCTTTACCTGAAGACCCACGGCTACCACTGGAACGTGCGCGGGCCGGAGTTCTTTGCCCTGCATGGGCTGTTCCAGCAGCAATACAATGAAATCTGGGCCGCCCTGGACGAGATTGCCGAGCGCATCCGGGCCCTGGGCGAGCTGGCTCCGCAAAGCCCGTCAGCCTTTGCCAACCTGACCTCGATCAAGGACGGCGACCCGGAAAAGGACGCCCGCGAGATGCTGCGCGACCTGATCTCGGACCATGGGGTGGTGATCGCCACGGCCCGCGCGGCACTGGATGTCGCCGACGAAATCGGCGATGAAGCCTCGGTCGACCTGATGACCCAACGCCTTGCCGCCCATGAAAAGGCGGCCTGGATGCTGCGGTCCAGCCTCGGCTGAACCTGTCCAGACCTTAAGGCCATGGCCTGAAATGCGCCGGATTGCCCCCGCACGATCGGGGCTTGAACCGCTTGCCCGTTCAGGCTTTCGGAAAAGGGAATGCTGAAACCTCTGCTGTCCAGCCCCATGAGCCGAAGGCACCGCGCCCTTGCAGCGGTGCCTTTTGCCGTGGCTGTGACCGTGGCGGTGCTGGGCCTGGGCGTGGCGGCCGGCTCGACGTCGCGTCCGAACCTGGACCTGGTGGCCGAGCACCTGGCCAGCGTCAGCGGCGGGCAACTGGACGAGGCGGGGCTGAAGGCCGTCATGGCGCACCTGACGCCGGGCCAGCTGGCGGTCGCCCGTCGCCATGATCCGGCGCTGGCCACCATGGACGCCTATGGTCTGACACCGGGCTGGGAGAGCCTGAGCCTGGGCGGCAAGCCGTCGCTGGATGCGATCATATCGGGGCTTCAGGCCCAGCAGCTGAACGCCGCGACCCCTGCCGCGCTGGATGCGCTCCAGCCGGCCCAGCCCTTTGACCTGCGCCCGGCGACCGAGGCGGACCGCAAGCGCGCCCTGCGTTGCCTGACCCAGGCGGTCTATTATGAAGCGGCGCTGGAGCCCGGCGAGGGCCAGGCGGGCGTGGCCCAGGTGGTGCTGAACCGGGTGCGCGATCCCAACTATCCCTCGACGGTGTGCGGCGTGGTCTTCCAGGGGGCCGAGCGGGTGACCGGCTGCCAGTTCAGCTTTACCTGTGACGGCTCGCTTGCCCGCGTGCCCACGGCCTGGGCCTGGAACCGGGCGCAGAAGGTTGCCGAGCGGGCCCTGGCTGGCCACGTGGCTGGCCATGTGGGCACGGCGACCCACTACCACGCGGACTATGTGCGGCCCTGGTGGGCACCGTCGCTGTCAAAGATCACCCAGGTCGGGGCGCATATCTTCTATCGCTGGAAGGGGGCTGCCGGCGAAAGCGCGGCCTTTACCGATCGCTCCCTGGGGCGCGAGCCGGTGATCAATGAGGCCCTGTATGCCCAGCCCCGCCTGCCGGTCCTGGACCTGGCCAGTGACGGCCCGGCCGATGATGGCACGGCAGACGCAGGCCTGCTGGCGTCGGGCAATCGCGAGATCGAGTATGAGGGCACGACGCGGATCGTCGGGGCCCCCAGCCTGGGCGGGCGTCGCCAGGCCAGCCCGGACGAGATCGCCGCCATCAACGAAAGGCTGCAGGCCTTTGAGGCCGC
>JAEYQX010000133.1 GCA_023409795.1 Pseudomonadota bacterium
CAGCAGGGCAGCGACCGCCTCGCCGGTCACGCTGGGCACCGGTGCCGCCGCTGCAGGCTCGGCATGGACCCCCGGCGCGGTCGGGGTAAAGCTCCCCTCGGCCAGGGGCTTGCCCTTAAGCTCGGTGACGATCCGCAGGGCCAGCTTGGGCCCCACGCCATTGGCCCGGGCCACCGCCGCCTTGTCCTCGCGCGCCACGGCCGAGGCCAGCTCGCCGGGCGGCAGGACGTCCAGCACCGCCAGCGCCGCCTTGGGCCCCACGCCCTGGATGGCCAGGAGGGTGGCAAAGGCCTTGCGCTCATCGCGCGTCAGGAAGCCATAGAGGCGCGGCCCCTGGTCCTCGGACCATTGCGAGTGGATGTGCAGCAGGGCTTCCTCGCCCGGTGCCGGCAGCCGCGACAGGGTGCGCGCCCCACAGGTGGCCACATAGCCCACCCCGGCACAGTCGATGACACAGTGGTCCAGCTCGACCTCGGCCAGCAGCCCCCTCAGACGCCCGATCATGCCACGCCCCTCATGTTCACGCTCAACATACGCCGATGGTGGGCGTGGGTAATGGCGATGGCCAGGGCATCGGCGGCATCCGCCTTGACGTCCCCGGCCGAGGGCAGCAGCCGCTTCACCATGAAGGCGATCTGGCTTTTGTCCGCCTGGCCCGCCCCCACCACGGCCTTCTTGACCAGGGTCGGCGCATATTCCGCCACGCTCAGCCCGGCCTGGGCCGGGGCCAGCATGACCGCCGCCCGCGCCTGGCCCAGCTTCAGCGTCGAGGCCCCGTTCATGTTGACAAAGACCTCCTCGATCGCGGCCTCGTCACAGGCATGGGCGGCACAGATCGCCCCCACCTCGGTCAGCAGGTGCAGCAGGCGCTCGCTGAAGGGGGCCTTCTCCGGCGGCGTCACCACGCCATGGGCGATCCAGCGCAGGCGGCTGCCCTCGCTTTCGATCACACCCCAGCCGGTGCGTCGCAGGCCGGGGTCCAGCCCCAGGATTCGGGTCGTCACGTTCGTCATTCGTTCCAGTCATGCCCCAAACAGGGTTGATGAACAATGACCGAAGCCAAACTTGTCTTGCGATGGCGGCCTGCATTGCCTAGCACCACGGCCAAGCCTCCGGAGCGGCCAGAGGTCACCGAACAGTAGCGTCCCATGGCTTCAGCCCCCTCACCTGCGTCCGGCATCAGCACGCGCGCCTGGCTCATGATCCTGGCCGGGGCGGCGACCGTCACCCTGTCGATGGGGGTGCGTCAGGTCTTTGGCCTGTTCCTGACGCCCCTGGGCGTGGACCTGGGCATCGACCGCCAGACCTTTGGCCTGATCATTGCGGTGCAGAACCTGATCTTTGGCGCGGTCCAGCCCCTGGTCGGGGCCTATGCCGACAGGCACGGCGCGGGCCGGGTCGCCGTGGTCGGCACCCTGGTCTACCTGGGTGGCCTGGCGGTGGCAGCCACGGCGATGAACGCCCTGGGGCTGATGGTCGGCCTTGGCCTGCTGGTCGGCATGGCCATGTCGGGCGTGACCTTTGTCGTGGTGCTGGGAGCCGTGGGCCGCGCCGTCGCGCCGGCCAAGCGCACCCTGGCCTTTGGCGTGGTGACCGCCGGCGGCAGCTTTGGCCAGTTCTTCATGGTGCCCCTGGCCCAGGGCCTGATCGATGCCCATGGCTGGCGCGGCGCGACCTGGATCATGGCCGCCGTGCTTGTGGCCCTGGTTCCCCTGGCCCTGGGCCTGGCGGGCAAGCCCCCGGCCTCGGCCGCGCGCGACGGCCTGCCTTTCGGTGCCGCCATGCGCGAGGCCCTGACCCATCCCAGCTTTGGCCTGCTGAATCTCAGCTTCTTTGTCTGCGGCTTCCATATCGCCTTTGTCGGCACCCACCTGCCCAGCTTCCTGCGCGACCAGGGCCTGACGCCCGGCGTCGGGGCCATGAGCCTGGCCATGATCGGCCTGTTCAACATCCTGGGCTCGTGGCTGTGGGGAGCCTGGGGCGGCCGGTATTCCAAGAAGGGCCTGCTGGCGGGCCTCTATGCCGCGCGCGGCCTGGTGATCCTGGTCTTCCTGCTGGTGCCGATCAGCCCGGCCAGCGCCATCATCTTTGCCGCCGTCTTCGGCTTCCTGTGGCTGGGCACCGTGCCCCTGACCAATGGCCTGGTGGCCCAGATCTATGGCGTGCGGCACCTGTCGGCCCTGTGCGGCATCGTCTTCCTCAGCCACCAGGTCGGGGCCTTCCTGGGGGCCTGGCTGGGCGGCGTCGTCTTTGACGCGACCCGGTCCTATGACCTGATCTGGTATATCTCGATCGCCCTGGGCCTTGTCGCCGCCCTGGCCAGCCTGCCGATCCGGGAAGCCGCCATCGACCGCCCCGCCCTGGTCCCCGCCGAATGATCCGCACCCTGGCCATCGCCACCCTCATCCTCGGCCTTGTCGGCCTGGGCCTGTGGCTGTGGCTGCGCTTTGGCGGTGCCGTCTGGTTCGACACGGCCCTGGCCTTCTGCCTTTAAGGATCGTCTCCTCACCCTGCGGCTCGACCGGAGGGCCCGCACCAAACACCTGCCGTCACCCTCCCCTGCGCCAGCGGGGGAGGTGGCATGGCGCATCGCGCCATGACGGAGGGGGCGGCACATCCACCGCCCCCACCTCCGCTTCGCGGTCCCCCTCCCCCGCCAGCGGGGGAGGATTAGATGTGCCACCTACACCGTCATCCTCGG
>JAEYQX010000151.1 GCA_023409795.1 Pseudomonadota bacterium
GGCCTATCCGGTTCACGCGGGGGCGTCTGACGCCTTGTTCAGGCCCGCGGCGGGGCAGTCGAGGGAGGTCGTGGCGGGGCGCGGGCGGGTGGCGGGATGCTCGCCATCACCGGGGCCATGGCCTGGGCCACGGATGGCCCTGGCACTGATGCCGAAACGACGACGGGCGGCTGGGGCAAGATGGCCAGGACCGGCAGGAGGCAGGCTGCGCACCTGGCCCCCACGTCGCGGCTGACAGGGCCATCGAACCCGCCGGCGTGGATGGTCTGGGGGCCCTCGGCCGTGCACAGGACAATGGGCTGGGACGGGCTGGCGGCATAGGCCCCGAACGGCACGAGGCTGCCAAAGACAATGGCGAAGCTCGCGGCCAAGAAGGCCAGCGAGCGGGCAAGCGACCAATTGTCAGCCTGGGTCCGGGTCACCCCTTGCGATTATCCCACGCCCCGCCATTTGGCCAGCGAGGCATAAGGTCCCGGATGGGCCTGCCTATTCTCCGCGGGCGGCCTGGCGGGGGCTGAACTTGGGGGCAGGGGCCAGGCGCAAGACCTCGCCCTGGTAGCGCTCGTCATCGCCCTTGATGGCAAAGGGCAGGGCGTCGGCACAGGCGTTCAGCAGGGCGTTCAGCCATTCCTGGTCCGCCTTGGCAAAGTCGCCCAGGACATGGTGGTGAACCAGCTTGGGATCGCCGGGGTGGCCAACACCCATGCGGGCGCGGCGGAAGTCGGCCCCCAGGTGGGCAATGGCGCTGCGGATGCCGTTCTGGCCAGCGGCCCCGCCGCCCTTCTTCATGCGGAAGCGACCGGGGGCCAGGTCGATCTCGTCGTGGAAGACGATGATCCGCTCGACGGGCACCTTGTAGAAGCGGGCGGCCTCGCCGATCGCACGACCGCTTTCGTTCATATAGGTCTGGGGCTTTATCAGGAGGATCTTCTCCCCCTCGATCTCGCCATCGTGGATCTTGGACTGGAACTTGGCCTTCTCGGGACCGAAGCGCCAGCGGCGTGCGATCTCGTCCGCAGCCATGAAGCCGATGTTGTGGCGGTTGTGTTCGTATTTTGCGCCGGGATTGCCCAGGCCAGCGATGATGATCATGCGCTCGTCATGCCCTCAGAACCGGGCAAAGAAAAGCCCCGCCAGGTGATACCGGGCGGGGCTGATTCCAGAAGCGTCAGACGCGAAAAGCCGATCAGGCTTCCTCGGTCGTCGTGTCGCCTTCTTCCGACTGGGCAGCGGCCGAGTTCTTGACCGTGGCGATCATGAAGTCGCGGTCGGTGATGGTCGGCTGGGCGTCACCGGCGTTGGTGATGTCCGAGAAGCGCAGGTTGGCACCAACCTCGACCTTGGACAGGTCGATGATCAGGGCTTCCGGCATCTGGTCGGCGCGAATCATCACTTCGACTTCGTGACGCACGACTTCCAGGGTGCCGCCCTGACGGTTGAACGGCGCTTCTTCAGCGTTGATGAACTGGACCGGCAGGGAAATCTTGACCGGAGCCGAAGCGTCAACGCGCATCAGGTCGAAGTGCATGGGACGATCCGAAACCGGATCGAAGTCCACGGTCTTGGCGATGACCGGCTGGGTCTCGTCGCCATACTTCAGGGTCACCAGGTGGCCCAGCAGCTTGCCGGTGTAGAGCGACTTGCGGAAGTCCTTCTCGTTCACCGAAATGGCAACGGGGGCCTTGTCGCCACCGTACAGGACACCCGGGACAGAGCCCGCGCGACGAACGGCACGTGCGTTGCCGGTACCAACGCCTTCACGGACGTCAACGTTCAGAATGATCTCGGCCATCGGGCTCGCCTCAATAACAACAGATACGCCGCGCCAACCCGTTTGGCCCGCGCAGCGGGGTCATGAACCCTCGAATTCAAGAGCGCGGGCTATTACACGGATCAGGCAGGGTGTGCAACCGCTCCGGTCGTTTCCGCGCGGTGTGAACCCTAATTTAGGGTGTCCTGTGTGGCTGCGGCGACCTGAACCGTCGGCACCGGGGTCTGGACCGGGGCGGGCGCAGGCGTCGGCAGGGGCCCGGTATACTGGGCTGTACAGATGGCCAGGTCGCGGATCACGTGCCGGCCGGCGCAGAACATGTCTTCATAGTTGGGGCGCGAGGCCGCCAGGCATTGGAAGAGCATCAGCTTGGCCATGTTCAGGCAGAACTCGTTGCCTGATTCGTAGGTGAGGGCCTGGGTATTGGGGCGCGCGTCGTCGCCTGCCGCGCCCAGCGAGGCCAGGGCCGCGATGGCCAGGGAGTTGACGATGGCCGGGCTGAAGGGCGCGGCGCGGTGGGCCGGGCTCAGGCCCAGGCCGGAGCCGCTGTGGGCGGCGGCGAACAGGCGGGCGCTTTCCTCGGCCGAGGGCAGCTGCGGCACCGACAGGGCCTTGGCACCTTCCAGGCGGCCCAGGCGATCCGCGACGTTCTGGGTCGCCCAGCGACGGCGCGGGTCGTCGCGCTCCTGGATCGAATAGGCGTCACCCTCGACCGACTCGGCCAGAGCAGTCAGGGCGGTGATGTCCTTGCCCATGGTCGCGGTGATCAGGCCAACGGCGGCCTCGGTCCCCGGCAGGGTGGCGGCATAGGCGGGGTCAGCGACGATTCGCTCGATCATCTGCTGGCGGGCCTCGGGCGTGGTGCCGAACTGGCGCACGCCGGCAACGTATTCGGGCGACTGCAGGGCCAGGATGGCCCCATAGGCAATCATGCCGCGCGACAGCTGGGCCACGTCATAGGCCGCGCCGGTGCGCACGGCGCTCTGGATCGATTCGGCGTCAGAGAAGGCCGCAGGAATGGCCCCGACGTCGCGGACAAAGGTGACATAGACCGCGGCGGCCTCGGCCACGCCAGAGTTCAGGCTGACCGGGGCGAGGGGCGGCGGTGGCGGGGGAGGCGGGGTCTCGACCTCCGGCGTCGTACAGCTGGCCAGGACCGAAGCAGCGGCAAGTGCGGCTATGGTCAGGCCGCGGCGCAAGGAGACCTTGGGCATCAGCAAACATCCCTCGTATTAAAAGCCGGGCGCGGAGACGCGCGCCCGGTCACTGGCAGACAATAACGCCGAGGGATGGTTAGCCGAACGTTAATCGAAGAGTTTCGACACTGATTCTTCATTCGCGATCCGACGGATAGCCTCGCCCATCAGCGGTGCCACGGAAACCGTGCGGATCTTTGAACACTTGGCGACCTTTTCAGGTTGCTCGATGGAATCGGTAATGACCAGTTCCTTCAGCGGGCCGTTCTGGACGCGGTCAACCGCGGGGCCGGACAGGACGCCGTGGCTGATATAGGCCGAAACCTCGGTCGCGCCGCGGTCGATCAGGGCCTGGGCCGCATTGACCAGGGTGCCGCCCGAATCGACGATGTCATCGAACAGGATGCAGCGGCGGCCCTCGACGTCGCCGATGATGTTCATGACCTCGCTCTCGCCCGCCTTGGGGCGGCGCTTGTCGACGATGGCCAGGTCGGCATCCAGGCGCTTGGCCAGCGAGCGGGCGCGCACCACGCCGCCGACGTCGGGCGAGACGATCATCAGGTCGTCGCCCCGGGCATAGTTCTCGCGGATGTCGCGGGCCAGGACCGGCGTGGCCACCAGGTTGTCGGTGGGAATGTCGAAGAAGCCCTGAATCTGCCCGGCGTGCAGGTCCATGGTCAGGACGCGGTCGGCACCGGCGCGGGTGATCAGGTTGGCGACCAGCTTGGCCGAGATCGGCGTGCGGCCGTCGGTCTTACGAACCTGACGCGCATACCCAAAATAGGGCATGACGGCCGTGATCCGCTTGGCCGAGGCCCGCACCAGGGCGTCGGTCATGATCAACAGTTCCATCAGGTTGTCGTTGGCCGGGAACGAGGTCGACTGGATGATGAAGACATCTTCACCCCGGACGTTTTCCTCGATCATGGCGAACACTTCGTTGTCCGCGAAACGCTTCACCTGTGCCTTGGTGAGCGGCATGTCCAAATGGTTGCCGATCGCCTGGGACAGGGTCCGGTTCGAATTGCCAGAGAGCAGCTTCATGACCGGTCATCCTTTTGCCGTCATTCCCCACGCCCGTATGGACGCAGTCAATCTGGACGCGCTCTTTAGCAGGGGTTGGCCTCGCATCAAGCCGTGATTACGGATTTCGCTGCATTGGCATGGGGGCAACGACTGCTATAGAGATCGCAAAGTGTCCGGCAGCACCCCGTGGGGGCGCTGTTAAACAGGCAGCTTGAGAGGTCGCCCTTGTTCGCTACGAAGTCTCGATCCGGCCTGGTTCTGATGGCCGCGGCCGTCGCCGCCCTGACGGTGTCCGCCTGCGCGGGAACCAAGCCGCGCCAGCGCCTGGCCTATGAAGAACGGCCGGTCGAGCTGCTCTACAACACGGGTTACGAACGCCTGCAGTCGCGCCGCTGGGCCGATGCCATCGACTATTTCCAGGAGGTGGAGCGCCAGCACCCCTATTCGGAATGGTCGCGCCGCGCGATCCTGATGCAGGTCTACGCCTACTATCAGAACAACAACTATCTTGAGGCGATTTCGGCAGCTGACCGCTTCATCGCCCTGTTCCCGGGCAATCCGTCGGCGGCCTATGCCTTCTATATGCGGGCTATCTGCAACTTCGAGCAGATCGTCGACGTGGGCCGGGATCAGGCCTATGCCGAGGCCGCCCTGCAGGGCCTGCGCGACGTGGCGCGTCGCTACCCGAACACGGCCTATGCCACCGACGCCCTGATCAAGATCGACATGGTCAACGACCAGCTGGCGGGCAAGGAGATGGCCGTGGGCCGCTTCTACCAGCGCGCCAACCAGCCGCTGGCCGCCCTGAACCGCTACAAGACGGTGATCAACAACGAGGCCTTCCAGCGCAGCTCGCATACGCCCGAGGCCCTGTATCGCCTGGTCGAGGTCAACCTGATGCTGGGGCTGAAGGAAGAGGCGCTGCGCAATGGTGCGGTCCTGGGCCACAACTATCCGGGCAGCGTCTGGTATCTTGAGGCCTACAACCTGCTGACCGAGCGCGGCGAGCGCCTGAGCGTGCAGCCCGAGGGCAAGAGCGAGAGCTGGTTCCGCCGGATCATTCCCGGCCTCTGATAATTTCGGCCAAATCCCTGGCGCAGCGTCGCAAAAGACGCTGCGTTCTTGTTATGTTCAGTCTAGAGTGTGCGGATAAGTCGAATCAAGCTGGCCCATGCTGACCACTCTCTCGATCCGTGACGTCGTCCTTGTCGACGCCCTCGACCTGGAGGTCGGCGAAGGCCTGACCGTCCTTACCGGTGAAACCGGCGCGGGCAAGTCCATCATCCTGGATGCTCTGGGACTGGCCCTGGGGGCGCGCGGCGATTCGGGCCTGGTCCGCAACGGGGCCAGGCAGGCGGTCGCGACGGCGGTGTTCAGCGCGCCTGATGATCCGGCCCTGCTGGAGGTCCTGGCTGACAAGGGATTCGAGGTCGCGCCGGGTGAGGACCTGATTCTGCGCCGCGTCGTCTCGGCCGATGGCCGCAGCCGCGCCTATGTGAATGACCAGCCTGCCGGGGTAACCGCCCTGCGCGAGATCGGCAGCCTGCTGGTCGAGGTCCATGGTCAGCACGAGACGGTCGGTCTGCTGGACTGGAAGACCCACCGCGCCTTGCTCGACAACTATGGCGGCCTGCAGCCCCAGCTGCAGGGGGTGGGGCAGGCGGCCGAGCGGCTGAAGGCAGCCCAGGACCACCTGAACGCGCTGGAGGCTTCGGCGGCCGAGGCGGCGGCCCGGGCCGAGGAGATCGCCGCCAACCTGGCTGACCTGGACGACCTGGACCCGCAGCCGAACGAAGAGGTCGAACTGGCGGGCGAGCGCGCCATCCTGGGCGCGTCCGAGAAGGCGGTGGCGGACCTGGCCGATGCCCGCAACCTGCTGGGCGGCGACAAGCTGAGCCAGCGCCTGGCCTCGGCCCTGCGCGCGGTCGAGCACGCGCGCCAGCGGGCGGTCCAGGCGGGGGCCGAGGGCGACAATCCCATCATCGTCAAGCTGGGCCTGGCGGCCGAGGCCGTGGACCGGGCCCTGGTCGAGGCGACCGAGGCCGTGGCGGCCGTGGATGCCGCCGCCGATGCCTTTGATTTCGAGCCGGGCCGCCTGGACAAGGCCGAGGAGCGCCTGTTTGCCCTGCGCGCCACCGCCCGCAAGCTGCACACCACGGTGGACGCCCTGCCGGACCTGCGGGTGCGGCTGCGCGACCAACTGCGCCTGATCGAGGATGGGGCCGAGGCCCTGACCCGGGCTCGTCGCGAGGTGGCCGTGGCCATCGAAGCCTATGACGTGGCCGCCAGCCTCCTGACATCCGCGCGTGAGGCGGCCGGGGCGCGGCTGGTCGAGGCCGTGATGGGCGAGCTGGGGCCGCTGAAGCTGGAGCGGGCGCGCTTCCGCGTGACCCTTGATCCCATCGAGGGCCGGCGCGGTCCCCAGGGCGTCGAGACGGTGCGGTTCGAGGTCTCGACCAATGTCGGCACGGCCTTTGGCCCGCTGGACACAGTGGCCTCGGGCGGCGAGCTGGCCCGCTTTGCCCTGGCCATGAAGGCCGCCCTGGCCAGCCGCGAGGACCAGCGCCAGCCGGTCATGATCTTCGACGAGGTGGACCAGGGCGTCGGCGGGGCCGTGGCCGAGGCGGTCGGCAGCCGCCTGCAACGCCTGTCAAGCGGAGCCCAGGTCCTGGTCGTGCCCCACAGCCCCCAGGTCGCCGCCCGTGGCCACACCCACTGGAAGGTCCGCAAGTCCGACAGCGACGGCCACACCCGCACCTCCATCGACGTCCTGCCCCCCGAACCGCGCCTGGAAGAAATCGCCCGGATGCTGTCCGGTGCCGCAGTGACAGACGAGGCACGAGCCGCCGCCCGGGTGCTGATCGGGTGAACTGAGACGGGGGGCGCTATGCGCGATGATGGCACCGAGGGTTTCTGGGTTTACATCATGGCCAGCCGGCGCAATGGCACCCTCTATATTGGCCATACCGACCACCTCGGCAGGCGTGTCCACGAACACGCCCACGGCCTGAGGCCCGGCTTCACGCGCGATTACGGCTGCAGGATTCTGGTCTGGGCCGAATGGCACGAAACCCGCGAGGCTGCCTTTGCGCGCGAACGGGCGATGAAAGAGTGGCGGCGTGCCTGGAAGATCCGGTTGATCGAAGAGGACAACCCGACCTGGCGGGACAGGCTCGCCGATTATCTGGCCTAAATTTCCGCTCGTCCCGGCGAAGGGAAATCAAACCCCCAGGATCCAGCCTTCTTCGCCTTCGACGGCGGCGATCATGGCCTCGTCGGCGTCAGCGGGGGGCGCGAAGGCTTTTTGCAGGGTGCCGGCGTCGTCCATTTCGGCGAAGGCGATGGCGGCGGCGCGGACCTGGGCCTGGGTCTTGTATTCCTTGACGCCGTCGGCGCTGGTTTCGCGGGTGGCCTTGAACAGGGCGGGCCAGACTTCGACGACCAGGGTCGACA
>JAEYQX010000154.1 GCA_023409795.1 Pseudomonadota bacterium
CTCGAGACCCCGCCGGTCACCGCCGCCGACATGGCCCTGCCCCCGCCCGCCGAGGGCACGCCAGAGGTGGCCGCCCGCGTCCTGGCGGCGCGCGAGCAGCACGCGGCCCGCCTGGCCGAGCTGGACCTGAGCCCCGACCAGCAGCAGGCTCAGGGCGTCAATGCCCGGCTGCACGGCGCGGCCCTGGATCGCGTCGCCACGCCCGATGACGCCGGTCGGGCCCTGCTGATGAAGGCGGGCGAGGCGGGCGGCCTGACCGCGCGCGGCTGGACCCGGACCCTGCGCCTGGCCCGCACCATTGCCGATCTGGATGGCTCGACCGGCGTCCTGCGCCGCCATGTGGCCGAGGCCCTGATGTATCGCCGCCTGACCCTTGGGGCCGAGACCCAGTTCAAAACCCAGGCTCAGGCGCGCCAGCCGGCCGGCGGCTTCTGAATTGCAGCGAATTCCGTTCTTCGTCGCTTAACCCTGTCGGACGACACTGTTCTGATGACCGACGCCGCCGTCCCGCCCCTGCCCGAAGACCCGACCCCTGCGGTCACGCCCGAGCACCAGTTCCTGCGCCTGATGAGCCACGAGATGCGCACCCCCCTGAACGGGGTCCTGGGCATGCTGGGGCTGCTCAACCGCACGGCGCTGGACGGGGAACAGGCGGCCTATCTGGAGGCGGCGCAGAAGTCGGCCGAGCACCTGCTGGGCCTGGTCAATGACCTGCTCGACTATGCCCGGCTGGAAGCCGGCGCGCTTGAGTTCGACCCCACCCCGGTCGACGTCGAGGGCCTGGTGCGCGGCGTGGCCGAGCTGCTCAGCCCCCGCGCCCACGACAAGGGGCTTGAGATCGTCTGGGCCGTCGACCCGGACGTCGGCCTGGTCCGCGCCGACGAGGGGCGCCTGCGCCAGGTCCTGTTCAACCTGGCCGGCAATGCGGTCAAGTTCACCGAAACGGGCGGGGTCTTCCTGCGGGTGGAGCGGGTGGGCGGCCCGGTGGAACGGCCACGCCTGGCCTTCATCGTCGATGATACCGGCCCCGGGGTCCCGCCCCATGCCCGCCAGCGCATCTTCGAGGAGTTCGGCCACGCCGACGCCAGCGATGCCGCCCGCTATGACGGGGCGGGCCTGGGCCTGGCGGTCGTGCGCCGCCTTGCCGAGGCGATGGGCGGAACCGTCCAGGTCGGGGACCGCCCCCACGGCAGTGGCGCCCGCTTCCGTTTCGAGAGCGCCTTTGCCCTGGTCGAGGGCCCGGCTGCGGCCCGGCCGCTCGGCGGGCAGGCAATCGCCCTGCGCACCCCCGACCCCTTTGTCCATGAGGCGGTCCGTGTCCAGGTCGAGGCCTTGGGCGGTGCCCTGTCGGACCAGGCCCCGGTGGTCCTGGTCGACCATGCCCTGGCTGAACCGGGCGGGCGTGTCCCCCGCCCCCGGGGCCAGGCCATCATCCTGCTGAAGCCCCATGAGCGGGACCTGATCGAGCCCTACCGGGCCGACGGCTTCCAGGCCTATCTGATCAAGCCCCTGCGCCGGGCCAGCCTGACCGAGCGGGTGCTGGACGCCGCCGGGCAAGCCGCCGCCGTCCATGCCGAGCGGCGCGAGGATGACCGGGTCATGCCGGTGGTTGCCTCGGGGGCCCAGGTGCTGCTGGTCGAGGACAATCCGGTCAACGCCCTTCTGGCCCGCACCCTGCTGCAGCGCGAGGGCTGTCATGTGCAGACCGCCGCCAATGGCCACGAGGCCCTCGACCTGATGGCGACCAGCCGGTTTGACCTGGTGCTGATGGACATGAGGATGCCGGGTCTGGATGGTCCCTCGGCCACCCGCGCCATTCGCGCGCGCGGCGATGCCACCCCCATCGTGGCCCTGACGGCCAATGCCTTTGCCGAGGACCGCCAGCGCTGCTTTGAGGCCGGGATGTCCGACCACCTGACCAAGCCCCTGGACCCCGATGGCCTGCGCACCGTCCTGGCCCGCTGGACGAATGCGGGCAAGCAGGCCAAGGTTGGGGCCGAGTAACCACGACCGCCCCTTGTCCGGCGGTATGCCGGAGCGACTGCATGACTGACGCCACGAAGCCCGCTGCATCGGCCAGGCGGCTGGGAGGCCTGGCTGTCTATGGTGAGCGGCGGGTCTTTGTCATGCTGCTGCTGGGCTTTTCGGCGGGCCTGCCCAACCTGCTGATCTTCGACACCCTGTCGGCCTGGCTGCGCGAAAGCGGCCTGTCGCTGTCGGTGATCGGCTTCTTTGCCCTGGCCACCCTGTCCTATTCACTGAAGTTCATCTGGTCGCCGCTGGTGGACCGCACGACCATTCCGATCCTGACCCGATACCTGGGCCACCGGCGGTCGTGGATGTTGCTGACCCAGGCGGTGGTCATCCTTGGCCTTTGGTCGATTTCGGGGCTGAACCCGGCGACTTCATTGGCCCAGGTGGCCCTGTTTGCGGTCCTGGTCGGCTTCTTTGGCGCGACCCAGGACATTGTCATCGACGCCTGGCGGATCGAGGCGGCCGACGACAGCCGCCACGGGGCCATGGCCGCCTCCTACCAGATGGGCTACCGCGTCGCCCAGATCGTGGCCGGGGCCGTGCCCCTGGTCCTAGCCGACCTCTACAACTGGAACCTGTCCTATGCGGTGATGGCCGGGCTGATGCTGTTCGGCGTCATCGGCGTCCTGTTCGCCCCGCGTGAGAAGGCCCATACCATCCGCCCGATCCCGGTCGCCGACGTGCCCTCGCGGCCGCGCCTGGAGGTGGTCGAGTGGCTGGTCCGCCTGGCCGTGATCGCCGTGGCGGCCCTGATCGTCGGCTCGGGCCTCAGTGGCCAGGCCGGGCCGCTGACCGGCCTCCTGGGCAGCTTGGGCCTGTCGGGCGAGGGCCAGGCGGCCATCACCGAGGCCTGGGCCGCCAAGCCCGAGGGGGTCTATCTCCAGGTCGCGGCCGTCTTTGGCGGCCTGATCCTGCTGGTCATGGCCTGCTGGCCCATCCCGGGCCTGCGCACCCGCCCCGGGGCCTACCTGGCGGGCTCGTTCGGCGAGCCCCTGCGCGACTTCTATCGGCGGTTCGCGGGCATAGCGACGCTGATCCTGGCCCTGATCTGCGTCTATCGCCTGGCCGACTTCGTGCTCAACATCATGAACCCCTTCTACCTGGACCTGGGCTTCACCAAGACCGAGCTGGCCGAGGTGCGAAAGGTCTTCGGCGTCATCGCCACCACGGCGGGGGTCTTCATCGGCGGCTGGTCGGTGGCGCGGCTCGGCCTGATCCGCACCATGGTCATCGGGGCCTTCATGAGCCCGGTCTCCAACCTGGTCTTTGCCTGGCTGGCGACCCAGGGCCCGGACATGTTCGCCCTGTTCGTCGCCATCGGGGTCGACAACTCGGCCACCGGCTACGCGGGCACGGCCCTGATCGCCTATATGTCCAGCCTGACCAGCATCGGCTTTACCGCTACCCAGTATGCCTTGTTCACCAGCCTCTATGCCCTGCCCGGCAAGCTGATCGCCTCGCAGTCCGGCCGCATCGTCGAGGCCTCGGCCCGGGCGGCCGAGGCCGGGGGGCCGTTTGCCGCGCTGAAGGGCCTTTTCGCGCGCCTGCCCGCAGGCTCCCTGGTCGAGGGGGCCGCAACCAGTGGCGTGACCCCCGCGGCCCTGGGGGCGGGCTATGTGGTCTTCTTCCTCTATTCCTTCGTGATCGGGGTCTTTGCAGTCGTCCTGGCCTTTGTGGTGGCGGCGAAGCAGACCGCGCTCCAGGCCCGTCAGGCCCTGTCCGGCGAAGGTGACGGCTGAAACGAAAAGAGGCGGCCCGGGCAGGCCGCCTCCAATCGGGATCAGGAAATGAGCCGGGCTCAGTCCTGGGCCGAGCCCTCGCCATAGGCGGCAAAGGTGGCGGCGGTCATGATCTCGCTGACCGAGGCACCCAGGGGCACGATCTGCACCGACTTCTCCAGGCCGACCAGCAAGGGGCCGATCACGGTCGCTGCGCCCAGCGACTGCACCAGGCGGGTCGAGATGGCCGCCGAATGGATCGCCGGCATGACCAGGACATTGGCATCGCCGGTCAGGCGCATGAACGGATAGTTGGCGCGAGCCTCGGGGTTCAGCGCCAGCTCGGGCGGCATCTCGCCCTCGTATTCAAAGTCCACGTCCATGCCGTCCAGGATGCGGATGGCCTCGCGCACCTTCTCGCCGCGATCGCCGGGGGGATCACCAAAGGTCGAGTAGCTGAGGAAGGCGACGCGGGGCGTGCGGCCCAGCTTGCGCACGGTGGCGGCGGCCTTGATGGCGATCTCGGCCAGCTCGGCGGCATTGGGCAGCTCGTGGATCGATGTGTCGGCCACGAACAGGGTGCGACCGCGCGCCAGCAGGATCGACAGGCCGATCATCCGGTCCTTGACGTCCAGGACGCGGCGGACCTCCTTCAGGGCCATGTTGAAGTTGCGGGTCACGCCGGTGACCATGGCGTCGGCGTCGCCGCGCGCGATCATGGTGGCACCGAAGTAGTTGCGGTCCTGGTTGATCATGCGCTGCACGTCGCGGCGTAGGTAGCCGCGGCGGTTCAGGCGCTGGTAGAGCCAGTCGGTATATTCGGCATTGCGGCCCGAGTTGCGGGCGTTGACGACCTCGATGCCTAGGTCATCGAAGACCATGCCGGCCTCGGTGGCGTTCTGGCGGATCAGGTCTTCGCGGCCCACCAGGATGGGGGTGCCCAGCTCGGCCTGCTTGAAGGCCCAGGCGGCGCGGATGACGGACGGCTCCTCGCCCTCGGCAAAGACGACGCGCTGCTTGGGACCGGACCGCACGGCCGACGAGATCTTCTGCATCAGCGCCGCCGACGGATCGACGCGCTGGCGCAGCGAGATGCGATAGGCCTCCATGTCCTCGATCGGCTTGCGCGCCACGCCCGAGGCAACGGCGGCCTGGGCCACGAAGGGCGGGATGTACCAGATCAGGCGCGGGTCGAACGGGGGCGGGATGATGTATTCGGGGCCGAACTTCAGCTTGCGGCCGCGATAGGCGGCGGCCACCTCGTCCGGCACGTCCTCGCGCGCCAGGGCCGCCAGGGCGTGGGCGCAGGCGATCTTCATCTCGTGGTTGATCTGGCGTGCCCGCACGTCCAGGGCCCCGCGGAACAGATAGGGGAAGGCCAGGACGTTGTTGACCTGGTTCACATAGTCCGAGCGACCGGTGGCGATGATGGCGTCCGAGCGCACCGACTTGACGTCCTCGGGCGTGATCTCCGGGTCCGGGTTGGCCATGGCGAAGATGATCGGATTGGGCGCCATGGAGGCGACCATCTCCTTGGTGATGGCCCCCTTGGCCGACAGGCCCAGCACCACGTCGGCGCCAACCATGGCCTCGGCCAGGGTGCGGT
>JAEYQX010000203.1 GCA_023409795.1 Pseudomonadota bacterium
GGCCTATAGGGCCGCGGATGAAACCCTTCTGGGAAACCAAAGCCCTTGGCGAGATGTCGCCCGCCGAGTGGGAGAGCCTGTGCGATGGCTGTGGCCTGTGCTGCCTGATCCGCTTTGAGGATGAGGACACCGGCGACATCATCCCGACGCGGGTCCACTGCACCCTGTTCGATCCAGAGACCTGTGCCTGCTCGGACTATCCGAACCGGCGCGACACCGTGCCCGACTGCCTGAAGCTGACACCCGAGATGATCGGCAAGCTGGGCTGGCTGCCGCTGTCGTGCGGATACCGCCGGGTGCATGAGGGGCGCGGCCTGGCCTGGTGGCATCCGCTGGTCTCGGGTGACCCCGAGACGGTGCACACGGCCGGCGTGTCGATCCGCAACCAGACGATTTCCGAAGACCTGCTGGTCAACGAAGAAGACGCCCTGGATTTCGAGGCCTCCGACTGGCTGGCCGAACGCGGCACGGACGACTGATTACTGCGGCTTGATAAGGTTTTATTTGGCCTCCCGGCGTAGCTTGTCGGCGGGGGGATCGGACCTTGGTTTATTCCATCAAGAGCATTGAGGCGCTGGACCAGTCGGAAGGCCCGTTTCTGCGGCTGCTGGACCTGACGGCCACCCTGTTCCAATGCCGCACGGCCGTCGTCAGTTTTCTGGATGGAAACCAGACGGTTGCGCGCTCCAGCGGCTATCTGTGCACCGAGCGGATCGACCGGTCGCTGACCCTGGCCGACCGGCTGGCCCGGATGGCCGTGCCGCAGGTGATCATCATCCCGGACATGATGGACGACCCGGTCCTGTGCCATCACCCGATCGGAGCGGGGCCGGGGCGGGCCCGGTTCGTGGCGGCGGCCCCCATCACCGACGGCAAGGGCACGGTCATCGGGGCCCTGAGCGTGGCGCACAACGAGCCGCACGTCCTGTTCGGCGACCACCAAGTCGAGGAGCTGGAAATGCTGGCCGGGATGGCCGACGACATCGTGGCCGGGATCGAGGCGGCACGCATCCGCGACGAGCGCATCGAGAGCCTGAAGCTGGTCGAGCAGATGTCGGGGGTCGGCCACTGGCGGCTGGATCGCGACACCGGCGCGGTGGAATGGTCCGACATGGTCTATCAGATCCACGGGGTGGACCGGGCCAGCTATGATCCGACCACCCAGGCCCTCTACGAGGACTTCATGCCCGAGGACGGCGACCGGCTGAAGGCGCTGGTGCAGCGGGCCTTTGAGACGGGCGAGGGCTATGTCACCAGGATCCGGGTGAGGAACGCCGCCGGTGAGCGGCGACGGGTCGAGACCCGGGCCGAGACGGAAAAGGACGACAAGGGGCGGGTGACGGCCCTCTATGGCGTGTTCCAGGACGTGACGGACCAGGAACTGCTGCTGCACCAGGCGCAGCGCAGCGAGGCGCGATACCGGCTGCTGGCCGAGAATATCGGCGACGTCCTGACCCGGGTGAAGACCGACGGGACCAGCAAGTATATCTCGCCCGCGATCCAGCAGCTGCTGGGCTGGACCTATGAGGAGATGAGCGGCCAGTCGATGGACTATGTCCATCCCGAGGACCGGGGGCTGGTCCTGGGCGCGATCCGCAAGGCGGTCGAGCTGGGCGAGCCGACGCGGCTGGAGCACCGGGCGATCCACCGGGCCGGGCACGTCGTCTGGGTCGAGTGCACCTTCCGGGCCGTGCGGGGCGACAACGGGGCCCTGGACGACGTGATCGTGGTGATCCGCGACATCAGCCCGCGCAAGCTGCTGGAGGACGAGGTCATCGAGGCCAAGGAGCGGGCCGAGAAGGCCGCCGCCGCCAAGAGCGAGTTCCTGGCCAATATGAGCCACGAGCTGAGGACGCCGCTGACCAGCGTCATCGGCTTTGCCGGCCTGTTGTCCAAGTCCGAGGCCCTGCCGGCCCAGGAGCGGGTCTATGCCGAGCGGATCTCGACCGCCAGCGAGGTGCTGCTGGAGGTCATCAACGACATCCTGGACTATTCCAAGCTGGAAGCCGACGCGATCGAGCTGGACCCGGTGACCTTTGGCGTGCGCGACCTGATCGAGGGGGCCGCGGCGATTGTCGAGGGCCAGTGCCAGGCCAAGGGACTGGCCCTGTCGGTGGCCTGCGACCTGGCCCTGCCCGACAGGCTGAGCGGGGACGTGGGCCGGCTGCGGCAGGTGACGCTGAACTTCCTGTCCAATGCCGTGAAATTCACCGGGCGGGGCGGGGTCCGGCTGGCGGCCCGTGGCCAGCCGCTGGACGACGGGCGCTGGCAGCTGCGCATCGAGGTGCAGGACACCGGCATCGGCATTCCGCCCGAGACGGTGCCGCTGCTGTTTGACCGCTTTACCCAGGCCGATGCCTCGACGACGCGGCTGTATGGCGGGACCGGGCTGGGCCTGGCCATCTCGCAGCGGCTGATCACCCTGATGGGCGGCCAGATCGGGGTGGACAGCCAGCCCGGCCATGGCTCGACCTTCTGGTTCGAGGTGCCGCTGGCCCCCGGCGGGACGGGCGATGCCGCAACCGCGACCAATGGCCTGGACGGGACCATGCCGCTGGGCGGAGCGCGGCTGCTGATGGCCGATGATGCCCCGGCCAACCGCGAGCTGGTCACGGCCATCCTGAACGGCCTGGGTCTGGAGGTGCACACGGTGCAGGACGGGGCCGAGGCGGTCCAGGCCATGCAGGGCGGGGGCTATGACCTGGTGCTGATGGACGTCCATATGCCGGTCATGGACGGGCTGGCCGCCACCCAGGAAATCCGCCGGATGGAGCGGGTGCGCGGCGGGCGCACGCCGATCCTGGCCCTGACCGCCAATGTCCAGGCCGACCAGGTCACGCGCTGCCTGGACTGCGGCATGGACGGCCACCTGGCCAAGCCGATCCAGATCCCCGAACTGGTCGCCGCCCTGGCTCACTGGCTGGGGGCCGGGGACGGCGAGGCCGCTGCCTCGCGCACGGCCAAGGGCTGAACAGGCCGCTTCAGCCATCGCAAGCCGGCCCTGCAACGGCAGGATTTTCCCGGGACTGGGGCGAGCCCGGCCTGACTTGCGCGCCTGACGACGCTGGTCGGCTAGGGTTTGGCCATGACGGGAAATAGCGACAGCGGGACCGGGGCCGAGCCTGACGTGGCGGACCCTGACGTGGCCGACCCTGACGTGGTTTGGGCAGATGAAATCTTTCGCATGATGCAGCAGGTGACGACGGAGTCGGCCCAGACCCTGGTCAGGGAAGGGCCGCCCGCCGACGTGGCCGCCGCCGAGCGACGTGCGCGTGCCGCCGGCGTCGTGGGGCCCCCCCCCCCCGCCCA
>JAEYQX010000213.1 GCA_023409795.1 Pseudomonadota bacterium
GATGTGGGCATTGTCGTAGATCTCGATCCGCTCGGGCCGGGCCTCCAGTCCAAAGGCCTCGCAGACCTCGTCCAGGATTTTCGACTGGGCCGAGTTCTCGGCCAGCCTGCGGCCCAAAGCCTCGCGCGCATTGGTCAGGGCATGGGTTACCAGGCTGGCCTTGCCGCCGCGCAGGGGCCGGGCGATCTCGACCCGATGCCCGGCCTTCATCGAAAAGGCCTCTTCCAGCAGCTCCAGCTCATGCGGGCGCTGGTTGGCCAGGATCACGCGGGGGATCGGCTTGTCCTCATAGAACTGGCCCAGGAAGGCCGCCAGTATCTCGGCCTCGCTGTCGGTGCGGTCCACGCGCGGGAAATAGGCCCGCCCGCCCCAGTTCTGGCCGGCGCGATAGAAGAAGACCTGGACACAGGCCTGGCCCCCTTCGGCGTGGACGGCAAAGACGTCGGCCTCGGCCACGCTGGCGGCATCGACGCTGTTTTCCATGGCAATGGCCGACAGGGCGCGGATGCGGTCGCGCACCCGTGCGGCGCGCTCGAAGTCCAGGTCGTCCGACGCCGCCTGCATCTCCTGCGACAGCCGCCCGATCACCGCCCGCGACTTGCCGCGCAGGAACTGCTCGGCCTCGGTCACCAGCCCGGCATAGTCCTCCAGGCTGATCAGCCCGGTGCAGGGGGCCGAGCATCGCTTGATCTGGTAGAGCATGCAGGGCCGGGTCCGCGTCTCATAGACGCTGTCGGTGCACGAGCGCAGCAGGAAGGCCTTCTGCAGGGTATTGAGCGTATGGTTCACCGCCCAGGTCGAGGCAAAGGGCCCGAAGTAGTCGCCCGGGATCGTATGGGCCCCGCGATGCTTGCGGATCTGGGGCGCGCGGTGATCGCGCCGGATCATCAGCTCGGCAAAGGACTTGTCGTCGCGCAGCAGGACGTTGAAGCGCGGCTTCAGCTTCTTGATGAAGTTGGATTCGAGCAGCAGGGCCTCGGTCTCCGAGGCCGTGACCACCAGCTCCATCGCCCGCGTCAGGCTGACCATCAGGCCGATGCGCTGGGTGTGGAACCGGCCCTGGGCATATTGCACGATGCGCTTCTTCAGCGACTTGGCCTTGCCGACATAAAGGCAGGTGCCGTCCTCGCCATACATCCGGTAGACGCCCGGCTTGTCGGGCGCACGGCGGGCCTCGTCCGCGATCAGGGCAGCCGCCGTCAGCGGCAGCTCCGTTGCCGGGGCATCGGCCACGGGCGCATCGGGGGTGGGGGAAACGGGCGGCTCCTGGGTCATTGCCCCTGATATAGGCCTAGCTGCGGCGCACCAGAAGAACACCGCCGATAATCAGCAGGATTCCGCCGATCCGGCCCCAGCTGATCGGCTGGACCGGGGTGCCAAAGGCCCCGAAGTGGTCCAGGACCACGCCCAGGATCAGCTGCCCGGCCACGACGATGGTCAGGGTCGTGCTGACGCCCAGGCGCGGCACGCCCCAGGCGATGCTGGTGACGAACAGGCAGCCGTAGAGTCCGCCCAGCCAGCCCCACCAGGGCACGCTGCGCACCGCCTGGCCATCGGGCTTCACCTGCATGAACAGGGCGATGACGGCCAGGGCCAGGGTGCCGATGATAAAGGAGACCAGGGCCCCGTTGACGACCGAGCCGACGCCGTCCGACAGCCGGGCATTGGCCGGACCCTGCAGGGCGGTCAGGGCACCGCCGAAGAACAGCAGGATCATGGCAAGCAGGGGACCGTTCAAGGATTTACCACTCTTCAGACGGGGGTTGCTGTCCCAGGACCTCGGCCAGGCGGTCACGCGTGGCCCGCGTGGTGTCCGGGGGCAGGGCATCGGGGGCGAACCAGCCGATCTCGGCGATCTCGCCGTGGCTGGTCCGCTCCGTCATCTCAAACCCGTCGATCAGAAAGATGGCGACGTGGTCGCCGCGAAAGAATTTCTCGTTGGAATGCAGGGAGACCAGGCGCGGCGATCCCTTGACGATCAGGCCGGCCTCCTCGCGCATCTCGCGGATCAAGGCCCGGTGGGTGGTCTCGCCCCGGTCCACGCCGCCGCCCGGCAGCCACCAGCCCTCCAGGTAGGTATGCTTGACCAGCAGGACGCGGCCCTCGTCATCGCGCGCCACCCCGCGCACGCCCAGGGTCATGCCGCGGCTCCACCGGGACCAGGCAAAGAAGAAGGGGCGGGTGATGGGCTCGATGCGGGTGCGCCAGGTGGTCATGGGATCAGGATAGGCTGGCGAACACCGGCTTGAACAGTCGCGGTTTCGCCTCTATGCGTTCGCTCAAACAGGAGCTGTTCCCATGCTGGCCATCGCCACCATCTTCGCCTTCATCGCTGTCATCGCCGCCTTCAACTTCTACGAATTCGGCCGCCTCGACTAAGCCCGGCCCGCGCCCGCCCGGCGCGGCTCCAGCCCACCGAAAAAGGCCCCATCAGTCCCTGGCGGGGCCTTTTGTCTATGGGGCCGTGACCACGGCCGCGCATTGCCTTGGGCGGGGGGTGTGGCTATGCCTGAGGCCTTGGGGCCGTGGGATGTGAGAGAAGCCGTGATGTCTGGTGCTTTTGACTGGCAGGCCGCCGGGGATCACGTTCGCGTGGTCTTGAGCGATGTGGCGGTTGATGTGCGCATTGGCCTGCATGACTGGGAACGGCATCCGCAAAGGCCCCAGCGGCTGGTGGTCAATGTCGAGATGTATGCGCCCTGGCCCCTGCCGGACGGCGCGGCCTTCATCAACTATGACGTGGTGCGCGACCACATCGCTGGCTGGCGGGGCAGGGACCATGTGGACCTGCTGGAAACCCTGGTCGAGGAGTTGATCGGGGTCTGCTTCAGCCTGCCTTCGGTGACGGCCTGCCGGGTGCGGGTGGCCAAGCCCCATATCTTCCCCGAGGCGGCGGGGGCGGGGGTCGAGATTTTCCGCCGCAGGCCGTCCTGAGATGGCCGCCGCTTCTGAGAAAGTCGTCCTGATCACCGGGGCCGCGCGCCGCGTGGGGGCCGGGCTGGCGCGCGACCTCGCCCGGGCCGGATGGTCGATCGCCGTCCATCATCGCAGCGGCCAGGCTGAGGCCGAGGCCCTGGTGGCCGAGCTTGGGGCGCTGGGCGTGCGGGCGGCGGCCTTCCAGGCGGAGCTGGGCGAGGCCAGCCAGCGCGCGGGCCTGGTCCCGGCGGTGGTGCGGC
>JAEYQX010000245.1 GCA_023409795.1 Pseudomonadota bacterium
GGCTGGACCAGGTCGCCGAGATCTCGGCCCGGGCCGATGCCATCCTGAAGTCGCAGGGCCTGACCCAGGGCACGGTGGGCCAGCGGATCGCGGCCCTGGGCCAGGACCCGCGCTTCCTCTATCCCAATACGGACGAGGCCAAGGAAGACCTGCTGCAGGAACTGAACCGCCAGACCGAGGCCATGCAGGCCCGGCTGCCGGAATATTTTGGCCGCCTGCCGTCTGCGCCGGTCGAAATCCGTCGCGTGCCCAAGGCTATCGAGGCCGGGGCACCGGGGGGCTACTACATGCCGCCGTCGCTGGATGGCTCGCGGCCGGGAGCCTACTACATCAACCTGCGTGACACGGCGGAATGGCCCAGGTGGACCTTGCCGACCCTGACCTATCACGAGGCGACGCCGGGCCATCACCACCAGATCGCCCTGCAGCAGGAACGCACCTCGACGCCGCTGCTGCTGAAACTGCTGGGCTCTTCGGCCTATTCGGAGGGCTGGGGCCTCTATGCCGAGCAACTGGCCGACGAGATGGGGGTCTATGAGAATGATCCCTTTGGCCAGATCGGCTATCTGCAGTCGCTGATGTTCCGCGCCGCGCGCCTGGTCGTCGACACCGGCCTGCACCACAAGCGCTGGAGCCGCGAGCAGGGCATCCGCTACATGGTCGATGCCCTGGGCGACAAGGAAACCACCATCACCACCGAGGTCGAGCGCTACTGCGTCTGGCCGGGGCAGGCCTGCTCCTACAAGGTCGGCCATGCCACCTGGGTCAAGGCGCGCGAGGCCGCCAGGGCCCGCCTGGGCAGCCGCTTCGATATCCGCCAGTTCCACGACGCCGGGCTGAATCTGGGGGGCGTGCCCCTGATGGTGCTGGAGCGCGAGCTGTCGGCCTGGACCCCGGTTTAGGGCCGGTTTCGCGGCGCGCTGGCCGTTCGTCAGTTGAAGGGAAGGCCCGTCCGGCGCGACGGGCCCGGAGTGGGGATTACCGATGATCGACCGTCGTCGACTGCTTATGACCGCTGCGGCCACGGCTGCGGTGGCACCGTCCATGTTGCACGCCGCCACGGCGGATGCCGATGCCAGCCTGAACCGCCTGCTGGCCGGCTGGTTCGAGGCCGACATCAATGACTCGCCCGAGCGCGCCACCAACCTGGGCCTGGACAAGGGTGATCGGGCCGCCCTGGCCTCGCAGTTGAGCGGGGCCGGCCCGGACGACATTCTCAAGGACCGCCGGAAGGCGACCGACCGCTGGGCCCAACTCCAGGCCCTCGACGTATCGGGCCTCAGCCCGGCGGGGCGGCTCAACTACGACATCGCCGCCTTTGGCAGCCAGACCGCGGCCGAGACTGCAGCCTTTGCCTATGGCGCGGGGCCCGGTCGTCCGTCCCCCTATGTCGTCAGCCAGCTGTCCGGCAGCTATTTCAGCACCCCCGACTTCATCGAGAACCAGCACCGGGTCGAGGATGCCGAGGGCGCAGAGGCCTTCCTGTCGCGCCTTCAGGCCATGGCCGGCGTGCTGGACGGCGAGACGGCCAAGATCCAGGAAGATGCGGCCCTGGGCGTCATCCCGCCTGACTTCATCATCGACCGGATGCTGCCGCAGATCCGCACCCTGCGCGACACCCCGGCGGGCGAGCTGTCGATGATCCGGGCCCTTGCCCGCAAGACGGCGGCGCTGGACCTGAGTGGCTATGACACCCGGGCGATGGCCGTGGCCGAGCAAAGCCTGCGCCCGGCCCTGGCCCGCCAGATCGAGGCCCTGGAAGCCCTGCGGCCCAAGGCGGTGCATGAGGCGGGCGTCTGGCGCCTGCCGGACGGCGAGGCCTTCTATGCCAATGGGCTCAAGGCCAATACCACCACCACCCTGGGCGCGGCCGAGATCCACGCCATGGGCCGCGAGCAGGTGGCCGAGATCAGCGCCGAGATCGACACCATCCTGAAGGCCCAGGGCTATACCCAGGGCACGGTGGGCGAGCGGGTCCAGGCCCTGAACAGAGACCCGGCCCAGCTCTTTGCCAATACCGATGAGGGCAAGGCCGAGCTGCTGCAATGGCTGAACGAACAGGTGGCGGCGCTGGAGCCGCGCCTGCCCGAGGTCTTTGGCCGCCTACCCCGCAGCCACGTCGAGATCCGCCGCGTGCCGGTCTCGATCCAGTCCGGTGCGCCGGGCGGCTATTACCAGGGGCCGCCTCTGGATGGCTCGCGGCCGGGGGCCTACTACATCAACCTGCGCGACAGCGGGAACTGGCCCCGCTTTGCCCTGCCGACCCTGACCTATCACGAGGCCTCGCCGGGCCATCACCTGCAGGTGGCCCTGCAGCGCGAGTCGGCGGACCTGCCGCAATGGCGACGCGCCGGGGGCTTCAGCGCCTATAACGAAGGCTGGGCCCTGTATGCCGAGGCGGTGGCCGCCAACGACCTGGATGTCTATGCCGATGATCCTCTGGGACGGGTGGGCTTCCTGATGTCCTACCTGTTCCGGGCCGTGCGCCTGGTCGTCGACACCGGGCTCCACGCCGAGCGCTGGAGCCGCGAGCAGGCGGTGGAATACATGGCGGCCTCGGGGGCCAAGCCGTGGGATGCGTCCAACAGCGAGATCAACCGCTATTGCGTCTGGCCCGGCCAGGCCTGCGCCTACAAGGTGGGCCACACCGTCATTGCCCGCCTGCGCGCCGAGGCCGAGGCCAGGCCCGGCTTCGACCTGCGGGCCTTCCACGACCAGGTGCTGATGAACGGCTCCCTGCCGCTGGCCGTGCTGGAAAAGCAGATGCGCGGCTGACCAGGCCCTGATGTCGAAAAGGCCCGGACGGCACCTCGCTCTCGGGCCTTTTCATTGCGCGTTCGCCTGCCAGGAACCGGCCCGCCACGACATGGGCCAATGGTCCCGGGACGGCCGGGCGGTCAAGCGAGCGGCCAACCGCTGTTATATATTGAATAATTCGGCCCCATCAGGGCCAGTATCCGGCCTTGGTTCAAGCGTTTGTGCCGTCAAACCCATATTTCCGGGAGCAAATGCAGCCGACCGGTCCCTCTGGGGCTTTGCGCGCGCGGGTCTGCCTCGCTATACCGCCCACACACATCCTTCCCTAAGGTTCAGAGACAGAGGCAAACATGGCCAAGATCAAGGTCGCCAACCCCATCGTTGACATCGACGGCGACGAAATGACCCGGATCATCTGGCAGATGATCAAGGACAAGCTGGTCTTCCCCTACCTGGACCTGGAACTGGACTACTACGACCTGGGTATGGAGCACCGTGACGCCACGGACGACCAGGTGACCATCGACGCCGCCAAGGCCATCCAGAAGCACGGCGTCGGCGTCAAGTGCGCCACCATCACCCCGGACGAAGCCCGCGTGAAGGAATTCGGCCTGAAGAAGATGTGGAAGTCGCCGAACGGCACCATCCGCAACATCCTGGGCGGCGTTGTCTTCCGCGAGCCGATCATCTGCTCGAACGTTCCGCGCCTGGTTCCGGGCTGGACCCAGCCGATCGTGGTCGGCCGTCACGCCTTTGGTGACCAGTACAAGGCCACCGACTTCCTGATGCCGGGTGCCGGCACCCTGTCGATCAAGTTCGTCGGCGACGACGGCCAGGTCATCGAGCACGAGGTGTTCAAGTCGCCGTCGGCCGGTGTGGCCATGGGCATGTACAACCTGGACGCCTCGATCACCGAGTTCGCCCACGCCTCGTTCGCCTACGGCCTGCAGCGCAACTATCCGGTCTATCTGTCGACCAAGAACACCATCCTGAAAGCCTATGACGGCCGCTTCAAGGACATCTTCCAGCAAGTGTTCGACGAGCACTATGCCGAAGAGTTCAAGGCCCGCGGCCTGACCTACGAGCACCGTCTTATCGACGACATGGTGGCTGCCGCCATGAAGTGGTCGGGTGGCTTCGTCTGGGCCTGCAAGAACTGTGACGGTGACGTGCAGTCGGACGTCGTGGCCCAGGGCTTCGGCTCGCTGGGTCTGATGACCTCGGTCCTGATGACCCCGGATGGCAAGGTCATGGAAACCGAAGCCGCCCACGGCACGGTGACCCGTCACTACCGCCAGCACCAGAAGGGTGAAGCGACCTCGACCAACTCGATCGCCTCGATCTTTGCCTGGACCCGCGGCTTCAAGCACCGCGCCAAGCTGGACAACAACGCCGAGCTGGCCGAGTTCGCCGAGACCCTGGAACGCGTCGTCGTCGAGACCGTCGAGTCGGGCTTCATGACCAAGGACCTGGCCCTGCTGGTCGGCGACCAGCAAGGCTGGCTGACCACCGAGGGCTTCCTGGACAAGGTCTCGGAAAACCTGAAGAAGGCCCTGCCGGGCATCGGCTAAGGTCTCCTGAAGGCTTGTGAACAGGGCGGGTGGCTTCGGTCACCCGCCCTTTTTCGTGCGCGGGGGCGAGGGGCGGGACAAAGCCTGCACGATAAACAAGGTGTTATGTGATTTCGCATTGAGGCGGGGCCCCAAGCATGCCCTTATGGCCAGCAGGGGTATTGGGGTGATCGTGCCGGTTCGGCCCGCTCAGCCAGGTGTTTAGAAGGGGCCATCATGTCCAGAACAGGTATCCGGCTGGTCGTCGCCGTGATCGCCGTCCTTGTCCTGGCCTATGCTGTCTCGCCGGTGTTCGCGGCGCGGGGCCTGGTCCAGGCCGCCAGGGCAGGGGACGTGGCGGGACTGGAGCGGCACGTCGACTTCCCGGCCTTTCGCGAAAGCCTGAAGGATGAGCTGAGCCAGCGCCTGATGGGCGAACTCAGCAGCAGGTCCGATCGCGGGCTGGCGGCCCTGGGCATGGTGTTTGGCTCGGCCCTGGTCGATGGGGCGGTCGATGCCCTGGTGACGCCCGAGACCATCGCCACCATGGTCCAGGAAGGGAAGGCTCCTTCGCCCCGACAGGCGGTCGAGCGCGAGGCGGTGCCCGAACAGGACCGCGACAGCCGGGTGCGCCAGTCCTGGTCCTACCGCGACCTCAATACCTTTGCCGTCAGCCTGACCCGCGATGACCGGCCCGACGAGCGGGTGGCCCTGCTGATGACCCGCCGCAACCTGTTCTTCTGGAAACTGACCGGCGTCGACCTGAGCCCACCCCAGTAGGCCCACCGGCCCTGGTCCCAGGAAAAAGGGGCGGCACCTTGCGGCACCGCCCCCTCAATCTGCCAAGGCCTGAGGCCCTCAGGCTTTCAGCGCTGCCTTGACGGCGTCCAGGCCTTCTTCGGCCCTGGTGGCGTCGGGCGCACCGCCCTGGGCGAAGTCCGGCTTGCCGCCCGCGCCCTTGCCGCCCATGGCGATGACGGCGTCGCGGGCCAGGTTGGCCGCGTTGAAGCGCTCGGTCAGGTCGGCGGTGACGGCAATGGTGACGGCCGCCTTGCCGTCGGTCACGCCGACAAGGGCGACGACGCCCGAGCCGATCTGCTTCTTGAAGTCTTCGGCCACGCCGCGCAGGCCCTTCCCGTCCACGCCGTCCAGAACGCGGGCAAGAACCTTGACGCCGTTGATCTCTTCAGGGGCTGCCGAGGCGCCGCCGCCGCCAAGGGCCAGCTGTTTCTTCAGGTCGGCGACCTGTTTCTCCAGCGACTTGACCGAGGTTTGCAGGTTTTCGACGCGGCCGGTCACATCGGCAGGCTGGACCTTGAAGCTCTGGGCCAGCGAGCGGGTGATGTTGGCCTGTTCCAGCAGGTACTGGCGGGCGGCCTCGCCGGTCAGGGCCTCGATGCGGCGCACGCCGGCGGCGATGCCGGTTTCGGCGGTGATCTTGAACAGGGCAATGTCGCCGGTGCGTGCGACGTGGGTGCCGCCGCACAGTTCCACCGAATAGGGTTTGGACGGATCGACCAGCGACTGGCCCAGCGTCAGCACGCGCACTTCCTCGCCGTACTTCTCGCCGAACAGGGCGATGGCACCGGCTTCGATGGCGGCTTCAGGGGCCATCAGTTCGGTACGGGCCGGGACGTTCTGGCGGATGACAGCATTCACCTCGTCCTCGATGCGGGCCAGTTCCTCTTCGGTCACCGGGGCATTGTGGCTGAAGTCGAAGCGCAGGCGCTCGGCATCGACCATCTGGCCCTTCTGGGCGATGTGGGCACCCAGAACATTCTTCAGCGCGGTGTGCAGCAGGTGCGCACCCGAGTGGTTCGAACGGGTGGTCAGGCGCTCGTGGGCAAAGACGCGCAGCGAGGCGGTGGTGCCCAGCTTCAGCTCGCCTTCCTGTACCTCGATCTGGTGGGCGTACAGGTCGCCGCCGGCGTGTTTCTGCACGTCGGTCACGCGGCCCTTGCCGCCGGTCCATTCCACCGTGCCCTTGTCGCCGTTCTGGCCGCCGCCTTCGCCATAGAAGGGGGTCTTGTCGAACAGGACCTCGGCGGTTTCGCCGGCCTTGACGGTTTCGACGGCACCGCCGTCGGCAAGGATGGCCACGACCGTGCCTTCGCCATCGACATTGTCATAGCCGGTGAACTCGGTGGCTCCCAGACGGTCGCGGATGGCCAGCCATTCGCCGGCGTTGGCGGTCTGGCCCGAGCCCTTCCAGTTGGCCTTGCCGCGCTGGCGTTGCTCGGCCATTTCGGCCTCGAAGCCCTCGTTGTCGACCGACAGGCCGCGGCGACGGGCCTCGTCCTGCGTCAGGTCCAGCGGGAAACCGTAGGTGTCGTACAGGGTAAAGGCGGTCTTGCCCGAGATGATGCCGCCTTCCGACAGGTCCCTGGTGGCTTCGTCCAGCAGGCCCATGCCGCGACCCAGGGTGGTGCGGAAACGGATTTCTTCCTGCTTCAGGGTGTCTTCGATGAAGGCCTGGGCGCGGCCCAGTTCCGGATAGGCTTCGCCCATCTCGGTGATCAGGGCCGGAACCAGACGGTGCATCAGCGGCTCTTGCGCGCCCAGCAGGTGGGCGTGGCGCATGGCGCGGCGCATGATGCGGCGCAGCACATAGCCGCGGCCTTCGTTCGACGGGGTCACGCCGTCGGCGATCAGGAAGGAGGTCGAGCGCAGGTGGTCGGCGATCACGCGGTGGCTGGCGGCGGCGTCGCCTTCGGCCTTGGTGCTGGTCGCGTCTTCCGAGGCGGCGATCAGGTTCCTGAACAGGTCGACTTCATAGTTGGAGTGCACGCCCTGCAGCACGGCAGCGATACGCTCCAGACCCATGCCGGTGTCCACCGACGGCTTCGGAAGGTCGCGAACGATCTCGTCGTTCTCCTTCTCGAACTGCATGAAGACGTTGTTCCAGATTT
>JAEYQX010000001.1 GCA_023409795.1 Pseudomonadota bacterium
GCCTCACGTGGTTGGCCGCACCCTCGTCGGCCAGGTGCGAGACGGCGGGCAGGGCGTCGTGGACGGCGAAATGGCGCGGGTCGGGAAAGAGGGCGTTCAGGGCACGCCGGGTCTGCGGATGCTCCAGCGCGCGGTGCAGGTTGGTGTGCAGGTTGGCCGGGGTGAAGTGGACGCGGCCGTCGGCGGCATCGGCGCTGGGCGTCACGGTCGCGGCATTGGCTGCCCACATGGGCGAGGCCGAACAGGCGGCGGCGGCAAAGGCGGGGGCCTGCTTCCAGGCGGCCCCAGCACCTGGCTGTCCGTGCCGCCAAAGCCCAGAGCGCGCAGGAAGGGGACGTTGGGCCGCTCGTGCGGGGGCAGGACGAACTGGGGCAGGCCCAGGTCCGCCAGCCGCTTCATCTTGTCCAGGCCCTGCAGGACGGCGGCGCGGGGATTGGAGGCCTCACCCTTGTTCAGGGACGAGGCCAAGTTGCCGGGGCTGAGGCCCGCATAGGAATGGGTCGGGCCGATCAGGCCGTCCGCATTGGCTTCGATGGCGTGGGGCATGGCGGGCCTTGAGTTGAAACTGGTGGTCATGGTGTTGGGACCCCTCATCCGTCAGCCTGCGGCTGCCACCTTCTCCCGCAAGGGGAGAAGGAATCAGCCCAGGCCCTTGATTTCGCCAAGGACGGACTTGACCTCGGGGGCCTCAAAGCTGGCGACGGGGTAGGCGCAGTAGTCGGCGGCGTAGTAGGCGCTGGGGCGGTGGTTGCCGCTGGCTCCCAGGCCACCGAAGGGCATATCGCCGGCCGCCCCGGTGGTCGGGCGGTTGAAGTTGACCACGCCCGCGCGGATGCGGTTGACGAAGCGCTCCCAGTGGCGCGGGTCATCGCTGATCAGGCCTGCCGACAGGCCATAGCGGGTGTCGTTGGCGGCCTGGATCGCGGCGTCATAGGTCGGGACGCGGATGACCGACAGGAAGGGTGCAAAGATCTCCTCGTCCGGCACGTCCAGGCCGGTCACGTCGATGATGGCCGGCTGGACAAAGGCCTCGGACAGGCCGTCGATGCCGCCCGAGGCGCGGATGACGCGGGCCCCGGCGCGGATGCGCTCATTGAGGGCCTCCAGCGCCGCGCGGGCGGCACGGGCCGAGATCAGCGGGCCGCCATAGGGCTCGGTATGGAAGTCGTAGGGGGCGAACAGCAGGCGGTCCGACAGCTCGGCCACGGCCTCGATGATGGCATCGCCCCGGGGGCCTTCGGGCACGATCAGGCGACGCGCGCACGAGCAGCGCTGGCCGGTGGTGATGAAGGCCGACTGGACCACGTGGGAGGCGACGGCCTGGGCATCGGCGGCGTCCCAGACGACCAGAGGGTTATTGCCCCCCAGCTCCAGGGCCAGGATGACGTGGGGATCATCGGCGAACTTGCGGCGGAAATGGGCCCCGGCGGCCCCCGAGCCGGTGAACATCAGGGCGTCGATCGGCTGGTCCAGCAGGGCCGCGCCGGTGTCACGCCCGCCCTGGACCAGGTTGACCACCCCGGCGGGCAGGTCGGCGGCCTGGAGGCATTCGACCATCAGCTGGCCGGTCAGCGGCGTCTCCTCGGACGGCTTGAAGACCACGGTGTCGCCGGCCAGCAGGGCCGGGACGATGTGGCCGTTGGGCAGGTGGCCGGGGAAGTTGAACGGGCCAAGCACCGCCGCCACGCCGTGCGGGCGGTGACGCAGGGTGGCGCTGCCGAAGGGCATCTCACGGCTGCGCTCGCCGGTGCGCTCGTCATAGGCGCGGATCGAGATGTCGACCTTGCCCTGCATCGAGGCCAGCTCGGTCCGGGTCTCCCACAGGGCCTTGCCGGTTTCCTGGCTGATGACCCGGGCGATCTCGTCGGCGCGGTCCTTGAGGATGGCCTGGTAGCGCTTGACCGCATCGACGCGGGCCTGGCGCGGGCGCTCGGCCCAGTCAGGGAAGGCGTCGCGCGCGGCCTGGACAGCGGCGGCCACCTGCTGGGGGGTGGCTGCGGCCCCTTCCCAGACGGTTTCACCGGTGGCGGGGTTGATCGAGGTCAGCTGGGTCATCGGGTCTTTGCCTTTGGTCCCCGGGGAGGGGCCATCAGATCTAAATGAGGAGAATGAAGAGGGCGTTCCCCCTCATCCGAGCCGCTGACGCGGCCCACCTTCTCCGGCGGGGGGAGAAGGGTTTCAGACTTTGACGCGGATGGGGTCGCCGGCCTTGAGGCGCAGGGCGGCGGCGGTTTCGGGGGTGATGGTGGCGGTGTCGCCCTCGATCAGGGCCCGGGCGCGCACGGCGCGGAAGTCGCTGATGCTGGCGGTCGAGATCAGGCCCGGCAGGTCCACCTCGAAGTCGCTCTCGATGCGGGTGGTCAGGGCACGGGTGTCGCGCACGGTGCGGATGTTGTCGCGACCGCACGAGACGGTGGGCCCGGCATCAAAGATGTCGATCAGGCCGTTGGGGCGGAAGCCCTCGCTTTCCAGCAAGGCCATGGCGGGCACGCCCTGGGGGTGGACCTTGCCGATCACGGCGCGGGCCGGTTCGGGCAGCAGCTCGACATAGATCGGATGGCGCGGGGCCAGGTCGAGGATGAACTGCTTGTCGGTCGAGCCGGTCATGCGGTCGGCGTCGTCGAAGTCCATCGGGAAGAACTTGTGCGCCTCATGGTCCCAGAAGGGGCAGTAGCCGTCGGGGGTAAAGACGCCGCGCAGCTCGGCCAGGACATTGTCGGCAAACAGGTCCGGCTGGGCCCCGATCAGCATATAGCGCGACTGGGCCAGCAGGCGCCCCGCGCCACCCTTGCGCCGGTCGGCCTTGAGGAAGAGGGAGCCGACCTCGGTCCAGCCGGTGCACTCATTGACCAGGACCAGGGTCTGGTGGTTCAGGCGCAGGCCCAGGGACGGCGACTGGACCGTGTTGTTGACCACGCGGAACGAGAAGAAGGGACGCTTGAGCCCCACGGTCGCCTTGACCGAGCCGACGCCGTCGATGTCGCCGGTGTCGGTGTCTTCCAGCATCAGGGTATACCAGGCCTCCTCGGGCGCGACGCGGCCCTCGAAACTGGCCTGGCTCAGCTCCAGCCGCTCGCTGAGGACATCGGCGTCCTCGGGCAGGCTGGTGAAGCCGGGGCCGGACAGGATGGCCAGCTCAAGCAGGTGATGAAGGTCGGCGGGACCGGCGGGACGGACAACAAGCATTCAATAGGGTCCTATGGCCGAGGGGTAGCAGGGTTTTGGTTTCGGTGGGCGGGCGCGTGGGAAGGGGGATGGCCCCTCCACCGCTGCGCGGTCCCCCTCCCCACGAGGTGGGGAGGAAATTCGGGGGTGTTGCTCATGCCAGGGTTTCCAGGCGCAGGGCCTTGAGGCGGGCGGCGTCGATCTCGCCAGAGGCGATCTTGCACAGGATCAGGGCGCTGAGCTGGGCGCGCTCGACGAAGCTGGCGGGCCAGGCATATTCCTGGTCGGAGTGGATGTCGCCGCCGATGACGCCCAGGGTATCGACATTGGGCAGGCCCGCCGCGTGCAGGTTGTTGCCTTCGCAGACGCCGCCGGAGGGCTGCCAGCGGATGGCCTGGCCCAGCAGCTCACCGGCCTGGCGCACGGCCTCGAACAGGGCGCTCTGGCTGGCGTCCATCGGCTTGGGCGCGCGGGTCATGCCACCGTGAAGGTCCAGGGCCAGGCCGGGGAAGGGGGGCTGGGCCGTGATCTCGGCAATGGCGTCGGTGATCCACGAGGCACCCTGGGCATCGGGCACGCGCACGTTGAAGCGGACCACGGCATTGTCGGCCACGACATTGAGCGGGCCGCCGCCGCTGATCTTGGCCACATTGACGGTGACGCCGTCGCGCTGGCCGTTCAGGGCGTGCAGGCGCGCCGCGATGATGGCGGCCCCGGCCACGGCATTGGCCCCTTCATGGAAGGCGCGGCCGGCGTGGGCTGCCTTGCCCGTGACGATCAGGTGGAAGTTGCCGCTGCCCTTGCGCTCGCCCGCAAGCGTGCCATCGGCCATGGCCGGCTCATAGGTCAGGCCCACGTGGCCGCGCGCGCCCAGCTGGGCCAGCAGCGGGGCCGAGGCGGGCGAGCCGATCTCCTCGTCCGGGGACAGCAGGACCGACCAGCCGAGGCGGTCGCGGTGCGGGTGGGTCTCGAAGGCCTCGAGCGCCGCCAGCATGACGCTGATGCCGCCCTTCATGTCGGCCACGCCGGGGCCGTTCAGGGCACCGTCGGGGCGGGTGGTGACGCTCTGGAAGGCGCTGTCGGCGGGAAAGACGGTGTCATAGTGGCCGGTCAGGACGACCTGGATCGGGGCCTGGGGACGGGCCTGGACCAGCAGGGCGTCGGCATAGGATTCGGGGATGACCGCGCCGCTGTCGGCCACGGTGGTCGAGGCCCCGGTGGCCAGGCGCTGGACCGTGGCCCCGGCCAGGCTGCGGCCCTCGGCCTCCAGGACCTCAAGCATCCGGTTCAGGCCCGCCCGGTTGCGGCTGCCCGAGTTGATATTGGCCCAGGCGATGGTGCGCGCGACGATCGCCTCGCCTCGCGCTGCCACGTGGTCGAGCACGGCCTGGTCTTCAGAATGAATCCGCATAATGGCGACACTAGACGGTGGTTTCCCAAAGGTGAAGGGGCGGCAACCTGCGAAGCGGGCTTGGGTTTTTATGCGCATAGGCGCTAGGTAGGGCGATTGGGGAGAAGAAGATCATGACCAGGGATACCGCGTTTCCCAGCCCGTTCGGCCCGGCCCGGACCGAGAACCAGGTCCGCGCCATGGCCCGGCTGAGCAGCCTTGGCTTTGGCCTGTGGGCCGCGGTCAGCCTGATCCAGGCGGTCGGGGTCTGGTATGGGGCCAGCGCCGATTTCGAGCCCTATCGCCAGGGCACCGCCGGTTTCTCGGTCTTTCTGGCCGTGGTGACGGCGCTGCTGGCCCTGTGGCAGTGGAAGCGGCCCAACCGCATCCTGCCCGTGCTGGGGATCGCCTGGGCCCTTTATGAGCTGTCGGCCTTCCTGACCTCGGCCCTGGTCGGCGCGTCCCTGGCAGCCGAGGGGCTGCCGGTCTGGTCGCCCTACCTGGCCATGGCCGCCATGGCGGGCAGCCTGGTCCTGCACATCGGCGGGGTGCGCGGTGCCGCTGGCCTGGCGCGCCTGACGACCCGATCCTGAACCTTTACAGTGAGTTGAACCATGACCTTCACCCTCTATCACAACCCGAAATGCTCGACTTCGCGCAAGGCGGTGGAGCTGCTCCAGGAAAAGGGCGTGGCCTTTGAGGTGGTCGAATACCTGAAGACCGGCTGGGACGCCCAGACCCTGGATCGCCTGGCGCAGAAGACCGGCGTCGGGCTGAAGGGCCTGCTGCGCAAGCGCGAGGAACGGACCGGCGAACTGCTGGAATCGGGGGCGTCGGACGACGTCATCCGCGCCGCCATGATCGAACAGCCCGTCCTGGTCGAACGCCCGATCGTCGAGACCGACAAGGGAGCCCGCATCGGCCGCCCGCTGGAAAGCGTGCTCGAGGTGCTTTGAGGGTTTGATCCTCGCCTGCGGGCGGGGGAGGATGAAGCGGTGCCACCCTTTCAGCCGTCAGCATTTCCTCCCCATGCCAATGGGGAGGTGGATCGGCGGCGTCAGCCGTCGAGACGGAGGGGCGGGTAAAGGCTGGGATCAACCGGGCCCCTCCACCGCTTCGCGGTCCCCCTCCCCACATCGTGGGGAGGAAATGACGCTTTATCCCCGTGGGGAGCGGCCCCTTAGCGGGCGCGGTTGCGGAAGCGGTCGCGGCTGGGGCCGGGGCGGTCGCTTTCGCGGCGCCAGCGGACGGACAGGGTGGCGTCGTTGTCGCCGCCGAACTTGGAACTGATGGCCAGGTTGCGGCGGACCTGCCACTCGACCTTGACCGCCGCCCCGCCTTCGCCGCCGCCGATGACCTCCAGGTAGATGTCGTCAGTGATGTAGCGCCCGCCGGCCACCGTCATGCCGGAGGCCTCGCCGCTGAAGGACAGGCGGTCCAGGCCCGCCAGCTCGCGCAGGTTGCCGATGACGTCAAAGCCGCCGCCGCCCGCCAGAGAGGCCACGGCCGAGGCCAGCTGGGCGGCTTCCAGGGCCGACAGCTGCGAGGCCGAGCGACCGAACAGGACCTGCGACAGGATCTCGTCCTGGGGCAGGGCAGGGCTGGAGGTCAGGGCGATCTCCGGCTCGGCGGCGGTGCCGGTGACGCGGATGGTGGCGGTCAGGGCCGGGTCCTCGCGCACGGCGGCCAGGTTCAGGCGGATGCGCGACGGATCGGTGGACAGGGTGATGGTGCCGCTGTCGTCAAAGACGAAGCGCTTGCCCGCGAACTCATAGTCGCCGCGCACGACGCTGGCCGTGCCGGTCAGCTGGGGCTGGGCAATGGTGCCGCGCACCCGGGCATTGGCCCGCAGCTCGACGTCCAGGCCCCGGCCGCGAATATTGATCTCGCGCCCGGTCAGGTTGAGGTTGAGCCCGATGGTCGGGCCGCGCGAGCGGGTCTCCTCGCTCTGGACCGGATCGCCGCCGGGGCGGTTGATCTCGACCACGTCCATGCGGACGATGCCGTTGGAGCCGGGCAGGTTGGGCGAAATCTCGGCGTCGTCGACGTCCAGGTTGCCGCTCAGCTGGATGTTGCCATCGGTGGCGCGCACGGCGTTCAGCACGCCATTGGCGCGGGCCTGGGCAATGTCGTTGTCGATGATGCGGAAGCGGGCCAGCTCCAGCCGCAGGGACGAGGCCGAGCCCTGGCGCAGGCCCATGTTGCCGCTGCCCGAGACCGTGCCCTTTTCGCCGTCGGTGGCCTGGAAGCTCTCGATCACCGCCGTGGTGTCGTCGAAGCGGCCTGCCAGGTCGACGCTTTCCAGGCGCAGGCCCGTGATGCTGTCGCGGAAGGTGCCCTGGGTCAGGTCCAGCCGCCCGTTCAGGCGCGGGTCGTTCAGCGAGCCGCCGATCCGGGCATTGGCCGCGATCTGGCCCGACAGCGACTGCGAGCCGCCCAGGAAGAGGTCCCAGATCGGCTGGATCTGGCCACGGATGTCCACCTGGCCCGACATGGGCCGCGTGCGGGCAATGGCCAGGCGCAGCGGGGCCGCCGAGGTCTCGACCGGCAGGGTGAGATCGGCACTGGCGCTGACATTGGCATTGTCCTGGGCCGTGGCCTGGATGCGCAGGACATTGTCGCCGAGGGTAGCGTTGAGGCGGCCATCCACGGCCATGCCGCGCGGGGCATCCAGGCTGCGCAGCTGGCGCAGGGTGACGTTGGCGGCCCCGGTCAGGGTCTCGCCCTGGCCCTGGAGCTGGACCCGGCCGGTGACCTGGCCGCGCAGGTCCGGGGCCAGGGAGCCCATGTCGACATTGCTCAGGTTGGCCTGGATGGCTGTGCTGTTGGCGTCCTGGCGCAGCTCTCCGTCCAGCACGCCGCCGCCGACGCCCAGGTCGAGGCGGATCACGCGACCGTCGCCGTCCAGCGCCACGATGGCCGGGGCGCGGGTGGTGAAGGCGACCTCGCGCACACGGCCGCCGCCGCGCAGGCTGATGGTCTGGCTGTCGCCCCGGCGGGCGTATTCGCCGCTGCCGTTGAACTGGACCGGATTGGGGCCACCGACGTCGGCGGCCAGGGTGAAGGGCAGGCGCTCCAGCGAGCCCCGGCCCTGCAGGGCCAGGTTGCGGATCGACCAGGTCGAGCCGGCCAGGCGGATGTTGCGGCCGGTGACGTCCAGCACGGCGCTGTCGCTGCCGCCGCCATCGGTCAGGCGCACACGGCCGCGCGCCTCGCCCGAGGCCAGGAAGGCCCCCTGCCGGGCCGTGAAGCTGAGGTCGGCGCTGGACGGGAAGCTGTTTGACAGGCCGATCGAGCCCTGGGCCGTGACCCCGCCGGCATTGACGTCGACGTCGGTCAGGCGGATCAGCCGGTCGCCCAGGAAGAAGTTGCCCGAGGCGCGGGCCGGGCCATAGTTGGAGCCCGAGGTGATGGCGATGCGGCCGTTCGAGGCGTCGGCCCCCTTGCGGAAGCTGAGCACCATGTCGGCATTGGTCAGGACCAGGCCGCTGGCCGCCACCTTATCGAACCGGGCGCGCAGGTCGGCGACGGGCTGGGCCAGGGTGCCGGTCAGGGCCCCGTCGCCGGTCATGGCCCCGTCGATGGCAATCGGGCCGACGCCGAACGGCCCCTGGGCGTCCCAGTCCAGGGCCAGGCGCAGGCGCGAGCCCTCGATCAGTCCTTTGGCTCCCACGCGCGCGACCGCGCCGGTCAGCTCGCCGCGCTCGATGGCCACCGTGCCGCCGTTGTAGGTGCCGGACATCTGCAGGCGCGGGGCCTGGCCCAGCAGGCGGTCCAACTCGTCCATGCCGATGGCCATCTGGCGGCCGCGACCGTCGAAGCTGATCACCCAGGGCGCGCCGGAGCGGGCAGAGGACGCGCGGATCGGGCCGCTGAAGCTGCCGCGGGCCCCGGTGCGGATGCGGCCTAGGTCGGTCAAGGAGGCATCGCCGGCAAAGCTGAGCCCGCCCAGCAGGTTGCGCGAGCCCGAACCGGTCAGGACCAGCCCCTGTCCGCGCGCGTCGATGCTGTTCAGCAGGATGGCCCCGTCGGTGTTGCGGGTCGCCTCCAGCTGGACACGGGGGCTGGCCCCCAGCAGGGCACCGATGATCCCGGCGCTGGAGCCACCATTGGCGCGAATGTCGCCGGTGACCGTATAGCGCCCGTCCTTGGCCGCCAGGGCCAGGGGACCGGCGATGCGGGTCGCGCGATAGCTGGCCAGGTCGGCGTTCAGCAGGCTGACGTCACCCTTGAGCGTCCAGTCCTGGGGATCGCCCTGGAACAGGCCGGTATAGCTGGCCCCCTGGGCAATCGGGCGGCCCAGGATGCGGGCCAGGGACGGGGTCGAGACCTCGATCCGCACGCCATTGGGGCTGGTGCGGTCACTGGTGCGGATCATGCCCTGGGCGCGCGACTGCAGGTTTTCGGCCTGCAAGCTCCAGGCCAGGCCCTGGTAGCCCTCGCGGACCGGGTCCGGCACGGTGGCCAGGCCAAAGCGGGCCGTGCGGCCGATCTTGGTCACGAAGGGCTCAAGCAGGTCCGAGCCCGAGAAGTCGGCATAGCCCGACACGCGCGAGCCATCCCCGCCAAAGTGGCCCTTGATGTGCAGGGGGGTGAACTGGCCCGTCCGCATGGTCACATCGACCACGTCGCCGGTGACAATGCCCACGGCGGTAAAGGGCTGGTCCGGCGAATAGCCCAGGGCACCGGCCAGGGGGCCGCCCTGGGCCTCGTTGGCGCGCAGGTTGACGCGCAGGTCGTCGATCTTCTCGCCCATCTCGGCGGTAAGGCGCAGGTAGTCGCCGGGGCGGCTGAGGCTGTTGGCGTTCAGCCTGACCGCCTTGGGCCCCTTGCGGGGCAGGGCCAGGCTGCCGTCCAGGGTCCAGCGGCCATAGTCCTTGGAGAAGTCTTCCAGCAGCTCGACATCGGCCTTGATACTGTCGATCTGGATCGACAGGGCCTGGGGACCGCCGGGCTCCTCGGGCGGGTCCAGGACCGGGCGGCGGATCAGGCGGATCTTGTCGGCGGTGATCTCGGTCGCGTGGAAGCGGCGCAGGGTCAGGGGCCAGTAGGTCCAGTCGACGCGCACATCCAGGGCTTCCAGCCAGACGCCCTCGGAATCGGTGATGGTGACGCGCTCAAGGGTGAAGTCGTCGAACAGGTCGCCCTTCAGCCCCTCGACATTGATGCGGCCATAGCGGCTGATCTTCTTGCCAGCGACAAAGCCGGTGATCAGCTCGCGACCCGCGTCCGAGACCAGGTAGGTGCGCCCGCCAATCGCCAGGATCAGGGCCAGGACCACCAGGCCCACGACCACAATGCCCGAAAAGAAGCCGATGGCCTGCAGCCGGGTGCGCTTGCGCCGGACCTTCTCGGCGGGCGTTTCCTCGGGCGCGGGGGGCGCGGTATCGGGCGGAGTGTCGGTCAAAAGGCCTGGCCGATGCTGAGGTAGAGCTGGAAGTCGGAATCACCCTCGCGCTTGTTGAGCGGGACGGCGATGTCGGCGCGAACCGGGCCAAAGGGCAGCTTGTAGCGGACGCCAACCCCGGCACCGTAGCGCATATTGGTCAGGTTCGGCGTTTCCTGGAAGCCGATGGCCCCGGCATCGACGAAAGCGACGGCCTGGAACTTCTCGCCGATGTCGCGGCGGACCTCCAGGGCGGTCTCGAACAGGGACAGGCCCCCGCGCGGGGTGTTGTCGGGCCAGCGCGGGTTGATGCTCTGGTAGGAATAGCCGCGCACCGAGCCACCACCGCCCGAGAAGAACATCCGGTCCGACGGCACGGTCAGCTCCTCGCCGCCGATGATGGAGCCAATGCGAATCCGGCCCGCCAGCACGGTCCGGGCATTGTCCTGGACCGGCAGATAGGCCGAGGCCGTGGCCAGGCTGCGCAGGAAGAAGACATTGTCGGCCCCGGTCACCGCCGTGGGCTGGACCGAGATGTCGAAGCGATAGCCGGTGGTGGGGTCCAGCGGATCGTTGGAGCGGTCCATGTAGGCCGAGCCCCGGGCCGTCAGGATGGCCAGGTCCCGGTCAAAGGTGATCGGGGCGTGGGTCACCGGGTCAAAGCGCCGCTCGGTGTAGTGGCCCGCATCCACGCCCAGGCCATAGGAGAAGTATGAGGTCTTGCCGATCCGCTGGGACAGGTCGGCATTGAGGGTCAGGGCCGTGCGGTCATAGGCGTCCGTCTCCTCGTGGACCAGCCAGGAGGAGAGGTTGAGGTTGCGTCCGGCGCGACGCCAGTGGGGCAGGCGCAGCTCGCCGCCCAGCCGGCTGTCGATGCTGGCATAGCGCAGGCCATAGCGCAGGGTGTCGGCCCGCTTCAGCCGGTTGTAGCGGGTTTGGAAGACGTCCACGCCAAAGCCGTCGGTGGTGGCCCAGGTAGCCCCCGCTTCCAGCAGGCGGCGCGGGCGGTCGGTCAGGGTGACGATGACCGGGCGCAGGCCCTGGTCGTCCGTCTGTTCCCGCGGGGTCAGGGCCACCGCGACATTCTCATAGACCCCGGTGTCGATCAGCCGCCGCTCCAGCTCGGCCAGGTCCTCGGGATCAAAGCGGTCGCGTTCCTGCCACGGGGCCAGGCTGGCGACCCAGTCGGCCTCGGTCGGCCCAAAGGTGCGCAGGCGAACCCCGTCCATCAGGACCAGGGGACCCGAGGCAATGTTGAAGTTGGGCTGGACCGAGAAGTCGGCGTGATCGACGACGACGCGGCGGGGCTCGGCCCTGGCATCGGCATAGCCGTAGCGGGTCAGGCCCGCGACGATGCGGCCCTCGGCGGCCAGGATGTCGGCGGCGCGGCCGGGCTGGCCGACCTCAAGGCCCAGGTCATCGCTGACCTGCCGGGCGGTTTCCTCGTCCGGGGCCGGGGTGGTCCACAGGATCAGGCTCTGGGCCAGGGTGAAGCGCTGGCCCGGTTCGACGCGGACGACGGCCACGGGCTGGTCCTCGCCCTCGACGTCATCCTCGACCCGGGACTGGTAGTAGCCCTCGGATCGCAGCAGGTCGGTGGCGGCCTGGACCGCGCTGCGGGCCCGGCGGCGGGCCTCAAAGCGGCTGGCGGGGGCCTCGCCGGTTTCACCGATGGCCCGTTCCAGCTGGCGGCGCAGGTCACCGTCCAGATCGCCGCGAACCTGGGCCTTGGGTTCGACGGCGTGGGCCTGGGTGGCCAGGGCGCAGACCGTGAAGCCGGCAAGGATAAGCGGGAGCCTGGGGTTCACGCGGTAGCCTTTGATCGTCGTCGGGCCGAACCGGCCCGGTCAGGGGTCAGTAGAAAAGCGTATCGCTGTCGGGCTGGACGCTTTCCTCCGAGGAACGGGTCTCGGGCGGAAGGGTGTCGACCGGCGGGGTGTCGGGCGCAGGCTCGGTCACCTCGGCCACGACCGGCTCGGCCGCGTCTTCAGCCGCGACGGCCTCTTCCTCGACCACCTCGACGGGGGCCGGTTCGGGCTGGGGGGCATAGTCCGGTTCGCTGCAGGCAGACACAAGCGCTGCCAGGCCCAGGCCGGATGCCACGAGAATAGGTTTCAAGAGTGTGTTTTTCATCAGTCAAATGCCCTGTGGAACCCCAACGCCAAGGCCAGGGTGAAGTTCCGATCCGCTTGATGACACAAGAGAATGAACGCTGACTGAACCATTATCGCCCCCACTGCAACAGGGCTTCGTCCAGGCTCAGGTCCGGCCCCTGCGCGGCCACCGCGCCGGCCGGCGGCGAGAAGCGGGGCGCAGGGGCGGGCTGGACCACGCCGGGGTCGACAAAGGTGCCGCGCGCCTGGTTGTGGGGATGAAGCGGGGCCTCCGACAGGCTGAGCACCGGGGTGACGCAGGCCTCGGTCCCGGCAAAGTGGGCGGCCCAGTCGTCGCGGGTGCGAGTGGCAAACAGGGCGGTGAAGCGGGCTTCCAGCCGGGGCCAGCTAGCAAGGTCATACTGGGGGGCCTCGTCCGGCGACAGGCCCAGGCCGTGGACCAGGGCGGCATAGAATCGTGGCTCCAGCGCGCCCACGGCGACATAGCCACCATCGGCACAGGCATAGCAGCGATAGAAGGGGGCCCCGCCGTCCAGCAGGTTGCCCTGGCGCCGGTCACTCCACAGGCCGCGGGCGCGCAGGGCATGGAAGACACTGGTATAAAGGGCGACGCCGTCGGTCATGGCGGCATCGACGACGCGGCCCTGGCCGGTCCTCTGGGCCTCCAGCAGGGCGGCGAGCAGGCCGGTGACCAGCATCATGGCTCCGCCGCCATAGTCAGCCACCATGTTGAGCGGCGGGGGCGGGGGGCGGTCCGCCGCCCCGATGGGATAGAGCCCGCCCGCGATCCCCAGGTAGTTGATGTCGTGGCCGACCTGGTCCGCCAGGGGGCCGGTCTGGCCCCAGCCGGTGACGCGGCCATAGACCAGGCGGGGGTTGCGGGCCTGGCAGGCATCCGGCCCCAGGCCCAGCCGTTCCATGACGCCGGGACGAAAGCCCTCGATCAGCCCGTCCGCCCTTTCGACCAGGCCCAGCACCCGGTCGCGGTCCCGGGGCGACTTGAGATCAACCGGGACGGCGGTGCGGCCCCGGTGCAGGATGGCCCCGCCGACCTCGTCCAGGGCCGCAGGCGGTGCCGAGCCGCCCCGGGTCAGGCGCAGCACCTCGGCCCCCAGGTCCGCCAGCACCATGCCCGCAAAGGTGACCGGCCCCAGGCCGTCGATCTCGATCAGTTTCAGTCCGGATAAAGGTCCCATGGCCGCAAGGCTAGGCCGGGAATCACGGTTCGGCCTATCCTCAAACCTGACAGGGTGGCGATTTTGGTGTGGACGATGTTCTGCCAATAAATTCAAAAACTGGGCCACAGGGGCCTTGACCCGAACGGGCGAATGAACCAGAAACCGCCTCCTCGGATCGGTCCCCGGCTGACCCGAGCGCTGCAACCACTAAGTGGTTGATTTCAAAGTGTGCGCCCCTAGCTCAGTTGGTTAGAGCATCTGACTTTTAATCAGAGGGTCCTCGGTTCGAGCCCGAGGGGGCGTACCACTTTCCTCCCTTTTTCCTGCATATGCGCGGCCTTTTGGAGCCTGGTGCCTGGCGTCTGTCGTATAGCGGACGGCAGGGGAACAGGGGCGGCTCCCGGTGCTTGGTCCTGATGCCACCAGGAGGGAGAACGACATGACCGACACCCAGCCGAGCGTGAGGGCCGCGACAGCCTGCAGGCCCAGGCCGAGCGCGAGACCAGCCTGAGCCAGAGCGGGGACAAGAAGGCCGAGGCCCATCTGTCCGACGAGAACGGCAGGCCGACCGATATCCAGAGCGACACTGCCCCCGAAGGCGACCGGCAGGAAACCACCCGGGGCCAGGGACAGGAGATCCCCTCCTAGGCTTCACCCGCTTCAGCCAGGCCTGAGGCAGGCATGAGACAGGCGGCGGTACGGGTGGGCCGCCGCCTATTGGCTTTGGGGAAGGGGCTAGTTGCGGCCTTGGACAATGGCGCGATTGGCCGCCTGGGTCTTGGGGCCCTGGGTGTCCAGCTTTTCGGTGCGTTCGGGGCGGTTGGCGTGGTTGGAGCCCTGTTGCACCGCCTCGCCGTCCTGGGG
>JAEYQX010000084.1 GCA_023409795.1 Pseudomonadota bacterium
CCTGCCTGGGCCTGGGCCTCATGTGGCTGCGCGAGCGGGCGCGGATGCGGGACCTGCAGCAACGCATGGGCCAGGTCGAGGCCCTGCTGGCCGCCCATCCGGCCCTGACCCTGATCCTGACACCCTCGGGCCAGCCGGTGGCCGCCTATGGGGCCGCCCCGGTCGCCCTGCCCGTCGAGGACCTGTTTCGTGACGGCCTGGTCGAGGCGGTCCACGCCCCTGACCGCCCCGCCGTGCTGGCGGCGCTGAAGCGCGCCCATCGTGGCTCCCAGGTCCAGGTGCGGTTCGCGCCGCGCCTGGCGCTGGACCTGCGCCTGTCCATGACCCTGCGCCCCCTGCCCTCGACGTCCGGCGAGCCGATGCGCCTGATCGCCGTGCTGCTGGATGCCAGCCTGCAGCACGCCCGCGAGGAAGAACTGGTCGCGGCCCGTACCGAGGCCGAGGCCCAGAGCCTCAGCAAGTCCCGGGCCCTGGCCAATGTCAGCCACGAGCTGCGCACCCCGCTCAATGCCGTCATCGGCTTTTCCGACATCATGGCCCAGGGCCTGTTTGGCCCCCTGCCCGAGCGCTACAACGGCTATGCCCACGCCATCCATGACGCGGGCCGTCACCTGCTGGACCTGATCGGGGACCTGCTGGATGTCAGCCGCATCGAGGCCGAGCGCTATGAGCTGAATCTTGAGGACTTCGATGTGCGCGAGGTCATCGCCTCGGCCATGGCCCTGGTCCGGGTCGCGGCCGATGAAAAGGGCGTTGACCTGGCCGCCGTCCTGCCGCCCCAGCCGGTGCGGATCCGCGCCGATCGCCGGGCTATCAAGCAGATCGCGCTGAACCTGCTGTCCAATGGGGTCAAGTTCACGCCCGCCGCCGGATCGGTGACCATTGCCGCGACCGCCGTGGGCCATGAGCTGGAGCTGGTCGTCGCCGATACCGGGCTGGGCATCGCCCCCGAGGACCTGGCGCGGCTGGGTCGGCCGTTCGAGCAGGCGGGCGGAGCGGACCAGCGGGCCCAGGGCACGGGCCTTGGCCTGTCGCTGGTGCGGGCCCTGACCGAACTGCATCAGGGCCGGATGAGCCTGGACAGCACCCCCGGCTCGGGCACGGCCGTCACCGTGCGCCTGCCGGTCCTGGAAAAGGATGAAACCGACGCCCCCTCGCCCCTGCCCCAGGCCGAGATCATTCCGCTGAGCCAGGCCCGCCGGAACCCGAAGGCATCCTAGCCTAAAGTGGCCCCATGGCCAGGAAGGCCCGGCCCGCCGCGAAATCGCCTATCTCAAACCGGGCGACGGTCACGCTGTCATCGCGGAACAGGAACTCGACGCTGAAGGTTTCGCGCGGATCCAGCCGGGCCAGGGCTTCGGCCGCAGACTGGGGAAAGGCCCAGTGATCGCCCCGCCTCTGGCCAGGGGCCAGCAGGCCGGCTTCGGCCACCCTTACCCCCGTCGCGAAATAGCTGGCACGGGCGCTGTCGGGCGGCAGACCCTCGCCCGCCAGCCAGGGACGCGGCATGACCTGGGCATTGCGCATCACCAGCCGCGCCGCATAGGGCCGCCGTCCCCCCTCCAGCGACACGACGGCGGCCAGCCGCGTCTCCAGCGGATTGCGCCCCACCAGACCGATCCGCACGGGCGCACCGGCGGCGGCCCCGTCCTGGACCAGGCGCCAAGCCTCGGTCGTCGAGGCGAAACGGTCCCCGCGCCAGTCCGACCAGCTGCCGGGGAAGGTGACCCGCGCCGCCCGCGACCAGCCGGCAAAGCCCGCCTCGACCCGCGACGCCATGGTCCTGAGGTCCGCATCCCCGCACGACACGCTGGCCACGCGCGAGCGGGCCCGGGCCGAGGTGGCCGCCAGGGCCGTCGCCTCGACGCCCGAGCGCAGGGCCGCGCCACGGGCCTGCAGGGTGGCGGCGCTGAGTGCAGCGGCCAGGCGCGGCTCGAACAGCCTGCACTTCGTCTGCGCCGCCACCGCTACGGACCGCTCGTAATAGAGATTGGCTGCCCCCGCCTGCGCCGACCCGGCCTGCAACAGGATCAGGCTGGCCACGAGGGGGGCAGTGCTGGCACAAGCAGGGCGCGACAGAATCCACATGGGCCCCCGCTATAGCGCCCGAACCTTCCCCTCGCGTGTCCAATCAGGGTTAGCGCTTTGCTTCTATCCACAGATGTCTGGGTCAGCGGCCTGATCCGCCGGGCCGAACTTTCCGGGGCCTTTGCCACCGTGGTGAAGAAGGGCGACGCGCGCGCCGGCACGGTCATCGTCAAGGCCTATGACACCTCAAGGCGCACGGCCCGGCTGTTCTCGGCCGTTACCGGCCAGGATGGTGACCCCCGTTGGCTGCAGCCCGTCACCAGCGACATCGAAAGCGAGCTGGACGCCTATATCGAGCGCCAGCGCCGCTATGACCCGGACCTGTGGGTCGTCGAGATCGAGGATCGCGAGGGTCGCCACTTCCTGCAGGAGAAGGTCCAGGAAGGCTAGCCGCCGCAGCCCGCGTCATGACTAATGCTCCGTTCACCCCGTTCATGCACCCGACCTCAAGCCTGGGGCGTTAGTCAGGGCAGCGAGGGCCAGAAGGGCTCGCGACGGGCGGACTTGCGATGCTGTTTCTGATGAATGACGTGGTGTTTGACCTGGACGAGGCCTGCCCGGCTCCCAGCCACGACCTGCGCCGATTTTCCTATCTGGACCTAGAGGCGGTGATCGGCCTGGGCTGCGAGCTCTATTCCGAGGAACCCCGGCTTCACCACAAGGAGCCCGTGCGCGCCCGGCGTCTGGCCTGGCTGATCGCCCATCGCTGCGAAGGCATCAATGCCGCCCGGTTCAGCGCGCCCGAGGCCGGATGCGAGCCCATGCTGGTCGAGCCGCGCCTGTGCGCCCTGCCCGCCCAGGTCATGGGGCAGTTGCAGGCACAGGCCCGTCATGGCCGCGACACCGTGGCCGCCAGCCGCGCTGCCGATCAGCTTGTCTGGAACCCTCAGCTCGCCTGACGCCCGATCGGTCAGGCCCTGCGGGCGTCAGAGCAGGCCGAACAGCATATGGACGCCCGTCGCAATCGCGATCATCAGGCCAAAGCCTGCCAACAGGGCAATGGCGGGATGAAGCTCTCCCCTTGGGGGACGAGCGGACGGTCTGCCTGGATGCACCAGAGCCATGGTCTTACCTCCCAGTGGCACCGGCCTCGTGGACCGGCGTCTCACAGCCTCAGCTTGACCCCAAAAACCCTGCAAGGCGAAGGGGCTTTCACGCGAACGTGACAGTTTGGTAATGGTTGCGCCCGGATCGCGCCGCTTTTGGCGCTCCAGGCCGCCTGGACCACCAGACAAAGGTGACTTTCGGCCCGTCTCGCGCTAGGTGCGCCCCATGTCGAAACTGACCCTTGCTGAAGAAGCTGGCCGCCGCCGCACCTTCGCCATCATTGCCCACCCGGACGCCGGTAAGACCACGCTGACGGAGCATATCCTCCTGGCCGGCGGGGCGCTGCGCGCCGCAGGGGCCGTCAAGGCGCGCGGCGAGAACCGCCGCGCCCGCT
>JAEYQX010000124.1 GCA_023409795.1 Pseudomonadota bacterium
ACATATAATATCGCGCATAAAGCACGACCAGCGCGCCAATCCCTTGAACCATAAAGGCAAACAGCCAGGCCAGGCCGTCCAGTCTCAAGGTGAAGCTGACGCCCAGGCTGGGCAGCCAGGCCAGGGAGAAGCGGACCGGATCGTCAGAATTGACCGCAGAAAACAGCGCGACCAGGCATCCCATTCCCACCAGGGCCGTGAACCAGGCCAGGGCTGCTGCAGCATTCCGCGCTTTGGATGGCAAGCACAATGCCATGAGAGCGGCAACAAACGGCGTTGCGAGCGGAATAAGCAGCAACAAGGGCTGGGACATACGTGGCGGGTGTCCTTCTCGAAATCGGTTATGCCGACCAGCCTAGCACAGCCTTAGCTGCGCTCGATTAGTCATTATTTCATCTATGTTTTTGTGGCCTACCCGGTGCCTGTCGTCCAGCCGCAAGGCGGTCGAATCCCACGGGAATCACACGTTTCCCAAGCATGTAGGCGACAGGGGGGCGGGCAAACAGGGCGCCAAATGCCGCATCCGTGACGCTAAGACCGCCGGTATAGGCACCAAAGGCGGGCAGGATCAGCCTGTGCCCGTCAGAGACGAAACAGGGGCGGCGCACGCTGCCGGCGGGGCCCAGGACGCGCGCGCAGGGGTGCAGGTGCCCGGCCACCTCGCCGGGAGCCGGGCCGGGCAGGGGCTCGTGCCGCAACACCAGCCGTCCCAGTTGCAGGGCCTCGATCGACAGGCCGCCAAAGGCGGCCCCGCCGTCCGGGTCGTGGTTGCCGGTAATCCAGACCAGGTCCAGGTGGGCTGCCAGGTCCAGCACCGCCTCGCGCTCGGCGACCGGGATGCGGCTGAGCGCCCCCATGTCGTGCAGGCTGTCGCCCAGCAGGACCAGGCGGGTCGCGCCCGTCTCGACCACCTCGACCAGCAGGCGGTCCAGGGTCTCGCGGGTGTCATAGGGCGGCAAAAGCTGGCCCCGGGCGGCATAGGCCGATCCCTTTTCCAGGTGCAGGTCCGACACCACCAGCGTCCCGTGCTGCGGCAGCCACAGGGTGCCCGCCGGGCGCAGGCAGCAGGGCTCGCCCGCAATGATGACCGCCTGTTCGCCCATCCTAGCCCATGGCCTCTTCGATCAGGGCGGCCTCGTCCAGCATCATCTCGGCGGCCGAGGTGCCCGGCGAGCGCTCCTTGCCGATCTCCACCAGCAACGGCACGGCAAAGGGGGATACCTTGGGTAGATTATAGACCCGGATCTTTCCACGAACGCGCGACAGCAGGTCCCCCAGACGCGCCACGTCCAGCAAGCCCCTGGCCGCATCCTCGCGGGCGCATTTCAACAGCAGATGCCCGGGATCATGCCGTCTGAGGGTGTCGTAAATGAGGTCCGCCGAAAAGGTCACCTGACGCCCGGTCTTCTCGTGGCCGGGCATCCGCCGCTCGATCAGGCCGGAAATCTGCGCCGCTTCCTTGAAGGCCCGCTTCATCATGAAGCTCTCGTCCAGCCAGGTTTCCAGGTCATCGCCCAGCATGTCCTGCTGGAACAGATCGTCGAAATCCAGGTCCGCCATCGAGCGCATCGACCAGATGCAGACGGCATAGTCATTGGCCAGGTAGCCGATCGGCCCGACCCCGGCGCGATCCAGCCGCCGGGTCAGCAGCATGGCCAGGGTGGCGTGGGCCAGCCGCCCCTCATAGGGATAGCAGACCATGAAGTGCTTGCGTCCGCGCTGGAAGGTCTCGACCAGTAGGTCGTCCAGGGCCGGGATGCCGGAATGGTCTTCCTGTGCGCCCAGCCAGTCCTGCACGTCGAGCGGCAGGCGACGCCAGGCGTCCCGGTCATGCATCAGGCGACGCACCCGCGCGGCCAGGTGCGAGGATATGGGGATGCGCGACCCGCCCCAGCTGGGCACCTTGGCCTCGGAATCGCTGGAGCGGCTGACAAAGGCGCTGGTGCCTTCCACCCCTTCAAAGCGCCAGATTTCGCCCGCAAAGACAAAGCTGTCGCCGATGTCGAGGTTCTCGAAATAGCTTTCCTCGGTCTCGCCGATCTTGCGCCCGCCGCGCCGTCCGCCGACCCGCACGCTCAGGGTCTGGGCCGTGACGATGGCCCCCACATTCATGCGATGGCGCGCCACAATCTCCCTGGTCCGCGCCCGCCACAGCCCGTCTCGCCCCCGGATCAGCCGGCGATAGCGGTCATAGGTCTTCAGCGCATAGCCGCCGGTCGAGACGAAATCGACCACCTGTTCCCAGTCCTCCCACGTCAGGTCGCGATAAGGGGCGGCGGTGCGCACTTCGTCGTAAAGCGCCTCCAGGTCGAACGGTTCGGCACAGGCCACGCCCATGACGTGCTGGGCCAGCACATCCCGGGCCCCGTTGCGGATCGGCTCGCCATCATGGGCGGCCTCCATCACCGCCTCGACGGCGGCCTGGCATTCCAGCATCTCGAAGCGGCTGGCGGGCACCAGCACCGCCCGCGACGGCTCGTCCAGGCGGTGGTTGGCCCGCCCGATCCGCTGCACCAGACGCGACGATCCCTTGGGCGCGGCCAGCTGGATCACCAGATCGACATTGCCCCAGTCGATGCCCAGATCGAGGGTCGAGGTGCAGACCACGGCCCGCAGCTGGCCCCGCGTCATCATGGCCTCGACCTTGCGCCGCTGCTCGGCGGCCAGACTGCCGTGATGAAGCGCGATCGGCAGGCCATCATCATTCAGCCGCCACAACTCCTGAAACGCGAACTCGGCCTGCCAGCGCGTGTTGACGAAGACCAGCGCCGTCCCTGCGCCCTTGATGGTGTCATAGACCTCCTGCATCGCGTGCTGGGCGGTATGGCCCGCCCACGGCACGCGGTTCTCGCTCAGCAGCACATCCAGTTCCGGCGGCGCGCCCGCCTGACCGAAGACGATGCCGTCACCCTTGTCCGACAGCCAGCCACGGATGGCCTTGGGGTCACTCACCGTCGCCGACAGGCCGACGCTGCGCATCCTGGGGGCAAAGGCCCGCAACCGCGCCAGCCCCAGCGACAACAGATCCCCGCGCTTTGACCCGTGGATAGCGTGGATCTCGTCGATCACCACGCAGCGCAGGTCCTTGAAATAATCCCGCGCGCCCTCCCACGCGCAGAACAGGGCCAACTGCTCGGGCGTGGTCAAAAGGATGTCGGGCGGGGCCAGTCTCTGGCGCGCGCGCTTGGCCTGGTTGGTGTCGCCCGTGCGGCTTTCGATAGCGATATCCAAGCCCATCTCGCGCACCGGCGTCAGCAGGTTGCGCTCCACATCCACCGCCAGCGCCTTCAGCGGCGAGATGTAGAGGGTGTGCACCGAAGGCAGCTCGCCCGGGGCCGTCTCCCGCTGCGACAGCTCGATCAGGCTGGGCAGAAACCCCGCCAGCGTCTTGCCCCCGCCCGTCGGGGCCACCAGCAAGGCATCCTCACCCGCCAGCCCCTTTTCCACCATCGCCAACTGATGCGGACGCACACTCCAGCCCCGACTGGCGAACCAGTCGGCGAAGCGGGCGGGGAGAGGGGCGGCATTCGGCAGGTTCACGCGGATTTATATGGGAAGGAGCGGGTGAGTTTGCATCCGCCCCAAATTCTCGAACGGTGTCCACATTTCCGTCATCCTTCGACAAGCCGCGTAGCGGCGCAGATCGGGGGACCCAGCGGCACCGCAGGTGATCCTTGGATCAAACGCTGTAGATGCCCATTTCGCGCTATTCGCGCGCCGCTGGGTCCCCCGGTCACGCCGGGGGGATGACGGTTGTGGATTGTAATGGCGCAGTTCGGCCTTCGGTCATTCCAGCATCCCCTCCAACACCCCCAACTCATCCGCCTCTCCCGCAGGCTTGTCCCACCTTATCCGGTTGATGCGGGGGAAGCGCATGGCGATGCCGGACTTGTGCCGGGTCGAGCGTTGCAGGCCCTCGAAGGCGACTTCGACCACCAGTCCGAAGTCGCGCGTGGCCTTGACCGCGCGGACGGGGCCGAAGCGGTCGGTGGTGTTGTCGCGCACGAATTTGTCGAGCTGTTTCAGCTCTTCGTCCGTAAAGCCGAAATAGGCCTTGCCGACAGGGGTCAGGAGGTATTGCCCCGCTTCATCCGTGGTCCAGACGCCGAAGGTGAAGTCGGAATAGAAGCTGGAGCGTTTGCCGTGCCCGCGCTGGGCATACATCAGCACGGCATCAACCAGCATGGGGTCGCGTTTCCATTTGAACCACGGCCCCTTGGGGCGGCCCGCCTCATAGACGCTGTCCCGGCGTTTCAGCATGAAGCCCTCGGCCAGCCGCGCATCCCCCTCGGGCGGATTGGCGCGAAGTTCGGCCAATGCCTCCCAGCTTTCGATATCGACCAGCGGCGAAATGTCGATGCGCGGGGAGGCTATGGCGGCGATGAAGGCTTCCAGCCGTTCGCGCCTCTCGCGGAAAGGCAGGGCGCGGGTATCTTCATCCCCGTCGGCCAGTAGGTCATAGGCCCGGATGCCCGCAGGAAAGGCCGCCAGCCGTCTGGCATCGACGCTCTTGCGGTTCAGCCTTTGTTGCAGGTCCGAGAAACTGCCCATCACCCCGTCGCGGGTGACGATCAGTTCGCCGTCCAGAACGCCCTCGAAATCCATCGCCTCGACCACATCGGGGAAGGCGTGGCCGATATCCTCGCCGGTGCGCGAATACAGCCGTCTGATGCCGCCCTCGCTGACGGCCTGGATACGGATGCCGTCCCATTTCCATTCGGCCACGAAGTCGACGGGGTCCAGACGCGGCATCTCCGTCGCCTCGTCGATGGGGTGGGCCAGCATGACGGGGCGGAAACGGCCGTGGGTTTCCACGGCCGGGCGGGGCCCCTTGCCGTCCAGCCAGGCCAGAAGGTCGGGATAGGGTGCGACCTGCCCGTGCCAGACCTCCTGGATCTCGGCCACGTCCACGCCGCCGTAATCGGCTGCCGCCTGCCACGCCAGCCGCGCCGACACACCCACGCGCAAACTGCCCGTCACCAGTTTCAGCAAGGCCCAGCGCCCTTCGGCATCCAGTGCATCCAGCCAGTTTTCCAGCAGGTCCGGCACCTCGCCGCGTCTGGCGGTCCCCAGAGCCTCGATCACCTCGTGCAGGTCCGGCTCGCGGTTGGCCCCGTGGCGGGGGGGCCAGATCAGGGCTACCGTCTCGGCCAGATCGCCGACATAGTCGTAGGACAGGCGGAACAGCTCGGCATCGACGCGGTCCTCCACCACCTTGCGGATGGTGTTTGACTTGGCCTCCCTGAAAGACAGGCCGCCCGTCAGCGCTGCCAGCGCCCAGCCGCGATCAGGGTCGGGCACGCTCCGCAGATGGTCGGCAATCAGCCGCAGCTTGGCATTGCGAGACGCCGTCAGCGACAGCCGGTCCAGCAGTTCGGCAAAGGCTTTCATTCGACGGCCTCTTCGACAGGTTCGTCGTCCTCGTCCTCATAGCCGACCAGATGCAGCGCCCGCGCCGCCATGCCGTTGATCTGCGCCCAGCGGCACAGGGCATCGTCGCGCCCGTGCGTGATCCAGACCTCTTGCGGCGACAACTCAGTCAAGGTGTCGGTCAGTTCGTCCCAGTCGGCGTGGTCCGACAGGATCAGCGGCAGTTCCACGCCCCGCTGACGCGCCCGCGCCCGCACGCTCATCCAGCCACTGGCAAAGGCCGCGACCGGATCGGGAAAGCGGCGGCTCCAGCGGTCGGCGATGGCTGAGGGCGGGGCGATGATGATACGGCCCGCAAAATCGGCCTTTACGCCGGACACCGTCTGCCACGGCCCCAGATCGACACTGAAGCTTTCATAAAGGCGGTTCAGCTTCTCCAGCGCGCCGTGGACGTAAATCGTCTCGTCATAGCACGCCTCGCGCAGCAGCTTCATCACCCGCTGCGCCTTGCCCAGAGCATAGGCCCCGACCAGATGCGCCCGCTCGGGGAACTGTTGCAGGGAATGCAGCAGCTTGCCGATTTCCTGCGTGTCGGGCGGGTGTCGGAAAACGGGCAGACCGAACGTCGCCTCGGTGATGAAGACATCGCTCTGCACCGGCTCGAACCCGGCACAGGTCGGGTCGCGGCGGCGCGTATAATCGCCCGAAGCGGTGATGCTGATACCGCCGCACGATATCCGCGCCTGTGCCGAGCCCAGCACATGGCCTGCCGGATGCAGGGATACCTCGGCTCCGTTCACCCTGACCCGTTCGCCGTATTCAAGGCTCTGGGTACTGCCCGCGAAATCGGCCCCGTAGCGCACCGCCATGATGGCCAGGGTCTCGGGCGTGGCCAGCACATGGCCGTGGCCCCAACGCGCATGGTCGGCATGGCCATGGGTGATGACGGCGCGCTCTACCGGACGCGGCGGATCGACGAAGAACTGCCCCTGCGGGCACCACAGCCCTTGCGGCGTGGGGCGAAGGACGGCGGCAAAACGGTTGGCGTCGCGTCCAGGCGGGGGCGGGGTCATCAGGGGCTAACGCCGGGTCTGCGACCCCGGTTGCGGGCAAAAAAGAGGGCGGTCCCCCCCTCGTTCGAAGAGACCGCCCAGGGGGAGATGCGCTTCCCCTCAGTCAGGTATCAGCCCCTCGCGGGCCGTTCGGTGGCCTTTTCGGCGGCATGGTGCCGGGCCATAAGCACGCATTGGCCCAGGCCGATCAGGCTGTCCTCTAATGGCTTGTCGCCCGGCATCAGGCTGCGTCCTGCCTGGCCTTCTCGACGGTGACGATGGCCAGGCATTCGCGCGTCTGGGCGACATATTCAGGCGTCGAGTCCTCGGCCTTCTGCGGCAGGGGCAGGCCGGCGCGCTGGGCCGTGTTGACCGCCTGGGCGTCGCTGTCCAGTTCGCGCACCGAACGCACCAGCTTGATGAAGTCCATGCGCGGGGCCTCGGCGACCCGGGCCGTCAGTTCGGCATCGAACGTGCCCTCGCGGGCGCGCTTGGCGGCCGAGATGGCTTCGTTGCAGGTCACCTGGCGCAGGCGATAGTCCAGCGGCGACAGCGAGGCCTCGATGCGGGCGGCGACCTGTTCATCGGTTTCCACGGCCGCGGCGGCCGCTTCGCTGGCGACGACCTCGGGCGCATCCGATGAATCGGTGCAGGCACCCAGCGACAGCACGGCGGCGACGGCCACAAGGCCGGACTTGATCTTCATGGGGACAGCCCTCCTGGAACAACTAAAAGAGCCGAACGGCCCGGCTGCTGATCCTAGGGCGGGGCGCACCGGTCGATAGCGCCACAGATATGGGGGTAGCCGCAGCTTGGCCCGGCGATTCAGCCGCGCCGCGAACGAGGTTTTGATTTCAATCAAGTCCTTGGCACGGCTGGCCTTCTAAAAGCCGTCACGAGCTTCTAACCTGTGCCTTGAACAGGCTTACTGAGGACCGGCACGACATGGCTGAGGCAGGGGAACGTCGAAGCGGCATCCAGTCGGTGGGCATCGGCCTGCGCGTGCTGGATGTCCTGGCATCGCTGAACGGCTCGGCCGCCCTGGGCACGATTGCGGCGGCGTCGGACCTGTCGTCGTCCCAAGCCCACCGCTACCTGGCCAGCCTGATCGCGGCGGGCATGGCCCAGCAGGATCCCACCAGTGGCCGCTATGAGCTGGGGCCGGGGGCCCTGAAGCTGGGCCTGGCGGCCCTGTCGCGCATCGACAGCTTCCGCGAGTCGGTGGTCGCCCTGATTGCCTTCATGGAAGAGACGGGCCGCACGGTGCAGATGGCGGCCCTTGGCCCGACCGGACCCATTGTGGTGCGCTGGATCATGGGGACGCCGGCCATTTCGACGTCGCTGATGGTGGGGGCACCCCTGCCGCTGCTGACCTCGGCCACGGGGCACGTCTTCCTGGCCTTCCGCTCGCCCAACACCACGCGTGAGATCGTCGAGCGCGAGACCCGCACCTATCTGAAGCCGACCGATGTCGAGGCCCTGCGCCAGCGGGTCCGCAAGAAGGGCTATTCGTCGATCCAGGGGGACCTGATCCCCGGACTGCGCGCGACGGCCGTGCCCATTTTTGACCTTCAGGGCGAGGTGGTCTTTACGGCCACCATGCTGGCCACCGACGTGTTCGACCCTGCCTACGACGACCAGGCGCGCGAACGCCTGATCGAGGTCTGCGACGAGATCACCCTGTCCACCGGGGGTGTCCGCCCGGTGGTCTGAGCCGTCAGGCGGCGGCCTTGCGCAGGTCGCTGCGGCTGTCGGCGGCCAGCTCGGGGTTCAGGGTCTTGCCCAGCAGCCGTCGGGCCGAGGCAAAGTCGCGCGGCTGGTCCAGGCAGACTGCCCCCACCAGGGTGCCGCCGCAGGTATAGAGCCGCACATGGTCGCCGCGCGCGATGACGCTGTCGCCCTCGGCCGGCTCGCCCAGGATCTGCAGGTTGTGGCTGCACTGGGCCGTCCAGAACCAGGGCGCAGGCTCGGCCTCGGCAGGCAGGTTCATGATGGCCAGGGCCGCCGCGCGGGCCGATGACTGGGCGTGGGCCCAGGTTTCCATGCGGCCGAGGCTGTCGCCGCGCTGGCGCACGGCCAAGTCGCCGATGGCAAGGATGCGGGCATCCTCGCGCGAGCGATAGTCGTCCCCGACCACCACGCCGCCCAGGACGCTCAGCCCGGCCTGTTCGGCCAGCTGTGAGCAGGGGATGATGCCGATCCCCACGATGACAAGGTCAGCCACCAGCGGGGCAGCCCCTTCAAGGTGAACCTGGACCGAGCCGTCCGGCTGGGCCTGCATGGCCGAGATGACACTGCGGGTGCGGATCTCGATGCCCTCGCGCGCGTGGGCCTGGGCCAGCCAGTCTGCCGCCTCGGCCGGGATGTTGCGGCCCAGGATGCGCTCGCCCGTTTCTAGGACCGTGGCGCTGAGCCCCAGGCCCTTCAGGGTCGAGGCGGCCTCCAGCCCGATCACGCCGCCGCCGACGATGACGGCCCGCTGGCCGGGGCGCGCCGCCGCCGCCAGGGCGCGGGCATCCTCGGTCGTGCGCAGGTAATGCA
>JAEYQX010000125.1 GCA_023409795.1 Pseudomonadota bacterium
TGGCGGTGGTGGAGGGGGCGGGGGCGGCGTGATGATGCCTCCGCCACCACCCCCGCCGCCGCCTCCGCCACAGGCAGCGAGCGGCAGGGCCAAGGTCATCAAAAGGCCCGCTACAAGGGCCCGGCCCCGCAAACGCCCGAGTTGCATGTCTTCCTCCCGCAAGCTCAACCTTCTTTATGCGCTGTGCCCGCAGGTCTGGCTAGGGGAAGGGGCAGTCGCCTGAGGAAGAGGGGACGATGCGGGGATTGGTTCCCGTGGGGGTCAGTCGCGCAGCAGCTCGTTCACGCCGGTCTTGGCACGGGTCTGGGCGTCCACGCGCTTGACGATGACGGCGCAATACAGCGACGGGCCGCCGGTCGGATCGGGCAGGGAGCCCGGCACCACGACCGAATAGGCCGGCACTTCGCCGCGATAGATCTCGCCCGTGGCGCGGTCGACGATCTTGGTCGAGGCCGACAGGAAGACGCCCATGGCCAGGACGGCCCCCTCGCGCACGATCACGCCCTCGGCCACCTCGGCACGGGCGCCGATGAAGCAGCCGTCCTCGATGATGGTGGGATTGGCCTGCAGCGGCTCCAGCACCCCGCCGATGCCCGCGCCGCCCGACAGGTGGACGTTCTTGCCGATCTGGGCGCACGAGCCGACGGTGGCCCAGGTGTCGACCATGGTGCCCTCGCCGACATAGGCACCGATGTTGACGAAGGACGGCATCAGCACCACCGACCTGGCGATGTGGGCCCCGTGGCGCACGATGGCCCCCGGCACCGAGCGGAAGCCGGCGGTCTGGTAGTCGGTGGTGGTCCAGTCACCGAACTTGTTGGCCACCTTGTCGAAGAAGGGGCCGATGCCCGGTGCGGGGCTGTTCATGCCGCGGTCGCCGGCGCGCATGATGATGTTGTCGTTCAGGCGGAAGCCCAGCAGCACGGCCTTCTTCAGCCACTGGTGGGTGGTCCAGGTGCCGTCGTCGCCACGGGTGGCCACGCGGGCCTCGCCGGAATCCAGCAGGGCCAGGGCCTGTTCGACGGCCTCGCGCACCTCGCCGTGGGTCGCAGGCGTGATGTCGGCGCGCGCCTCCCAGGCGGCTTCGACCACGGATTCGAGTTGAGCCAGGTCGGTCATGAAGGGTCTCCGTCAAGAATGGCGGTGGTCAGGAAGGGGCTGAGGGCGGCGGCCCGGTGATCGATATAGTCACCTTCGGCCACAGAGGCCTTGGGGCCGACCAGGACGGTGGTCATGCCCAGGGCCTTGGCCGGGGCCAGGTTCTTGGGCGTGTCCTCGAAGAAGCAGGCCGTGGCGGGATCGACGCCGAACCGCTCCAGCATCCGGGCAAAGGTGCGCGGGTCCGGCTTGGGGATCAGGTCGGCGTCCTCCAGGGCAAAGACCCCGTCGAACAGGTCGCTCAGCTCCAGCCGCTCCAGCACGCGTCGGGCATGGGCGCTCGACCCGTTGGTAAAGATCAGCCGCGGCCCCCTGAGCCGCTCCAGGCCCAGGCGCAGGCCCGCGTCCGGTGCCAGGCAGTCCAGCGGCACGTCATGGACCTCGGCCAGGAAGTCGTGGGGGTCGATCTGATAGTGCAGCATCAGGCCGGCCAGCGAGGTGCCATAGTCGTTCAGATAGGTCTTCTGGACCGTCAGGGCCTCGGCCGCCTCCAGCCCCGAGGTGCGCACGAAATAGGCATTGATGCGCTGTTCCACCTGATTCAGGAACCGGGTCTCGGCCGGATACAGGGTGTTGTCCAGGTCAAAGACCCAGGACCGGACAGGGCGAAGGTCAGCCCCGATCTCGGTCGGGGCCGCCTCGTCGGCAGCGCGCCTGGCGTCCGTCACTTGGCCTTGACCAGGGTGCCTGCGCCGAACTCGGTGAACAGCTCGACCAGCATGGCGTGGGGGCGGCGGCCATCCAGGATGACCACGGCCTCGACGCCCGCGCGGACAGCGGCCATGGCGGTTTCCAGCTTGGGGATCATGCCGCCGGTGGCGACACCGTCGTCGATCAGCTTCTGGGCTTCTTCCAGGGTCATCTGGCGGATGATCTCGCCGTCGGCACCCTTGACCCCGGCCACGTCGGTCAGCAGCAGCATGCGCTTGGCGTTCAGCGACCCGGCGATGGCCCCGGCCACGGTGTCGGCGTTGACGTTATAGGTCTGGCCATCCTCGGCCACCCCGATCGGGGCGATGACCGGGACCCAGTCCTCGGTCTCCGAGGCGATCAGTCCCTTGATCAGCTTGGGATCAACCCTGGTCGGCTCGCCGACGAAGCCCAGGTCGACCTCGTGCTCGATCATGCTGTCCGGGTCGCGCTTGGTGCGGCGGGTCTTCTCGACCGTCAGCAGGCCGGCGTCCTTGCCCGACAGGCCCACGCCACGGACATCGGCTTCCTTGCCGGCGACCGTGATCCAGTGGGCGATCTCCTTGTTGACCGCGCCGGACAGGACCATTTCGGCCACCGACATGGTGTCCTTGTCCGTCACGCGCAGGCCGTCGACGAAGGCGGACTTGACCCCCGCCTTGTCCAGCATGGCGCTGATCTGCGGGCCGCCGCCGTGGACCACCACCGGGTTGACGCCCATCAGCTTGAGAAGAACGACGTCTGCCGCGAACTGCTTGGCCACGGTGCTTTCGCCCATGGCGTGGCCGCCGTATTTGATGACCACAGTCTCCCGGTCATAGACCTGGATATAGGGCAGGGCCTCGGCGAGGGTCTTCGCCGTCTCCCAGCTGCGCTCTTCGGATTGCCGTTCAGTCTCTTTCATGATGGCCGCTCGATAGCCTTCAAGCCCGCGCGAGTCACGGCGAAACCGAGGCCCAAAAGCGGTATTTGATCGCCAGGGAGTGTCAGATCGGGGCGTCGGCGAACAGGGAGCCCACCGCATTGAAGCTGTGGCGGATCTGATCAAGCCTTTCCCGGTCTGCGGCCTCGTCGCTGCTGCGGCTGATGCGGCTCAGGATTTCAAAGGTTTCGCCGACCAGGGCGGGCACAGCTTCAGTCGTGGTCTGGTGCCTCAGGTCCGCCGACAGGAAGTCGTCCACCCGCGCCAGGGCGGCTTCATCTAGCTCAAGCCTGATGCCCAGGGCCGAGGCGATGCGTGGAGCCTGGCCGCGGCAGTCCGCCAGATACTCGGTCCACGGCAGGATCAGCCGGGGCAGTTCACGGCTGGCATGTTCAGCATCCAGGACGTGCCGCAGCCAGAGCCGCAAGGCATGGCTGCGGCTCATACTGTTGCGGGTCATGAGCGAGGCGGCAACCTCTGCCGGTGCCCGCAGGGGACTAAGGCAGACCACCCGATAGCCCATGTTCTCCAGCACCCCGCGCCAGAACGGCAGGAAGCGGCAGATGCGCGGGTCCTTCATGACGATCAGGTCGGCGTCGCCGAATTCCTCCTGGACCCGGACCGCCGCCTCGGTCCGGAAGGCTGCCGCCGCGTCGCCCAGGGCATCGGCCTGAAAAGATCGCCAGTCGTGCCACGACGAGGCAGCAGCTCCCAAAAACCTGTCGTTGAGCGACGTCAGGACCTCGCTCTCCCAGAAACCCTTGGGATTATCCTCGGCCGGACGCATCAGGGTGCGCGGGGCACACGCCCCCAGAACAGCCAAACTGCCCGCGACGGATGAGGTTCCACTGCGATGCATTCCTAAAACGATAACGGCGGTACGTGAATGATGCATTGGACCCAAATGCGCATATATGGCGGGAATGGAGGGAATTCTGCTCTTCGCAGAATGGCGCTCGGGGGTTAGGTAGGCACCATGAGTTTATATCCCGTGATCATGTGTGGAGGAGCGGGGACGCGCCTTTGGCCTTCGTCTCGCCCCGCCCGTCCGAAGCAGTTCATACCTCTGGCCGGAAACCGGTCGCTCTTTCAAGAGACGGTTGAACGTGTGGCTCCTCTGGCGGGAGATACAGGCAAGCTGATCGTTGTGGCGGGGATGGTTCACCGGCCGTGGCTGCTGGACCAGCTGTCCGAGCTGGACATGGCCGACAACGTCCAGATCCTGCTCGAGCCCGAGGCGCGGGATTCAGCCGCCGCCATGGCTGCGGCGGCCCTGTGGACGGCCAGGCACGACCCCGCCGGGGTCAATGTCTTTGTCGCCTCGGACCATCATATTCCCGACCACAAGGCTTTCCAGAAGGCGGCGCTCAAGGCGGCCGAGGCTGCGGCCTTGGGGCGTATCGTGACCCTGGGCGTCAAGCCGACCGAGCCGTCCACGGCCTATGGCTACATCAATCCCGAAGCTTCGGGCCTCTCGGCCGTCAGGGCCTTCCGCGAGAAGCCCGATGCGCGCAGCGCGGCCGAATACATCGAGGCCGGCTATCTGTGGAACAGCGGCAACTTCATCGTCGCTGCCCGGACCCTGATCGAAGAGATGCAGGCGCGGGCACCGGCGGTCGAGGCGGCTGCGCGGCAAAGCCTGGGGGCAGCGACCGGTGCGGTTCAGGTCCTGGGCGACGCCTTCCGCAATGCGCCCAAGATTTCCGTCGACTATGCCGTGATGGAAAAGACCCAGAGGGCGTCGGTCCTCGCAGTCGATTTCGCCTGGTCGGACCTGGGGGCCTGGGACGCGATCGCCGCCACCGGCGAGGGCGAGTTCGGCCAGCATATCCTCGAAGACTCCGACGGATGCCTGATCCGCGCGCCGGAAGGCGTCCTGGTGGGCGTCCTGGGCGTGTCTGACCTGGCCATCATTGCCGAACGGGATGCCATCCTGGTCTGCGATCTGAAGCGGGCGCAGGACGTCAAGAAGCTGGTCGAGCGGGTGCGCACCGGCTATCCCCAACACCTTGATTTCGAGCGTCCAAGGCCAGAGACCCTGGGGCAGGGCGGTCGCCGCTTCGCAGACTGGCTGCGGTGCTCGGCCCTGCCGCTGTGGTCCAGCCTGGGCCAGAACTCCTTCGGGGCCTTCGCCGAGATGATCAGCGCCGATTGTCGCCCCGTGGCGTCATCGCGCCGGGCCCGGGTCCAGGCCCGCCAGATCTGGACCTATGCCGAGGCCGGCCGCCTGGGCTGGGAGGGCCCCTGGCGTCGGGTGGTGGAAAGCGGGGTCGCGCGCCTGCGCGAGGACTACCTGCGCGAAGACGGCCTGTGCCGCACGCTCCTGGCCGCTGATGGCTCGCCCCTTGATGATACCGCCATGGTCTATGACCAGGCCTTCGTCATGCTGGCGCTGGAATCCGCTCGCAAGATCGTCAGTGACCCGGCTGAACTTGAGGCCATGGCGGTGCGGATCCGTTCCGCGCTCCTGGAGAACGAGTTGCCCCAGGGCGGCTTCCGCGAAGGTGGCGACCAGCCGTTCCAGGCGAACTGCCATATGCACCTCCTGGAAGCCTGCCTGGCCTGGGAAGAAGGCGAGGGCGATGCCGAATGGGGCGAACTGGCGGATCGTATCGTCAAGCTGGCCCTTGGTGCCTTCATCGATGCCAGGAACGGCTGCCTGCGTGAGTTCTTTACCGAGGACTGGAAGCCCGCCAGGGGCGAGGATGGCCGCCTGGTCGAACCCGGGCACCAGTTCGAGTGGGCCTGGCTTCTGGCCCGCTATGGCCTGCGTCGCGGTGACGGCCAGGCGATGGACGCCGCGCGCCGCCTGTACGAGTTCGGCCTGCGCGGCGTGGGCGAGCGCAGCGGGGTGGCCTTTGATGCCATGGGCGATGACGGGCGGATCCGCGGCCAGCGCGCCCGCCTGTGGCCGCAGACCGAATGGCTCAAGGCGGCCCTGATCCTGGCAGGAGAGGCCAGCGACGGGCAGCAGCGCAAGTATATGGATGAGGCGGCCCAGGCCATGCGGGCCATCTGGCTCTATCTGCTGCCGCAGGGCATCTGGCGCGACAAGAGGCTGGTATCAGGCCGCTTCATCGACGAGGCCGCGCCCGCCAGCAGCTTCTACCACATCATGGGGGCCTTCGCTCAGCTGGCCCGGACCGAGCCCGAGTACCTGGGCCTTGATGACCGTGCCCTGGGCCTGGACTGACCGGCTCAGCCATCCAACGCGGTGAAGAAAAAAGGGGGGCGGACCCTGGATCCGCCCCCTTGTCGCGTCAGGACCGCTTGCGGGCCAGGGCCGCCAGTTCCTTCATCGTCAGGGCCTCGGTGAAGTTGGCCCGCGAGACAAGGTCGTCAGCCGCGCACACCATGAACCCGATGATGCCCGCGCCGGTTATGCGGGTGTCGACGCCATTGGTGTAGTCGCTGAAGTTCTGCGACCGGTCGCTGCGGATCGAGACATGAAGGGCACCGCTTTCATAGGCGTCTGGCGTGACATCCAGTGCCAGCCAGCGGAACTCGGCTTCCTTGAGCGCCAGCTTGCGCTCCACCATGCCGCCGATGCGGACTTCCACCTCGCAAGCCAAGCGTTGCAGCCCCTGCACGCCTAGGTAAAGGCGCAGGTCGCCCTGGTTGGGCGCAAGATGGAACTGGAGGGCACCGCCCTTGGGCTTGGTCCAGCTGCCCCAGTCGTCGGGGAACCACCAGCCGTCTCCCGTCCGGAAGATCTCTGGCGAGCGCATGTTCGGATAGATGGCCGTGTCGGCGACATCGCGCAGCCAGTAGTAGCGGCCCATGTCCGGGGTGGCGCGAACGCTCAGGGCCTCGTGGGCCTCGCCCTCGGGGAACCAGCGCTTGATGGTTTCGGCGATCTCGACGCCCAGCTCGCGCCAGGGACGCGGCTGGAAGTTGGCGACGATATTGTCCTGGCGCTGCTGGCGATACTGGGTGTCGAACATCAGCTGTTCGAGCTTGGCCACCAGTCCGGCCTGGTCGCCCAGCTTGAAGTAGTCGGCGAAGTCGCCGCCGGCTTCCGGCAGGGACGACGAGTCCGACAGCAGGGCCGGCTTGCCGTAGCAGAGGGATTCCGTGACCGGCAGGCCCCAGCCTTCATAAGAGCTGGGATACAGGGTGAAGGCGCAGCCCTTGTAGAGGTTGGCCAGGTCCGGGTCGGAGACGCCCGAGACCATCATGATGCGCGAACGCAGCTCGGCGCTGTTTTCCAGCATGGCGAAGACTTCGTCGTTCAGCCAGCCACGGTTGCCGACGCAGACCAGCTTGAGGGTCTGTTCCGCCCCGTGCTTGCGCATTAGTTCCAGCCAGGCCTTGAAGGCAGCCATGTGGTTCTTGCGCGATTCAATGGTCGAGACGAACAGGACATAGCTGCTCTCGCGCAGGCCATAGCGCTTCATGGTCTCGGCCATGGGCACTTCGGACAGCGGCTTGCGGAAGTCGGCGTTCAGGCGGATCACCTGGACCTGGTCTTCCCGGACCTCATAGCCCAGGGTCTTGCCGACCTTGATCAGGTCATCGCGCGAGGCCTTGGAGTTGGTCAGGAAGTGGTCGGCGTGGGCATAGACGCCCAGGGCCCAGCTGATGAAGTCCTGGGTCAGGCGCTGGACGCAGTGCTCGGGCGTCATGACCGGGATCATGTCGTGCACGAACGGGATGTAGTGGATGCCCGAGGTTTCCTTGGCCGCGCGGACCTGCAGGAAGTAGTTCTGCAGCCACCACGAGGTGCCCAGGTTGATCAGGTAGGCCCCCTGGCGGAACTTGATGGTCCGCCCGATGTCCAGGGCGTCCTTCATGGCCTTGACCGTTTCGGTCCACCGCAGCTCCGTGCGATCACCGGACAGAAGGGCCAGCTCGCACAGCTTCAGGAACAGCGGCAGGGGCACCGTGACCCAGGCGTCGCGTTGGCGCGAGAAGGAACAGACCTCGACCGCGACGCCATCGACGGGATCCAGCAGCAGGGCCGTGATGACTTCGATCTGGACGCGCTGGATGCCGGTCGGCAGGCGGGCATTGTCGAAGTAGCCCATCAGGTCCGATACGTCGAAGACGACGTGGGCGCTGGTATCCAGCCTGGCCTTGGCGGCGGCCTGCTCGGTCTCGGACAGCTGGCGTGCCGCGGCAAGACCGGCGCTCAGGGCGCTAAGAAGGGCCTGGTTTTCCTCGCCCTCGCCTGACGGGGACGACTTCAGGCTGGCCAGGCGACGCTCCAGCTGGTCGGCCAGTTGGGCAAGGCTCAGATTGGGCAGGGCGGACGGGGTCGACGGATTGCCTTCAAGGGCATCGACCAGGCGGTCATTGCCGGTCGTGATGCCATTGGCGATCAGGGTGCGGGCCTCCTGCACCGCCGGGCCCAGGGCCGGATCAAGCTCGACAGCCTTGATATAGGCATCGACGGCCTCCTCCAGCCTGCCGCGCAGCTTCAGCAGATGCCCGACCTGCAGGTGGGTATCGGCCACGTCCGGGGCCAGGTCGAGCGCCCGGTCATAGGCCTGTCCCGCCTCCTCGAACTTCCCCTGTTCCTTCAGGGCGTGGCCGTACTGAACCCAGATGCCATCCAGCTTCGGGTTCAGTTCCAGCGCCCTGGCATAGTTCCGCTCCGCCTCGGCCCAGTTGCGAGCATCGCGCGCTGCGTCAGCGGCACCTATGGCAGAGGAGGTTCCATTGGACCGCTTTGAGGTCGGCGACTTGCGCTGGCGGGCGCCTGTCAGCAAGGACATAGGTGAGCTTTCCTTCAGTAAGCGTGGGTTTGCTACGCGCTACTCAATCACGACAACGCAGCAATATCTCTCGCTACCATTGCGATGCGTTCTTCCATGGTGAAGCCGTGTCCACGCAACGCTTGGCGGACATAGCTGGCCTTGTAATCATTGAACACCTTGCGGTCGGCCATGTGGATTGCATTCAGCAAGCTGGGCCGTCCGGACAAGATTTGGTGCAGTCGCGGTTGGTCACTGGGGACGTCTTGCCAGTT
>JAEYQX010000167.1 GCA_023409795.1 Pseudomonadota bacterium
ACCCTGGGGCAGTTGCGCGACTGGTCGCCGTCCCCGGTCTGGCCGCAGGGGCGGGGGCTGATGCTGTGCCGCCCCCTGCTGGGCGAGCGGCGGCAGGTCCTGCGCGACTTCCTGGGTGCCAGGGGGCAGGCCTGGATCGACGACCCGGCCAATGAGGACGACCGCTATGGCCGCAGCCGGGCGCGGGCGGCCCTGGCAGGGGCGGATACCGGGCTGGCCCTCGCCGCGTCGCCGATGCCGCAGCCGGGACGGGCAGGCCAGATGATGTCCGGCCAGGCGGCCTGGGCCGGGGTGTTCGAGATGGATCGGCAGGTGTCAGCGCGCAGCCTGGCGGCGTCCCTGGTCTGCGCGGGGGGCGGGGATCAGCCGCCGCGCGGGGATCGGCTGGCGACGCTGAAGGAGCGGTTGGCGAGCGGCGAGGCCCTGGCCGCCAGCCTGGTCGGCGCCCGGATCGAGGCCGATGGCGACCGGGTGCGGGTGATGCGCGAGCCCGGCGAGTTCCGCCGCCGCCCGGACCGCTGGCAGGGGCTTGTGCCGGGACAGCCGGTGGTCTGGGACGGCCGCTTCGAGGTCGCGATCCATGAGCCGGGCTGGCAGGTGGGGCCTGCACAGGGGCGGATCGGGCGGCTGGACCGTGCCGCGCGCGCCCTGGTCTCTGACCTGCCGCCGCCCGCGCGCGCCAGCCTGCCGGTGCTGGAAAATAGCGAGCATGATCAAGTGGTTCTGGCCGGGCAAAAGGGGTGGATGCAGCCCCTGATGGGCCAGCGCCTGGCCCTGGCCTTGGGCGAAAGGACGCAGGAGGCTGATCTCTTTGATCCAGTCCATGGCGAAACGCCCGTCTCTGCCCTATTTTCACGCAAAGACTGATGATCAGGCCCTGCCCGGCGGGGGCTGAGAAACCGAGGAACGAATGAACCTTCGCAACTTCGCCATCTGGGGCGTGATCCTGCTGGGGCTGGTGGCCTTCTATGCTGCGGTCGGCCAGAACGGCGGGCCAAACATGCCCGGGGCCAAGGCTGGCGCCCAGGCGGGCAAGCCCGATCCCATCACCTATTCCGAGCTGCTGACGGCGGTCGAGCGCGGCGAGATCAAGTCCGTCACGGTGCGCGGCGAGAAGGTTCAGGGCGTCTACAAGAACGACAGCAAGTTCACGACCATCCTGCCGATCGCCAACCCCGAGCTGGTGGACCGTATGGCCGCCGCCGGGATCGAGGTGGACGGCAAGTCGACGGACCAGCCCTGGTGGTCGGGCGTGATCGGCCTGCTGCTGCCGGTCTTCCTGATCATCGCCTTCTGGCTGTTCATCATGAACAGGATGCAGGGCGGGGCCAAGGGTGCCATGGGCTTTGGCAAGTCCAAGGCCAAGCTGTTGACCGAGCACAAGGGCCGCAAGACCTTCGAGGACGTCGCCGGCGTCGACGAGGCCAAGGAAGAGCTGCAGGAGGTCGTCGACTTCCTGAAGGATCCGGGCAAGTTCCAGCGCCTGGGCGGCAAGATCCCCAAGGGTGCCCTGCTGGTCGGCCCTCCGGGCACCGGCAAGACCCTGCTGGCCCGCGCCGTGGCCGGTGAGGCGGGCGTGCCCTTCTTCTCGATCTCGGGTTCGGACTTTGTGGAAATGTTCGTCGGCGTCGGTGCCAGCCGCGTGCGCGATATGTTCGAGCAGGCCAAGAAGAACGCCCCCTGCATCATCTTCATCGATGAGATCGACGCCGTGGGCCGTCACCGGGGCGCGGGCCTGGGCGGTGGCAATGATGAGCGCGAGCAAACGCTGAACCAGCTGCTGGTCGAGATGGACGGCTTCGAGGCCTCGGAAAACATCATCCTGATCGCCGCGACCAACCGTCCGGACGTGCTGGACCCGGCCCTGCTGCGTCCCGGTCGCTTTGACCGCCAGGTGGTGGTGCCCAACCCCGATGTCTCGGGTCGCGAGCGCATCCTGCGCGTCCACATGAAGGACGTGCCGCTTGCCGCTGACGTCAACGTCAAGACCATTGCCCGCGGCACGCCCGGCTTCTCGGGGGCCGACCTGGCCAACCTGGTCAACGAGGCCGCCCTGATGGCCGCGCGCAAGGACCGCAAGATGGTCACGCACCGCGACTTCGAGGACGCCAAGGACAAGGTGATGATGGGCTCGGAGCGCCGCTCCATGGCCATGAACGAGGAAGAAAAGCGCCTGACCGCCTATCACGAGGCCGGCCACGCCATCGTCGCCATCAACGTCAAGGAAGCCGACCCGGTCCACAAGGCCACCATCGTGCCACGTGGCCAGGCCCTGGGCATGGTGATGCAGCTGCCCGAGGGCGACCGCTATTCCATGAAGTATCAGCAGATGATCGACCGCATCGCCATCATGGCCGGTGGTCGCGTCGCCGAGGAGCTGATCTTTGGCAAGGAGAACATCACCTCGGGCGCTTCGTCGGACATCCAGCAGGCGACCAAGCTGGCTCGCCGCATGGTGACCCAGTGGGGCTATTCGGACGTCCTGGGCACGGTGGCCTATGGCGAGAACCAGGAGGAGGTCTTCCTGGGTCACTCGGTCGCGCGCAGCCAGAATATCTCGGAAGAGACGGCCCGCATCATCGACGCCGAGGTCAAGCGCCTGGTCACCGAGGGCTGGGACGAAGCGCGCCGCATCCTGACCGAGAAGGCGGCCGACCACGAGGCCCTGTCCCAGGCCCTGCTGGAGTTCGAGACCCTGTCGGGCCATGAGATCACGGACCTGCTGGAAAAGGGCATCAAGCCCAACCGCGATGCCGCCCTGGACCCCGTGTCCGGCCCGTCTGTCTCGGTGCCGGTGACGCCGGTCTCGGATGGCGTGGATGTCGAGACCCCGGTGGTCGACCATGACAAGCCGGAGCCGACGCCCCCGGCCTCGACCAGTGTCCCGACGGCGCACTGAGCCGCCCGCCACTGACAAGGAAAAGCCGCTGCGGAGCGATCCGCAGCGGCTTTTTTGCATCCCGTGAAGGCGAAGCCCTAATGGGTCAGCTGCTCGACCAGGTCTTCGTCCTCGATCAGGATGGGTGTCAGCTTGCGCAGCGCGCCCGAGGCGTCGGGCCAGTGGATGGTC
>JAEYQX010000237.1 GCA_023409795.1 Pseudomonadota bacterium
GCCACGCCCTATGTCTCGTGGGCCGCGCCCCAGTTCATGGGCAATTTCGGCGGCAACTACGACCACCTGGCCCGGGTCTGGGAGTGGTTCGTCGTCGGCGGCGAAGAGGGAGACAGCAGCGAATGACCGTCATGGACCCCCAGATCCGCGCCGCCGATCCCGGCCTGTCCGTCTTCGTCACCGCCAATGCCGGCTCGGGCAAGACCACCACCCTGGTCAACCGCGTGGCCCGTCTGCTGCTGGGCGGGGCCAGCGCCTCGTCCATCCTGTGCGTCACCTATACCAAGGCCGCTGCCGCCGAGATGCAGGCGCGCCTGTTCGACACGCTGGGCAGTTGGGCGGTCATGGACGATGCCGAGCTGTCCGGGGCCCTGGCCCGGCTGGACAACAGCCCCCCTGCGGCCCTGGACCCTGCGCGCCTGTCCGAGGCCCGTCGCCTGTTCGCCCGCGCCCTGGAGACCCCCGGCGGGCTGAAGATCCAGACCATCCACGCCTTCTGCGAAAAGCTGCTGCGTCGCTTCCCGATCGAGGCGGGCGTCTCGCCCCGCTTTACCGTGCTGGAGGACGAGGCGGCGGTGGCCCTGTCGACCGAGGCCCGCGAGGAACTGGCGCGCCAGGCCCTGGGCGACCCCGACGGCCCGATCGGGGCGGCCTATGCCCACTTCGCCGTCGAGCTGGACTGGACCCGGTTCGAGGCCCTGCTGTCGATGATCGAGGCCCGGCGCGCGGACCTGAGCGACTATGTGGCCCGCGTGGCCAGTGGTGATGCGCCCGGTCCCCATCTGCTGACCGGGGCCGACCCCGAACTGGGCGTGGACGAGATTGCCGCCGACTTCATGCGCTGGATCGACCGGGACGAGGCGCGCCGCATCGCCGACCTGATGGCCACCGGTGCCAAGGCCGATCGTGACCGCGCCAGCGAGCTGCTGTTCGCCCTTGACCACGAATGGACCTTCCACGGCCTGGGCCCTGTGTTCCTGACCGGCAAGGGCGACCCGCGCAAGTCGATGGCCACAAAGCAGGCTCCACCCGATGCCGGCGGCTGGCTGTCCGACCTGCAGGACAAGTATGTCGCCACCCGCGACGTGATCCGCGCCGCCAAGGTGGCGGACGACACGGTCAGGCTGCTGACCCTGGCCGTCACCCATGCCGCCCTCTACGAACAGGCCAAGCAGGAGCGCGGGGCGCTGGACTTCTCGGACCTGGTGGCCCGGACGGTCGAGCTGCTGACCCAGCGTTCGACGGCGGCCTGGGTGCTCTACAAGCTAGATGGCGGCATCGACCACGTCCTGATCGACGAGGCCCAGGACACGGCCCCCGAGCAATGGGCCATCATGCGCGCCCTGACCGGCGAGTTCTTCACCGCCGAAGGGGCCGAGCGCACCGTCTTTGCCGTCGGCGACGAGAAGCAGTCGATCTATTCCTTCCAGGGGGCCCGGCCGGAGCGCCTGCGCCAGGAAGGCCGCGTCTATGACCAGTTGATCAATGGAGCCGGCGCCCGCTTCGAGGGGGTGCCGCTGCTGACCTCCTATCGCTCGACCGAGGACGTCCTGAACTTCGTCGACCAGGTCTTTGCCGCCCCTGACCGCACCCGCGCCCTGGTCGGGGAAGAGGGAGCCATCCCCCAGCACATCGCTGCGCGCACCGGCCATCGGGGCTCGGTCGACCTGTGGCCCCTCTATATCGACGAGGCCGCGCCGGAACGCGATGCCTGGGACGATCCCGTCGATGCCGAAAGCCTGGCCAGCGCCCGCAAGCGCCTGGCCCAGGCCCTGGCCCTGGAAATCCGGCGGCAGGTCGAGGCCGGCACGGTCGTCCACGACAAGAAGGGGCACAAGCGCGCCTGCACCTATGGCGACTTCATCGTCCTGGTGCGCCGTCGCGACGCGACCTTCGAGGAAATCATCCGGGCCCTGAAGGGGGCCGGCGTGCCGGTGGCCGGGGCCGACCGGCTGAAGCTGTCCAGCCACATCATCTTTGACGACCTGAAGGCCCTGGCCCGGTTTGCCCTCTTCCCCGGCGATGACCTGTCCCTGGCCGAGGTGCTGCGCAGCCCCTTCTGCGATGTCGACGAGGACAGCCTGTTCGATCTGGCCGGGAAGGAAAAGCGCAAGGGCCTGTGGCAAGAGCTGAAGGCCCGGGCGGGCGAGCGCCCAGAGTGGAGCCAGGCCCTGGCCCTGCTGGACGAGGCGCGGCGCCTGCGCGAACGCGATCCCTTTACCTTCTTTGCCAGCCTGCTGAACCGGGTGGACGAGACAGGGCGGTCCGGCCGCGCGCGCATCCTGGCCCGCCTGGGAGCCGAGGCCCAGGAGGCCATCGACGAGAGCCTGAACCAGGTCCTGGCCGCTGAACGGCGCGGCGGCACGGACCTGGAAACCTGCCTGGCCCTGCTCGAGGCCGCCGATGTGGAGGTGAAGCGCGAGTTGGAAGGGCCGCGCGGCGAGGTCCGCGTCATGACCGTCCACGGAGCCAAGGGGCTGGAGGCCCCCATCGTCATCCTTCCCGACACCACGATGAAGGCCAAGGCCCAGGGGCCGACCCTGATGCCCGTGGCCCTGAGCCAGGGCGGCGAGGCCTGGCTGATGTGCCCCGGCTCCAAGGCCGAGGACTGCGGGGCATCGCAAGAGGCGCGCGACGCCCGCGAACAGCGCGTGTCCGACGAATCCCTGCGCCTGCTCTATGTGGCCCTGACGCGGGCGCGCGACCGGATCATCGTCATGGGCCGCGGCTCCAGGAAGGCTCCCGAGGCAGGCGACTGGTGGTCCGTCATCGAAGAGACCTTTGACCGGCTGGGCGACCAGGTGCGCACCCTGGACAATGGCGTGCGTCGCTTTGGTGCCGAGCCCGAGACCATGGCGGCGAGCACGGCGACGACGCCCGAGCGCCCGGTCCTGCCCGGCTGGGCCAGGATGCGGCCCGAAGTCGACCAGGCGGCCCGCTTTGTCTCGCCTTCCCAGATGCAGGAGATGAAGCGCATCCCGGCTCCCTCGCCCCTGGCGCGCGGCGAAGGCCCCGGGGCCGGGCTTGGCCGCTTCCGGCGCGGCGACCTGATCCACCGCCTGTTGGAGCGGCTGCCGGAACTGCCCGTCGCGGAACGGGCCGATGCGGCGCTGAGAATGCTGGTGCGCGAACGCGACCTGAGCCTCGAGCAGCGCGACGAAATCATCGCGGCGGCCTTTGGCGTGCTGGAGGACGAGCGCTTTGCCCCGGTCTTTGGCCCCGGCAGCCGGGCCGAGGTGGCCGTGACCGGCACGGCCCCGGAACTGCCCGCAGGCGTCAATATCTCGGGGCGGATCGACCGCCTGGTGGTGACCCCCGAGCAGGTGCTGGTCGTGGACTTCAAGTCCAATCGTCCGGCCCCGGACGATGTCGAGCGCGCCGACCCGGCCTATATCCTGCAGATGGCCATCTATGTCGCCGTGCTGCGGCAGCTTTATCCGGGCCGCCGGGTCGAGGGGGCCCTGGTCTGGACCGATGGGCCCAGGCTGATGGCGGTCCCCCGTGCATTGATGGACGCCGCCCTGGCAGATGCGCGTTGATTTCGCGCGCGCTTGCCCCCACATCTGATCCGACCGCCCCCGCCGCAGCCCAGGCTCGGCCGGTGCAGACAAACCCGCGCTTCTGCAGCAAGGCCCCGCACGCCGAGCCGTAGAGTGCCAATGCCCTGCCGGGGCAGCCTGGTCGCGAGGACCAGGCGGTTTCGGCTCATGAACGGAGAACATAGATGGCGACAGTCAAGGTCACCGACGACAGCTTTGAAGCCGACGTCCTCAAATCCTCGACCCCGGTCCTGGTGGACTTCTGGGCCGAATGGTGCGGCCCGTGCAAGCAGATCGGCCCGGCGCTGGAGCAGATCTCGGACGAGCTGGGTGGCAAGGTCACCATCGCCAAGGTCAACATCGACGACAGTCCGATGACCCCGTCCAAGATGGGCGTGAAGGGTATCCCGACCCTGATGCTGTTCAAGGACGGCCAGATGACCTCGATGAAGGTCGGTGCCATGCCCAAGGGCAAGATCGTCGAGTGGCTGGCCGAGGCCGGCGTGTCGGCCGACTAGGATCTGGCCACATCGAACCAGGCGACAGGGCGGTTCCGGACGGGGCCGCCCTTTTTGCTGGGCGAAAGGCTCAGACCGGCCAGGTTTCCGCGCTGGCCCCGAGGACCTCGCCCGCCAGATAGAGCGAGCCGCAGATGACGATGCGTCCGGCCCCGAGGGCCAGGGCGCGGTCCATGGCCTCATCAACCGACCCGGCGGCCAGGGCTCCAAAGCCGCGCCCCTGGGCGACGGCGGCCAGGGCCTCAGGGTCGACGGCGGAGCCGTCAAAGCCGACTGTAAGGACACGCAGATCCTGGCCCTTGAGCGCCTCGAAGAAGCCACCCGCGTCCTTGTTGGCCAGCATCCCGCAGATCAGGGCGGTGGGGCGCGGGGCCCGGGCCTGGCGCTCGGCCAGGGTGCGCGCCAGGGCTCGCCCGGCGTGGGGATTGTGCCCGCCATCCAGCCACAGCTCGGCATCATGGGCGCGGGCCTTGTCGGCATAGGGGCCAGCGGTCAGCCGCTGCATCCGGGCCGGCCAGCGCACCGCCTTCAGGCCCTCGGCAATGGCGGCCTCGGGCAGGTCCAGCTCCAGGGCCGCGGCGATGGCCAGTCCGGCATTGTCGAACTGGTGCGCCCCGCTGAGCGCGGGGGCAGGCAGGTCCAGCAACCGCTCGGTGTCCTGCCAGGCCAGGCCGCCGCGTTCGGCCCAGGCATCGAAGTCCACCCCCATGGCCGACAGGGGCGAGCCGACCTCGCGGGCACGCTGCTCGATCACGGCCATGACGGCCTCGGACTGGCGGCCGATCAGGGCCCGGGCCCCGGCCTTGATGATCCCGGCCTTCTCGCCGGCAATCCCCTCGATCCGGGTGCCCAGGAACTCGGCATGGTCCAGGTCGACGGGCGTGATCAGGCTCAGCAGCGGTCGCTCGATGACATTGGTGGCATCCAGCGAGCCACCCAGGCCCACCTCGATGATGGCCAGGTCGGCGGGCACCTCGCTCATGGCGACAAAGCCGGCCGCCGTCGTGTTCTCGAAGACCGTGGCCTGGACCGGCACCGCCTCGATCCGGTCCAGTATGGCGTTCAGACGCTCGTCGCTGATCAGTTGCCCCGCCAGGCGGATCCGCTCGTTGAAGCGCACCAGGTGGGGCGAGGTATAGACATGGACCCTCAACCCTGCGGCCTCGGCAATGGCGCGCAGCAGGGCCACGGTCGAGCCCTTGCCATTGGTCCCGGCGACGTGGACCACCGGGGGCAGGCGATCCTGGGGATTGCCCAGCGCCGCGCACAGGGCCCGCATCCGATCCAGGGACAGATCGATCTTCTGCGGATGGCGGGCCAGGAGGCGCTGGGAAATCGGGTCCATGACGACCCTTAAGCCGCCTTGCGCTGGCCGCCCATCAGCATGGACAGGATCTGGCCCAGGACGGTGGGCAGGTCCGCACGGGACACGACCTTGTCGACCATGCCCTTGTCCTTGAGATACTCGGCGCGCTGGAAGCCCGGCGGCAGCTTCTCACGGATGGTGGTCTCGATGACGCGCGGGCCGGCAAAGCCGATCAGGGCACCGGGCTCGGCCAGGTGCACATCGCCCAGCATAGCATAGGAGGCGGTCACGCCCCCCGTAGTCGGGTCGGTCAGGACCACGACATAGGGCAGTTGCGCGGCCTTCAGCTCCTGGATCGCCAGGGTGGTGCGGGCCATCTGCATCAGGCTGAGCGCGCCTTCCTGCATGCGGGCCCCACCGGCAGCGGTGAAGCAGACGAAGGGCACGCCGCGCCGGATGGCTTCGCGTGCGGCGGCGATGAAGGCCTCACCGGCCGCCATGCCCAGGGAGCCACCCATGAAGGTAAAGTCCTGGACAATGACCACCGCCGGGGTGCCGCTGATCTGGCCAAAGCCGATGGCCATGGTGTCCTTGCGGCCCGCCGCCTTGCGCGCAGCGTTCAGGCGCTCGCGATAGGGCTTGCCGTCCGAGAACTTCAGCGGGTCCTCGGGCACGTCCGGCGTGTCGATCGACTGGTATTCGCCGTTGTCGAAGGTGGCCTTCAGGCGCGTCGGGGCATTGATCCGCATATGACGGCCCGACGGCGTGACCCACAGGGCCGCCTCCAGGTCCGAACGGAACAGCATCTCGCCCGTATCGGGATCCTTGACCCACAGATTGTCAGGCGTATCGCGCCGGCTGACGATCTTGCGCACGCCCGGTGCAAAGCGGGAAAGCCAGCCGCCGCGCGGCTTGTTGTCAGGATGTTTCTCGACCATGTCTCGCCTTTAGACGGTTTCCGCCACGGAAGCACTAGGGGCGGGCGGATTTCACCGCATCGGCCAGGGCCTTTACCCGGGCCAGGACGCGCGGAACCGCCGGTTCACCGGCCTCCAGGGCCGCGGCGACCTCATCGACAAAGACGGAGCCGGCCACCACCGCGTCGGAAACCCGGGCGATCTCGGCGGCCCGCTCGGGCGTCCTGACGCCAAAGCCGACCGCGACCGGCAGGCCAGCAGCCCTGCGCACCCGCGCGACGGCCGGAGCCACGTCGGCGGCCACGGCTTCCTTGACCCCCGTCACCCCGGCGACCGAGACATAATAGACAAAGCCCGAGGTGCCCTGGGCAATGACCTGCAGGCGGGCATCGTCCGAGGTGGGCGTTGCCAGCCGGATCAGCGAGACCTGGGCTGCATCGAGGGCCGCCACCAGGGGACCGGCCTCCTCGGGCGGACAGTCGACGATGATGAGGCCGTCCACACCCGCCGCCGCCGCATCGCGGGCGAAGGCCTCATAGCCATAGGATTCGACCGGGTTCAGATAGCCCATCAGGATCAGGGGCGTGGTCTGGTCCGACTGGCGGAAGTCGGCCACCAGGTCGAGCGTGCCGCGCAGGGTCATGCCCGCCTTCAGTCCGCGCAGGGCGGCGCGCTGGATCGGCGGCCCCTCGGCCATGGGATCGGAAAAGGCCAGGCCCAGTTCGATCAGGTCCGCCCCGGCCGCAGGCAGGCCACGCAGGATGTCCAGGGCTTCATCGCGGCTGGGATCGCCGGTCATGACATAGGGGATGAACCCGGCCCTGCCCTCGGCCTTAAGCTGGGCAAAGCGGGCGTCGATGCGGGCCGTGGTCACTGGGATGCAGGTCCCTGTGCAGCAGACGATTCCGGGGCGACGCAGATGTCGCCGGGAATGGCGGCAAAGCCCAGGTAGCCCATGGTCGTAGGGGTGACCGGGCGGGCCTCGTCATAGAAGGCGATCATCTGCATCCCGTCGCAGCCCCCGGCCTCGCGGCGGCGCACGAAGATGACGCGGTTGTCGTCGCCATCCGCCGCCAGCCAGCCAACCGTGCCCAGGGTCTCGATATACTGCTCGGCCAGGGTGCCGATGTCGGTCAGCTGGGCCGTGACGCAATAGGCCGGCGTGCGCAGCAGGCCGCCACAGTCCGTGGCCTCGGTCGCCGGGGCCGGCAGCGGGAAGCTGGCCACGGGCGGCGGCGCGGGCTGGTAGGGATTGGCCGCTGCGGGGGCCTGGGATTGGGCCGGCGTCGGGGTCGACGTTTGGGCCAGGGCCAGGGTCGGCGAGACAAGCGCGGTTACCGCCGCCAGGGTCGCAAGAGTGAGCATCAGAGTTTAACCCCCAGGTGATTGGCTACGGTAAAGATGTCCTTGTCGCCGCGTCCGGACAGGACCAAGACCACGTCCCCGCCCTTGCCGACCTGCCTGGCGACCTCGCCCACACGGGCCAGGGCATGGGAGGGCTCAAGCGCCGGAATGATGCCCTCAAGCTTCGACAGCAGCTGGAAGGCTTCCAGCGCCTCGTCGTCGGTCGTCGACAGGTATTCGCCGCGACCCAGGTCATTGAGCCAGGCGTGCTCGGGCCCGATGCCGGGATAGTCCAGGCCCGCCGAGATCGAGTGGCCCTCCAGGATCTGGCCGTCTTCGTCCTGGAGCAGGTAGGTGCGGTTGCCGTGCAGGACACCGGGGCGGCCGCCCTTCAGGCTGGCGGCGTGCTCGGGCGTATCCAGGCCATGGCCCGCCGCCTCGACCCCGATCAGGCGCACCTCGGCGTCATTGATGAAGGGGTGCATGGCCCCGATGGCGTTGGAGCCCCCGCCGATGCAGGCGATGACCGCATTGGGCAGGCGGCCGATCTGGGCCAGCGACTG
>JAEYQX010000162.1 GCA_023409795.1 Pseudomonadota bacterium
GGCACGCTGGAGACGGGCAAGGCCGCCGACATCGCCGTCTGGGACATCAGCCGGCCTGCCGAACTGGCCTACTGGCTGGGTGCCCCCCTGCTGCACCGACGCTATCTTGGCGGTGAAATCGCGTAGAGAAAGGATCGCATTGCTCAGACCCTGGCGGTGCTGGCGGTGGCGGGGACGGTGCAGCGGACTGAGCAGGGCTGGTTCGCCCCGCGCCGGCCGTGATGCGGCTGTTCTCAGGCGGGGACGATGGCGCGCAGCAGGGCGTCGCGGATGGTGCTTTCGGTAAAGGGCTTCTGGATCGTCGGGCGACCGCGCCACTGTTCGGGCAGGCCGCTTTCGCCATAGCCGGTCGAGAAGACGACCGGCACGTCGCGGGCCAGCAGGGCCTCGGCCACCGGAAACACCTCGCGCCCCGCGACATTCACGTCCAGCAGGGCGGCATCAAGATTGGGGGTGCTGGACGCGGCCTGCAGGCCATCATCGACGTTGGATTCCGGCCCGATCACTTCGCAGCCCATGTCCTCAAGGATGGTTTCGAGCAGCATGGCCACCAAGGACTCGTCTTCGATAACTAGGACTCTTCGGCCTTCCAGGGCGTTTGTCATTACGGGTCCTTTGAAAGTGGTATCGAAAACTCTGCCTTGAACCCGCCGGGGGTGAAAGAGGTTGCCACCTTTCCGGCGAGATCGTGGCGCACATTGCGTTCAATCAGGCGACTGCCAAAGCCGCGCCGCTGGGGCGGGGCTGTGGGCGGGCCGCCGTCCTCGGTCCAGGTCAGGTCCAGCCGGGTGCCATTACTGGCCAGGCACCAGTCCACGAAGACCCGGCCCGAGCCAGGCGACAGGGCCCCATACTTGGCCGCATTGGTTGCCAGTTCATGAAAGATCATGCCCATGGAAACAGCCGTTGCGGGGTCCAGGGCCACCTTGGGCCCGTTCAGGGACAGGCGCGACGGGCCATAGGCCGCGATCTCATGCTCGATCACGGCCCGCAGTTCGGCACCCTCCCACAGGCTCTGGGTCAGGAGGTCGTGGGTATGGGACAGGGCCAGGATCCGGGCCTGGAAGGTCTCGGCAAAGCTGGCCGGGTCCTGATGCGACCGCGCCGTCTGCATGGCGATGGACTGGACCGTGGCCAGGGTGTTCTTCACCCGGTGGTTCAGCTCGTCGATCATCAGCTTCTGGCGCTGGGCGGCGAGGACGGATTCGGTGACGTCATGGCCCTGGACGAAGACGCCGGTGATCTGGCCATCCGGCTCGCGCAGGGGCTGGAACATGAAGTCGATGTAGCGGGTGTCCCAGGCATCGCGCGACGGATAGCTGAGCATGATGGGGCTCTGCCGGCCCTGAAAGGGTTCGCCGGTGGCGTAAACCGCGTCCATGGCATCGTGATAGCCCTGGGTTTCCAGCTCGGGCAGGGCCTCGCGGATCGGCATGCCGATGATGTCGCGGTGTCCCAGCAGCTCGGCGCAGGCGACGTTCATCCGCTGCAGCCGATGCTCGGGCCCGGTCAGGATGGCGACGAAGCCGGGTGCCTGGGCGAACATCTCCAGAAGCTGGGTGCGCTCCTTGGCCAGGCGCCGGTTGTCGGCCTGGATGGTGGCGGCCCGGCGATAGGCACCGTCGCCCAGGATGTCGTGGATGGCCTCCAGCGGGTCGCCCGGGGCCAAAGCAGACGCCAGGCGGCGAAGGTTCAGGGTGTCGGTGACGTCCTGGGTGTGCTGCAGGATATGGGTGACGCGGCCCTCGGAGTCCTTGATCGGGGTGTGGGTGGCACTCCAGTAGCGGTCCTGGAGCACGGCCTTGCCGTTGGCGTCCCTGAAGGTCAGCGGATAGTGGACCAGGGGCATCAGGTGCGGCTCGCCCGTGGCCAGCACCTCGTTCAGCGAATGACGCAGTTCCTCGACACCAGCACTGTTACCCCCGTCGAATACCTCGAACAGGTTACGGCCGATCAGATCCTCGCGGCGGGACTGCGTGGCTTCCAGGTAGGCAGGGTTCATCCCTGCATAGCGAAACTGTGCATCCAGGATGGTGTAGGGATTTGGTGAGGCATTGAATGCTGTGACCAAATCAACGTTTTCAGCCACTTTAAGCACACGAACTCCTTGGCATGGGACCCCCTAACGCCGCTGACATGGGAAGGTGCCTGTCCTTATGCAGATATGATGATTTCTCTGTTGACGGTCGCCAAAATACCGCTGTCACCCCACTATGGGGTATAATCACTTATAGCAAAGCCGGGTTCCCGCCCGTTTCATTTCGGAACAGGAAAATTTGGTTTCAGGCGACGTCGCAAAGGTCGTCGCGGGCGCTGCCGGTGCCGGTCAGGGGCTCAAGGATATGGCGGGCCAGGTGGCTGACCACCGGGGCCACGACGCCGTCGCCGGTCAGGTGGTAGGCGTCATTATACTGGCGCGGCAGGACATAGCTGTCGCTGAGCCCCATCAGGCGAGCCGTCTCGCGGGCCGAGATCAGGCGCGAGCGCACCTTGCGGCCCTCGACCACCAGCAGGACCTGGCGGCTGGAGCCCCCCGACGGCGTGCGCAGGCAGCCGGCGACATCGTCAAAGCGGACCTCGGCGCGCTGGACCTTGTTGCCGTCCGCATCGCGGCGGGTGCGGCGATAGACCCCGCCGACCATGCGCCGTCCTGTCCGCTTGGCCGCTGCCACCTTGGCCAGGTGCAGGGGAGACATCATGTCCAGCAGCTTGCGCGTCTCGGCATAGGGGTGCCAGGCAACGCTCCTGGGCCTTTCCTCGATGATGTCGGCAAAGGTGTTGATCCGGCGCTCGGGCGTGGGGATGTTCCACCACAGCAGGGCATCGGCTACATCCTGGGGCAGGCGCGCCACCGCGCGGCGCAGGACGCGGGTGTGGAACGGCTCCATCGGCTCGGGCGACAGCAGGTCCGGCGCGACCTCGACCTCGGGGCTGACCCCGATCACGAACAGGCGGGGGCGGGACTGGGGCACGAACAGGTCGGCGTTGATGACCAGGGCCCCATAGCGATAGCCCGCCTGGGCAAAGGTGCGGCAGATGGCCTCGAAATCCTGGCCCCCCTTGGACGTCAGGGCCCCGCAGACATTCTCGACCGCCACGATGCGCGGGGCGCGGCCTTCGTCGATCAGGCCGTGGATCAGCTGCCAGAAGGCATAGAAGGTGCCCGACCGCTCGCCCTTCAGGCCACCGCCCAGTCCTGCCAGAGACAGGTCCTGGCAGGGGAAGCTGCCCCAGACCATGTCGGCATGGCCGGGCAGCTGTTCGGTCGTCAGGTCGCGGATGTCGGCCACGGTCAGCTCGCCACCGGTGCCCCAGTTGGCCTGGTAGGAAAAGCCCTTCTTGGCGTCGAAGTCATTGGCGAACAGGCAGGTCCAGTCCGGCCCCAGGCCGGCGCGCACCATCCCGCCACCGGCAAAGAACTCGTAGAAGCTGGGCGATGTGGCGCGGGAATCGGACATTCGCGGCCACTGTGTCCGAGTCGGCCACCGGGGTCCATTTCCGTGACAAACTCATCCACGGCCTTGACCTGAGCGGGCAGGGGACTAGGAACCCGCCTCCTTCTGCTCCCCCAGGTCCCGCGTCATGACTTCCGCCACCCCCGCCACCATCGGCATCGACTTTGGCACCACCAATACGGTGGTCTCGATGACCTGGGGGGACGGCCCAGCCCAGCTGGTGCGGTTCGAGGCCGGGGCGCGGGACCTGTTCGCCTTCCGCTCGGCGCTCAGCTTCCAGCTGTTTGAAAGCGACGACGGCGGCGCACCCGAGCGGGTGATCGAGGCGGGGCCCTTTGCCATCGAGGCCTATGTCGAGGACCCGCTGGAGACCCGCTTCATCCAGTCGTTCAAGACCTTTGCCGCCAGCGCCGCCTTTACCGAGACGCGCATCGACAACAAGCGCTATCGGTTCGAGGACCTGCTGTCGGCCTTCCTGCTGCGGGTGAAGCATCACGCGGGCCCCGCAATGCAGAGCCTGCCGCCGCGCATCATTGTCGGTCGCCCCGTCACCTTTGCCGGCAACAATCCCGATGAGCACCTGGCGATGGAGCGGTATGAGCAGGCCTTCCGGCGGCTGGGCTTTACCGACATCCGCTATGCCTACGAGCCCGTCGGTGCCGCCTTCTTCTTTGCGCGCCAGCTGACCCGCGACGCCAATGTCCTGGTCGCCGACTTTGGCGGGGGCACCAGTGACTTCTCCATCGTCCGCTTTGAGCAGAGGGACGGGCACCTGACCTCGACCCCGCTGGCGCGCTCTGGCGTCGGGGTGGCGGGCGATGCCTTTGACTATCGCATCATCGACCAGCTGGTCTCGCCCGAGCTGGGCAAGGGCAGCCTTTACCGCGCCTTCGACAACCAGCTGCCGGTGCCGCAGCGCTACTACAGTGCCTTTGCCCGCTGGGACCAGCTCGCCCTGCTGCGCGCGTCAAGGGACATGCGCGACATCCGCGCCCTGGCCTCGACCGCGCTGGAGCCAGACAAGATCGAGCGCCTGATCGAGGTGCTGGACGATAACTACGGCTATGAACTCTATCGCGCGGTATCGGGCCTGAAGGAGGCCCTGTCCGACCAGGAAGAGGCCCTGTTCAGCTTCCGCGCCGGTTCGGTGACCATCGAAAAGCCGGTCAGCCGCATCGAGTTCGAAGCCTGGATCGCGCCTGAGCTGGAGGCCATGCAGGCGGCCGTGGACCAGGCCATCGAACAGTCGGGCCTTGACGCCAGCCAGATCGACCGCGTCTTCCTGACCGGCGGCACCAGCTTCGTGCCGGCCGTGCGCGACATCTTCATCCGCCGCTTTGGCGCTGACCGCATCGAGACCGGCGGCGAGTTCGAATCCATCGCCTCGGGCCTGGCCCTGATCGCGCGCGAAGACGACCTGGACCTGTGGAGCATGAAGGCGGGGGGCTGATCGGGGGGGCTCGGCCTGAAACCGGTCCTTGCCCAAGCGACATGACCGACAGGCGCGCAAGGTTCTGGCGGGTAATGCCACCCGCATTTGACCCATCGGCCATTCGATGCGACAGCCGCCTTTTCCAGGCAGTTCGGGAGCGCATCATGGCCATCACCCTATATGGCATCAAAGCCTGCGACACGATGAAGAAGGCGCGGGTCTGGCTGGACGGGAAGGGCGTGGCCTATGGGTTTCACGACTACAAGGTGAAGGGCGCGGACCGGGTCGAGCTGGAAAAATGGGTGGCCGAGCATGGCTGGGAAAAGGTGCTGAACCGCGCCGGGACCACCTTCCGCAAGCTGCCGGACGAGGCCAAGGCTGATCTGGATGCCGAAAAGGCCATGGCCCTGATGATGGCGCAGCCGTCGATGATCAAGCGGCCGGTGCTGGACCTGGGCACGGGCCAGACCCTGCTGGGCTTCAAGCCCGAGGCCTATGAGGCGGCGCTGCGCTGAGCCTGACGAGGCCCGATTACGGGCAAGATCTGCGCGGACGAAACCTTACAAAGACTTCATCCGGGTCCGTGCATCTGTTTGTTGCCTTGGGAGGCTCTTGCTGATCAGAAAGGCGTAGCGCCACGCTACCGCCGGTTTTTGAAGAAGAGGCAAAGTCCCATGGAGATCCTGATCCCTCTGGCTCCGTTTATCATGGTCATTGCGATCGTGGTGATCCCGGCCTGGCTCAAGAGCCGTGAACGCAGGGAAATGCAGGAGACGCTGCGCGCCGCCATCCGCGAGGGCCAGTCGCTGCCACCGGAACTGGTCGAGAAGCTGACGCGCCAGGAAATCAAGGAACCGGCCACGGCCGCCAAGGACATGCGCGTCGGCGTCATCCTGCTGTCGGTCAGCATCGGCATCGCCCTGCTGGGCTATTCGATCGGGCTGATCGACTCCGATGCCTTCTATCCGATCGCCGGGGCCGGGGCCATTCCGGGCATGATCGGCCTGGCCTTTGTGATCCTGAGCTTCTTCAACAAGAACAAGGGGTAGGCGGGGACGCGAGGGGAACCGCCATGACCAGGATCCTTCGTGACCTGCATGATGTCGAGCTGGCTGCCCTGGCGGCGGCGGGCGGGCGTCATGAGTTCGGCGAGCTGGTCCGTCGGCACAGTCCGGCGGTGCGCGGCCTGCTGCGCCGGATGGGGGCCCAGCCGGCCCTTGCCGACGACGTGGCCCAGGACGCCTTCCTGCTGGCCTTTGAGAAATGCGCCGAGTTCAGGGGGGAGGGGACGTTTTCAGCCTGGGTGCGGCGGATTGCGGCGCGCCTCTATATCAAGCGATGCGCCTATGACGCCCGCTTCGTCGCGGAGTCTGCGGTCGAGGAAGAAGCGCGGCCGGTCGATGCCCATGGCCGGATGGACCTGGATGAGGCCCTGAAGACCCTGGGCGAGGCAGAGCGGCTCTGTGTTTCCCTGTGCCACGGGGCGGGCCTGTCCCATCCCGAGATCGCCACCGCCCTAAATTTGCCGCTCGGAACGGTGAAATCCCATGTCAAGCGTGGTCTGGATAAACTTCGGCTCCGGCTCGCCCCGGAAGCCGTCGCTCACAGGAGCGTGTCGAATGTCGGCTGACGATTTTGATCCCGCGATCGAGCGTCTGTTTGCACGCGCGCCCGAGTTCAATGATTCGGCCCAGTTCAACGGCCGCGTGCTGAATCGCCTCAACAAGTCCTCGCGTATCCGCAGCCTGGCCCTGGGCGCGGCGGGCCTTGTCGGCGGTGTGGTGGCGGTCAATGAGATGGTCGGGGTCAACCTGACCCTGGGCCAGGGCTCGCTGACGGCAGAATCAGGAACCGCCCGATCGACGGGCCTGTCCGATGCCGCCCGCGAAGGTGGCGTGGCCCTGCAAACCCTGGCGGACAGCGTGGGGCTGGGCGGATTCGACTATGGATCCATGGGTCAGACGCAGGTCTTCCTGGTCGCGGCGGGGCTGATCATGGCGCTTCTGACGGTCGGGGCGATCAAGCTTTACCAGCATGTCTGATCGCCGTTTTCCTGACGTAGTGCTGGCCTAGATCGTAAAAAGAGACAGGTTGCACATCGCCTGCGTTGCGGCTTGAGCGCCGACCCTCTAGGGTCGCGGCGGTTTTGTGATCAGTCTTGGCAGCGATTTTTGGGGCGAGGTTTCGTGGTAGACGTCTTCGAACAGGTCGAGGAGGAGCTCCGCTCCGATCGATACAAGCGAATGGCCCGGACGTGGCTGCCGGTGCTCGGCGGTGTCCTGGTGCTGGCGCTTGTCGCCGCCCTGGCCTGGTGGGGCTGGCAGTCCTGGCAGACCAATCAGGCCGAAAAGGCCTCTGCTGCCTATGATCGCGGCATGGTGGCGCTGGAAGCCGGCGACGCCAAGACCGCCGACGAAGCCTTTGCCGAGGCGGTCGAGGTCGGCAATGGAGCCTACAAGGCCCTGGGCCTGATGCAGCGCGCCGGCATCGCCGTCAGCGCCAACAAGAATACCGAGGCCGTGGCCCTGTTCGACGAAGCCGCCAAGGCTTCGCGTCAGCCGCTGCTGTCCGACGTCGCGGCCTTCAAGGCTGCGCTCCTGCTGATGGACACGGCCCCGTTGGCCGACATCCAGCAGCGCCTGGAGCCGCTGGTCGCCGAGAAGCGCCCGCTGCGCGCCTATGCCCAGGAAGCCCAGGCCATGGCCCTGCTGCAGCATGGCAAGACGGCCGACGCCCGCGCGATCTTCGTCCAGCTGCAGCTGGGCCAGGACGTCTCGGACGACGTGCGCGCCCGCGCCCAGGCTGCGGTCCAGGTGATCGACTCCGGCACGGCTGCGGCCCTGCCCAACATCGTTAAGGCCGCTTTGGCTCTGCCGGCTCCGACTGCGCCTGCCGCAGTGGCTGCAGAAGAACGCCCGTAATCGACGCTTCAGGACGACCTTGCATGAATCGCCTTCCTAAAACTGTCTTGATGTGCGGCCTGGCTCTGACGGTCGCGTCCTGTGGCACGATCCAGCGGGCCCTCCCGTTCGGGCTGGGCGGTGACAAGGAAGAGGTGGCGCGTGCCTCCGAAGGGCAGCGGGTCTCGATCCTGGAGTTTGAACAAAGCCTGACGCCGTCCGCGGCCCTGTCGGGTCGGGACTTCTTCCTGCCCGGTCCCCAGGCCGCCACGGCCTGGACCCAGCCGGGCGGCAATGCCGACAACGCCATCGAACACGTGATCGCCGCGCCTGAGCTGGCGATTGCCTGGCGTCGCGACATCGGCGCCGGTTCCTCGCGGACCCGCCAGGTGATGTCGCCCGTCGTCGCCGACAACGGCCGCATCTTCGTCATGGACGGCGAATCGACCGTGACGGCGGTGGATGCCAACACCGGCACGGTCGTCTGGAAGGCTGACGTCAAGGTGGCCGACAATGAGCGCGGCGGCCGCTTCTTTGGCCTTGGCCTGGGCGGCGGGGCCACCGGCGGCGGCTTTGGCGGTGGCGTGGCTGTCGGCGCGGGCAAGGTGTTCGTCTCGTCCGGCTATCGCAACATGACGGCCCTGGACGCGGCAACGGGCGAGGGGCCTGGACGACCAAGGTCGACCTGCCGATCCACGGTGCGCCGACGGTCTCGGGCCAGCGCGTCTATGCGATCGATGTCGACAACCAGCTGATGGCGTTCAACGTCAACACCGGCGTCCAGGAATGGTCCTATCGCGGCATTACCGAGCCGGCCCGCATCATGCGCGCCTCCAGCCCGGCAGTCAGCGGCGAGACGGTCCTGGCTCCCTTCTCCTCGGGTGAGCTGGTGGCCCTGCGCGCCAGCAACGGCCAGCCGGTCTGGCAGGAAGTCCTGTCGCGCACCAGCCGGACCAGCGCCCTGTCGGAACTGCGTGACATTGCCGGCCGTCCGGTCGTCAGCCGCGGCTTCGTCTATGCCATCAGCCAGTCGGGCGTGATGCAGGCCATGGACCTGCGCACGGGCCAGCCGCGCTGGTCGCTGCCGGTCGCGGGCGTCAACGCCCCCCTGCCGGTGGGTGACGTGGTCTATGTCGTGTCCAAGGACGGCGAGCTGACCGTGGTCAACCGCGACAGCGGCCAGGTTTACTGGACCCGCGACCTGAACGAGGGCCGCGTGCGCACCGAGGGCGGCGTCTTCGGCATTGGCTCCAAGACGGTTCGTCCGGTCTGGTCGGGCCCGATCCTGGCCTCCAACCGCCTGATCCTGGTCAACTCGGATGGTGAGCTGGTGGCCTTTGATCCGAAGACGGGGGCCCTGCAGTCCACGCTGAAGCTGGGTGCCGCGGCCTTTATCGCCCCGGCAGCCTATAATGGTGCCCTCTATGTCCTGACGGACAAGGGCCAACTGGTCAGCATCCGCTGACCTTAGTCTGTTTTTGAGTTAGAAGGCCTGCATGGCTCTGAAGATCGCCATTGTTGGCCGGCCCAATGTGGGCAAATCGACCCTGTTCAACCGTCTGGTCGGCAAGCGCCTTGCGCTGGTCGATGACCGGCCGGGGGTGACCCGTGACCGTCGCTATGCCGATGGCAACATCGGGGACATGGACCTGACCCTCATTCACACGGCCGGCTATGAGGACGTGACCGACGAAAGCCTGGAAGCCCGGATGCGCGAGCAGACCGAGGCGGCCATCGACGACGCCGACGTCATCCTGTTCACCATGGACGCGCGCGAGGGCGTGACCCAGCTGGACCGCATCTTTGCGGACCGCCTGCGCAAGGTGCACAAGCCGGTCATCTTGCTGGCCAACAAGTCCGAAAGCCGTGAAAGCACGGGCGGGATCGGCGAGGCCCACTCCCTGGGCTTTGGCGAGCCGGTGGCCATCTCGGCCGAACACGGCGAGGGCATGGCGGACCTGTATCAGGCCCTGCTGGTCGCCTCGCAGGATGTCTTCATCGAGGAAGAGGACGAGCCGGAAAAGCCGATCCGCATCGCCATCATCGGCCGCCCCAACGCGGGCAAGTCGACCCTGGTGAACCGGCTGATCGGCGACGACCGCCTGCTGACCGGACCGGAAGCCGGGATCACCCGCGACTCCATCTCGGTCGACTGGGAATATGAAGGCCGCCCGATCCGCTTCGTCGATACCGCCGGGATGCGCCGCAAGGCCCGTGTCCAGGAGAAGCTGGAAAAGCTGTCGGTGGCCGACACCATCCGCGCCCTGACCTTTGCCGAGGTCGTGGTTCTGGTCATGGACAAGGACGACGCCTTTGACACCCAGGACCTGCAGCTGGCCGACCTGGTCGAGCGCGAGGGCCGGGCCCTGGTCTATGTCGCCTCCAAGTGGGACCTGGAAGAAGAGCCCCAGTCGCGCCTGGCCGAGCTGAAGCGCATGGCCGAGGACAAGCTGCCCCAGCTGAAGGGCACGCCCTTCGTCGCCCTGTCGTCGCACAATGGCCGCGGCGTTGACCGCCTGATGCCCGCCATCATCCAGGCCTATGAGACCTGGTCGGTGAAGGTGAAGACCAAGGACCTGAACACCTGGCTGGCTCTGGCGACCCAGAGGCACCCGCCGCCCGCCGTCGACGGCAAGCGCGTGAAGCCCAAGTATATGGCCCAGATCAAGTCGCGGCCGCCGACCTTTGTGCTGAACGCCAACCGTGCGTCCGAAATGCCGGACCACTACAAGCGCTACCTGATCAACTCCCTGCGCGAGAGCTTTGACCTGCCGGGCACGCCGATCCGCCTGACGGTCAAGTCGGGCTCGGAGAACCCCTATGTCGCGGGCGGGGCCAAGTCGGGCCCGGAACGCTTCAAGGGCGCGGCCAAGACGGCCCCGCGCAAGGTGCAGAAGGCCGAGAAGGAAGAGCGGCTGTCGAACCTGCCCGGCAAGGCGCTGGAGCAGAAGAAGTCCGGCATCAAGCCCAAGACCAAGGCCCTGGGCGGGCTGAAGGCCAGCGCTTCGAAGAAGGCGGGCCAGAGCATCGCCGTCCAGAAGGGGGCCCGTGGCGGTGCCCGCCAGGTCTCGCGCTCGGGCCGGGTGCGAACCGGCCAGAAGCAGGGCTCGCGCAAGTAGATTGAAAGGGGAGGCTCTGCATCAGGGCCTCCCTTTTTTTTTCTTGTAGGCGTCAGAGGGGCTGGCGGCGACGGCGGATGCGGGTCACGCGGCGCACCATCCGGGGGGCCATGTCGCTCTCTCCCAGCGCGGCCTTGAGGGCCAGGGTGACGAACAGGACCCAGCGCAGGTTATGCCAGACCATGGTGATGCTCTCGGTCATCATGGTCAGGGTATAGGCCGTCATCATCGGCACCAGCAGCCAGCCGGCGGGGCGGGCATAGGCTGACCACAGCGCGCGGCCCCACATCTCGATGAACCACAGGCCAAAGATGATGACCCCGATCAGGCCGACGCCCAGGTAGACCTCCAGCCAGCCATTGTGGGCGTGGGCGGCGCTGAAGCGGGCCTCGTGGGCGATCCAGGCGGCCGGGCCGCTGATCGACTCGTCGTCCCAGGCCACGCCATAGCCAAGGCCGGTCCAGACATGGTCCTGCATCTGGCGAAGGATGGCCCCCCAGATCTCGGTGCGGCCCGTGAGGGTGGCGTCCTTGCCCAGCAGGTCAAAGAACTGGTCGGTGAAAAGCGCGATGAACAGGGTACCGGCGGCCACCACCATGACCGACAGCCAGGTGCCGATGATCGCCCGCCTGGGGCCGCTCTTGACCAGGGCGACGAAGATCAGGCTGCAGATGCTGAGGATCAGGACCACCAGGGAAGTCTTCGATGTCGACAGGATCACGAGCCCGGCGGCCACGACCGCAAGGGCCAGCCACAACAGGCGACGGCGCGGGACCAGGATGGCCGCGGCCAGCATGAAGATGGTGGCCAGGCCCATGTTCTCGCCCAGGGCATTCTTTTCCAGCCACAGGCCGCGCCAGGCCCCCGGGAAGATTTCCTGCATCCGGCCCATGTCCGGCAGCAGTGCCCCCAGGACCAGCGACGCGACGGCCATCAGGGCAAAGGCGGCGGCAAACAGCTCGGTCAGGGTGGTCCAGCGCCAGCGCGTGGCCAGGGCCACGCCGCCCAGGGTGGTAAAGACCAGGGCCATCACCCGCCTGGAGGTCATGTCCGGGGCGATCGACCACATGACCGAGGCGGCGGTCAGGCTCAGCAGCAGGATCAGCAGCGGGGCCCGCATCACGGCCTTGAAGCTGTAGCCGGGCCTGAGCAGCACCATGGCGAGCGCTAGGCCATAGGCGGGATAGTAGAAGTTCCTGAGGAAATCGGCCGAACGCTGGCCATAGCCCGTCATCGGGGCAGCCCAAGACTGGGAATAGATCAGGATGATGGCCAGCGAGGCCGCAAAGGCGGCGACGTCGGTCCAGGGGGTGGCGCGGACGGCAGGGCCCAGGGGCCTGCGCACGGCCGTTCGCGCGCCGCTATAGGATGTCGGTCCGGCTAGTCGTCCCCCCGGCGACTGGATCGACATGGCCCGCGCCCTATGCCGCGTCAGTGGCCGGCCGCTGCTTCCATGCCTTGAAGCTGACCGTCAGGGGCGGGGTCCGGTCGGGGCGGGCCAGGTCACGGACCAGGTCGCCGATCTCGGACGGGTGGGGCAGGGTCATGGGGTCCTCGCCCGGATAGGCCTGGCCCCGCAGCTGGGTCCGCATCCGGCCCGGATCGACAATGCTGACGCGCACGGGCGTGCTCTCGATCTCGTCGGCCCAGCACTTCATCAGGGCCTCGGCACCGGCCTTGGTCGCCGCATACATGCCCCAGAAGGCGCGCGGGGCGGTGGCAACGCTGGTGGTGAAGTGGATGACGCGCCCGGCGTCAGAGGCCATCAGCAGCGGCTCCAGCGAGCGGATCAGGCGATAGACGCCGGTGAAGTTGATCTTCTCGACCTTGGCGAACTCGCGCGGTTCGGCGTGGGAGACGGGCGTCAGGCCCGACTGGCCCATGATGGCGGCGGCCTGGACCCAGATGTCGATCCGGCCAAACCGCTCATAGATTGCGCCGCCCAGCCGGTCGATGGCCCCGCCGTCGATCAGGTCGAAGGGGATCAGGGTCGCGTGCTTGCCGGTGGCGGCATAGATGGCGTCGTCCAGCTCTTCCAGCCCACCCTGGGTGCGCGCACAGGCAATGACGTGGGCACCGGCCTTGGCCAGGGCCAGGGCGGATTCATAGCCAATGCCGCGCGAGGCCCCGATGACCAGGGCAATGCGGTTGGCGAGGGGAAGCGAAGCGTGATCAACCATGGTCACGCTGATAGCGCGCCCGGGCTGAGGTTGAAAGCCACCTCAGCGCCGGGACGGAACATGGATCAGGCCGTGACCAGCAGGGACAGCTGGCCGGGGTTGGCGCTGCGGCCGCCTTCCTCGATCTCGCGGTCCAGCAGGCGGGTCGGATAGTCGCCGGTGAAGTAGTGGTCCGTGAACTGCGGGCTGGCGGCATCGCGCTTGCCGGCACCGGTGGCCTCATACAGGCCGTCGATCGACAGGAAGCCCAGCGAATCGACTTCCAGGATGGTACGCATCTCTTCCATCGAGTGGGTGGCGGCCATCAGCTGCGCCCGCTCGGGCATGTCGATGCCGTAGAAGTCGGGATAGAGAATCTGCGGGCTGGCCGAGCGCAGGTGGACCTCCTTGGCCCCGGCGGCGCGGACCGCGCGCACCAGCTTCAGCGAGGTGGTGCCGCGCACGATGGAGTCGTCGATCAGGACGACGCGCTTGCCTGCCAGCACGGCCTTGTTCGGGCTGTGCTTCATGCGCACGCCCTTCTGGCGCGAGGCCTGAGACGGCTGGATGAAGGTGCGGCCCAGGTAGTGGCTGCGGATGATGCCCATCTCGAACGGGATGCCCGCTTCCTGGGCGTAGCCGAGGGCGGCCGGCACGCCCGAATCGGGCACTGGCACCACGATGTCGGCATCGATCTGGAACTCGCGCGCCAGGCGACGGCCCATCTCCTTGCGGACCTCATAGACCGAGCGACCGTTCACGATGGAATCCGGACGGGCGAAATAGACGTATTCGAACAGGCAGGGACGGGCGGGCTTTTCGGGGAAGGGCTTGATCGAGGTCAGGCCTTCCTCGTCGATCACGACGACTTCGCCATGCTCGATGTCGCGGATGAAGGTCGCGCCCATGGTGTCGAGCGCGCAGGTTTCCGAGGCCAGGACCCAGGCCTTGCCCAGCTTGCCCAGGACCAGGGGGCGGATGCCCAGCGGGTCACGGGCACCGATCATCTTGAAGCGGGTCTGGGCGACCAGGGCATAGCCGCCCTCGATCCGGCCCAGGGCATCAATGAAGCGCTCGACGATCTTGGCTTTGCGGCTGCGGGCGATAAGGTGAAGGATGGCCTCGGAGTCCGAGGTGGACTGGAAGATGGCCCCTTCCGACACCAGCTGGCTGCGCAGGTATTTGAAATTGGTCAGGTTGCCGTTGTGGGCGATGGCGATGCCGCCCTGGTCCAGGTCGGCGAACATCGGCTGGATGTTGCGCAGGAAGCTGCCACCGGCGGTCGAGTAGCGCGTGTGGCCCACGGCGGCCGCGCCCGGCAGGCGGCTGGGCAGGTCAGCATTGCCGAAGGCCTCGCCTACCAGGCCCTGATGGCGCTCGGTGTGGAAGCGTTCGTCAGCCACGCTGGCGATGCCGCAGGCTTCCTGGCCCCGGTGTTGCAGGGCGTGAAGGCCCAGCGCCACGATCGAGGAAGCTTCGTTGTCCGGGGCCCCCCAGACACCGCAGACACCACATTCCAGGCGAAGCTGGTCGTCATCCGGCTCGCGCCAGTGCTCATTGTGAACGACAGGGTCAGCGATAAGATGGCGCATCGTCAGGCTCCGATGTCCGAACAAGGTAACTCAAGCGGCAGCGCCGCGCACGTAGTCCTCTATTGCCCTCGGGGCAAGGCTATTGATTGGAAAAGCCTTCGCGCACGGAGCTTTTCACGACAGGTGTGATGGCATCGGCCCCCTTGCCCAGGGCGGGCAGGACGGTCTGGATCGTCCGCGCTGAGCCCTCGCTGACCGCAAACAGCCGGGCCTGGGTCAGCCACAGTGGCGGATTGTCGGTCATCACCCCCATCAGGGTCAGGTGCGCCGCGCCGATCAGGACCAGGGCGCGCACCAGGCCGATCACCAGGCCCAGCGCCTGGTCAACCACGCCCAGGGCATGGCCGCGAAAGCCCTTGGACAGGCTGGAAGCCAGAATTCTCAGGCCGAAATAGAGAATCAGGAAGGTCAGGCCGACAGCCAGGATCGACCCGGCCCAGTCCGGGTTCACCAGGGATCGGCCAATGGGGGCCGTCCACGGCAGGGTGACCAGGGCGATCAGGGCCGCGACCATGAAGCTGAACAGGGCCGTCAGCTCGCGCAGGCCGCCCCGGAACCAGCCCGCCGCCCCCGAGCCCAGCAGGGCCAGGATGATGAAGACGTCATAGCCGGTCACGCGTGCAGGGCCCTCGGTATAATCGGATGGTCCGCCAGGGGCGGGAACTGACTTAGTAGCGGTTCTGGTCGATCCGCTGAACCACTTCGTTCAAAAGGTTGGCCGTGGTCAGGGCGACGGCTCCCTTCTTGACCTTGCCATTGGCCTGTGGCGGGGCCAGGGCGCGTTCAAAGCCCAGCTTCTGGGCCTCGCGCAGGCGGGCCTCGGCCCGGCCCACGGCCCGGATTTCTCCCGACAGGCCAATCTCGCCAAAGACGACGCAGGCCGGCGGCAGGGGCTTGTCCAGCGCCGAGGAGATCAGGGCCGCAGCGGCGGCCAGGTCAGCGGCCGGCTCGTTGATGCGCAGGCCACCGGCGACGTTCAGATAGACGTCCTTGTCGCCAAAGCCGAGGCCGCAGCGAGCCTCCAGCACCGCCAGCAGCATGGCCAGGCGCCCTGAGTCCCAGCCCACGACGGCGCGGCGCGGCGTGCCATAGGCAGACGGGGCGACCAGGGCCTGGATCTCGACCAGAACGGGACGGGAGCCCTCGATCCCGGCGAAAACAGCGGCACCGGGTGCGCGGTCCTTACCCTCGCCCAGGAAGAGGGCAGACGGATTGTTGACCTCACGCAAGCCCGCATCGCCCATCTCGAAGACACCGATCTCGTCGGTCGCGCCAAAGCGGTTCTTGCCGGCGCGCAGGATGCGGAAGGGATAGCCGCGCTCGCCCTCGAAGCTCAGGACCGCATCGACCATGTGCTCGACCACGCGGGGGCCGGCGATCTGGCCGTCCTTGGTCACATGGCCGACCAGGACGATGGCCGGGCCGCCATTCTTGGCCAGGCGCACCAGTTCGGCGGCGCAGGCCCGCACCTGGGTGACCGAGCCGGGTCCCGCTTCATGGGCGTCGGACCACAGGGTCTGGATGGAGTCGATGATGACGATGTCGAACTGGTCGCGTTTCAGCGTCGTCAGGATTTCGCGCAACGCCGTGGCCGAGGCCAGGGACACCGGCGCATCGGCGACGCCCATGCGCTTGGCCCGGGCGCGGATCTGCTCGATGGCCTCCTCGCCCGAGATATAGGCGACCCTGGCGCCATTACGCGCGGCCTTTGCGGTCACTTCCAGCAGCAGGGTGGACTTGCCCACGCCGGGGTCGCTGCCCAGCAGGATGGCCGAGCCAGGCACCACGCCGCCGCCGCAGACGCGGTCGAACTCGGTCACGCCGGTAACGATGCGCGGCGGCTCGGGCGTGTCGGACTGAAGCGTCTCGAACTGCAGGCCGCGCCCGCGGGCCGTGGTCGCGGGCTTCATCGCGCCGGGCGGGGCCGAGCGGCTTTCCTCGGCCAGGGTGTTCCACTCGCCACAGCCGGTGCATTGGCCCGACCACTTGGCATGAACCGCCCCGCAGGACTGACAGATATAGACTTGGGTATCGCGCGCCATGGACCTGACCTAGCAGGAATCGGGGGGAAGGCGAGGGGGCCAATCCAGCCATGCGACCGTAACTGACGCAGGGGGTCACGAAGGCTTGTCACAGACAGTGACTAGGGGTCATTCTGGATTGAATACCGGTGATACGATCAAGGGAGGGAGGCCCCATGTCACAGGAAACGCCATCGGCTGGCAACACGCCCCTGCTGGAGCGGGTGCAGAACATTCTGCTGCGGCCCAAGCTGGAGTGGCCGGTCATCGAGGCCGAGGCGGCGACGGTTCGCTCTGTCTTCGTGCCCTATGCCGTGCTGCTGACGGCGATCGCGCCCCTGGCCACCCTGATCGGACAGCAGTTGATGCCGGTCCGGGTGTTCGGCTCGGTCTATCGGGTCAATCTGTTCGGCGGGATGATCTCGGCCCTGGTGACCTGGGGGCTGAGCCTGCTGGCCGTCTATCTGCTGGCCCTGATCATCGAGGCCCTGGCCTCCAGCTTTGACGGGGTCAAGGATCGCCTGCGAGCGGTCAAGGTGGCGGTCTATGCGTCCACCGCCGCCTGGGTGGCCGGCATCTTCGGGCTGATACCGGCCCTGTCGTGGCTGGGCGGGCTGCTGGGGCTCTACAGCCTCTACCTGCTCTATCTGGGCCTTGGCCGCCTGATGCGCGTGCCCGAGACCAAGACCATTGGCTACACCGTGGTCGTGGTCCTGGCGGCCATCGTCCTGTGGGTCATCGTCGGCGCGATTGTCGGCTCGATCATCGGGGCGGGCGTCCTGTCGGCGGCGGTGTTCAGCTACTAGCCGACGTAGAGACGCGGCACGCGCGGGGTGATCGAGGTCAGCATCTCATAGCTGATGGTCCCTGCCGCCGTGGCCGCGTCATCGACCATCCGGTTGGCCCCGAAGATCTCGACCGTGTCGCCCGCCTGGACCGCCAGGCCGGTGACATCGACGGCCAGGACATCCATCGAGATACGACCGATGATCGGGCGCAGCTGGCCTGCGACCCAGACCTGGCCCCCGGGGCTGTTCGCGCGCATGACGCCATCGGCATAGCCTGTGCCGCAGGTGGCGACGGTGATTTCCGCGTCGGCCCGGTAGCCTTGTGAATAGCCAACGGTCTCGCCGGCGGGCACCTGGCGCACCTGCACGACCTGGGCCTGCAGGGTGGCGACCGGGGCGATGCGGGCATCCGGCTTGCCCTCTGGCCCGCCGCCGTAAAGGCAGATGCCGGGGCGCACCACGTCAAAGCCGAAGTCCGGACCCAGGAAGCAGCCGCCCGAGTTGGCAAAGCTGCGCGTCGCGCCGGGATATTTCTGGCTTACCGCGTCAAAGGCATCGCGCTGCTGGCGGTTCAGCGGATTGGCCGGCTCGTCGGCGCAGGCCAGGTGGGTCATGACCAGCTCCAGCCCGTCGAACGGCTCGGGTGCATTGTCGACACGATAGCCCAGGCGGTTCATTGCCGTGTCGATCTGCAGGCCACAGGCCCCGCCGCCGGACTGGCTCCAGGCCTCAAGCTGTGCCGGCTGGTTGATCACCGGGCGCAGGTTGGCGGCGCGGATCGGGTGGATGTTGTCGCCGTGGGCCCCATCCAGGACATAGATGGTGGGCTCGCTGCCCAGGGCTTCGCGCAGGACCACCCCCTCCAGGGCGCGGGCCACGAAGAAGGTGCGCGCGCCCTCGGCCATCAGGCGGCGCGCCACCTGGACCGCACCCAAGCCATAGGCGTCAGCCTTGACCACCGGGTTGACCGGCCGCCCGGTCAGGGTCTCGAGGAAGTGGTAGTTTCGCGCCAGGGCACCAAGATCGACCGTGAGCGAGGCGGGCTGGGATGCGGGCAGGGAGGACATGATAGCCTTCTACGCCGCCCGCCACGACCCGCAACACCCCATCGGATTATTCTTCCTCAGCTTGAGCGCGTCATCCTCGTCCCGATGGCCTATTCGTAGGAATGGTCGTCGTAGCGGCCGTCCTTGGCCAGATTGCCGAACCGGGTCGTGTTGGCGTCGAAGGCCAGCTTGACGATGCCGATGGGGCCGTGACGCTGCTTGCCGATGACCACCTCGGCCTGGTGCTGCAGGCGGTCCATGTCTTCCTGCCACTTCAGGTGTTCCTCGGTGCCCTCGCGCGGCTCGGCGCGGCCCAGGTAGTAGCTTTCGCGATAGACGAACATGACGCAGTCGGCGTCCTGCTCGATCGAGCCTGATTCACGAAGGTCGGACAGCTGCGGGCGCTTGTCGTCGCGTTGCTCGACCTGACGCGACAGCTGCGACAGGGCGATGATGGGAACGTTCAGTTCCTTGGCCAGGGCCTTCAGGCCGCCGGTGATCTCCGAC
>JAEYQX010000021.1 GCA_023409795.1 Pseudomonadota bacterium
GGCGCGGGCCTTGGCAATGGCGAACCATTGACGCGGCGGGGTCGGGCGGGTGAAGCCATGGCCATGACTGTTCGCAAGCCGTCCTCGCCCAGGCCTGTCAGCCGGGCCGTGAAATCGGGCCTTGTCCCGCCGCCGGGCAAGCGCTCGCGCGCGCCCAAGAAGGCCCCGGTCGGGGTGATGATCCGCTGGCCCCCGGACGAGGACCGGGTCGAGGAGATTTTCACCCGCCTGTCGGGCATCATGCCGGACCCGAAGACCGAGCTGGACTTCGTGAACCCCTATACCCTGGTGGTGGCGGTGGCGCTGTCGGCCCAGGCGACGGACGTGGGGGTCAACAAGGCGACCAAGGCCCTGTTTGCCGTGGCCGACACGCCGCAGAAGATGCTGGCTCTGGGCGAGGAGGGGCTGACCCCGCTGATCGCCTCGATCGGGCTTTACCGCACCAAGGCCAGGAATGTGATCGCGGCGGCGCGCATCCTGGTCGAGCAGCATGGCGGCGAGGTGCCGCTGAACCGCAAGGACCTGCAGGCCCTTCCCGGCGTCGGACGCAAGACCGCCAGCGTGGTGCTGAATGAGCTGGGCATCGAACCCGCCATTGCCGTCGATACCCACGTCTTTCGCGTCTCGCACCGGCTGGGCCTGGCCAATGGCGCGACCCCGGACAAGGTGGAGGACCAGCTGCACCAGGTCGTGCCCGCCGCCTGGCTGGCCAAGGCGCACCACTGGCTGATCCTGCACGGCCGCTATACCTGCCTGGCGCAAAGGCCCAGGTGCGAAGCCTGCGTGATCGCCGACCTGTGCCCGTCGCGGGCCAGCTTCATGGGGGCATAGGCCAGGCGGATGGGCGCGGGAGCGGGTGACGCAGAAAAGGCTACCGCGCGGGGCTCGGCCGCCGAGGTCTTTGGGGCGTTCCTGAAGCTGGGCCTGAGCGCCTTTGGCGGGCCGGTCGCGCACCTGGGCTATTTCCGCGACGAGCTGGTGGCGCGGCGCCGCTGGATCGACGAGGCGGGCTATGCCGACCTGGTCGCCCTGTGCCAGTTCCTGCCGGGGCCGGCGTCCAGCCAGGTGGGCTTTGCCCTGGGCCTGTTGCGGGCCGGGCCGCTGGGCGCGATCGCCGCCTGGAGCGCCTTTACCCTGCCCTCGGCCATGCTGATGGTCCTGTTCGCCCTGGGCGCGGCCCATTTCGAGGGGCCGGTGGGCGAGGGCCTGATCCACGGGCTGAAGCTGGTTGCCGTGGCCGTGGTGGCCCAGGCCGTCTGGGGCATGGCCCGCGTCCTGACGCCCGATGGGCAAAGGATCTTCATTGCCGCGCTGGCGGTTGGGGTCGCCGTCCTGCTGGGCGGCGCGGTGGGCCAGGTCGGTGCCATAGTGATCGGGGCCGTGGCCGGCCTGGCCCTGTGCCGCGTGGCCGGGGGGCCCGGTGCCCTGGACTGGCAGGTGCCAGTATCGCGGCGGACGGGGCTGGCCTGCCTGGCGCTGTTCGCGGGCCTGCTGCTGGGCCTGCCACTGGTGGCCAGCCAGGGCGGTGGCCTGGCGGTGGTCGAGGCCTTCTATCGCTCGGGAGCCCTGGTGTTCGGCGGCGGCCATGTGGTCCTGCCCCTGCTGGAAGAAGCGGTGGTCGAGCCCGGCTGGATCACCCAGGACGCCTTCCTGGCCGGCTATGGCGCGGCGCAGGCGGTGCCGGGGCCACTGTTCACCTTTGCCGCCTTCCTGGGCATGGCCATGGCCCCCTGGCCCGAGGGGCTGGGCCTGGCTCTGGTCGGCCTGGTCGCCCTGTCGGTGCCCGGGCTGCTGCTGGTGACGGGAGCCCTGCCGTTCTGGACCCTGATCCGCGTCCGCCCACGGGTCCAGGCCGCGATGCGCGGGGCCAATGCGGCGGTCGTCGGCATCCTGGCGGCGGCGCTTTATGACCCGGTGGGGACCGGGGCGATCCTGGTCCCGGTGGACCTGGCCGTGGCGGCGGCCGGCTTTGCGTTGCTGACGCTGTGGAAGTGGCCGCCGTGGATCGTCGTGGCCCTGACGGCGGCCAGCGGCGTGGCCCTGGCCCTGGCCGGAGGCTAGGCGCGAAGGCGCTCGGCCACGGCCCGGGCGAAGCGGGGCCCGGCGTCGGGCGCGGCGGCCAGGTAGAAGTCCGGCTCGATCAGCTCGGCCTCCATCAGGCACCACTGGCCCGCCAGGTCCGGCACCATGTCGATGCGGGCATAGAGCAGGGGCTCGTCGATGGCCTCAAGCGTCCGCAGCGCCAGGGCCATGGCCGCCTCGGGCACGGTGTCCAGCGCCCGATACTGGCCGCCGAACTGGACCTGGATGCGGAACTCGCCCGCCGCGCCGGGCCGCTTGTTGACCGCATGGCTGAACCGGCCGCCAAAGAAGAGCAGGGAGGTCTCGCCCTCGGTGGCGATGGTCGGCACGAAGGGCTGGATCATGGCCGGGCCGGCCGGGGCCTGGGCCACGGCGGCGGACAGGTCATCGCCGGCCTCGATCTTGAGCGTCTTCCAGGCCCCGGCCGAGATGGTCGGCTTGACGATCAGGGTGGCGACGCTGAACCGGGCAAAGGCGGCCTCGATGGCTTCGGGTGTGACCTGATCGACAAAGAGGGTCGGGGGGATGGTGACGCCGCGCTCGGCCAGGCGCGCCAGATAGGTCTTGTCCGAGTTCCAGCCCAGGACCCGGGCCGGGTTGGCCAGGGGCAGGCCCGCCGCCTGCCAGGCCGCGCAGGCGTCCAGCCACCGGCCGTGGTCGCGGTGATAGCCCCAGGCGATGACCGGCAGGACCAGGGGATAGGGCTTCAGGCCGTCGGGGCTGTCGACATGGTCGGTCCACGGCGCCGGGCGGGCCGTGATCCCGGCACTGGCCAGGGCCTCGGACAGGCGCTCCAGCACGCCCGGCCACTGGCTGGCATAGGACAGGTCGCTGGGATCAGGGGTCAGGACGGCGACTTCGGTCATCGGGCTCTCCTCGCAGCCTTGCATAGGCTGTTTTGGCGCGCCGGGAAAAGCGGTGCTGGCGCCGGGGGCCGGGGGAGGCTAAGGGGACTTCATGACCCAGATCGCCCCTTCTGCCGCCCGTTATGATGTCTGCGCCGTCGGCAATGCCATCGTCGATGTCCTGAGCCCGTGCGAACCGGAGTTCCTGGAGGCCCAGAATCTGGTGTCCGGCTCGATGCAGCTGGTCGATGCGGCCCAGAGCGCGGCCCTGTATGACGCCATGGCCGCCGGGGTCGAGGCCTCGGGCGGTTCGGCGGGCAATACGGTGGCCGGCGTCGGCTCGTTCGGCGGGCGCGCCGCCTATATCGGCAAGGTGGCCAAGGATACCCTGGGCGAGGTCTTCAGTCACGACATCCGCGCCGTTGGCGTCCACTTCGACACCCCGGTGCTGGAAGACGGGGCCGAGACGGGCCATGGCACCGGCCGCTGCCTGATCAATGTCACGCCCGATGGCCAGCGCACCATGTGCACCTTCCTGGGGGCCGCCAACCAGCTGACCGTGGCCGACATCAATGCCGATCTGATCGGCGAGAGCGCCATCGTCTACCTGGAAGGCTATCTGTTCGACCCGGCCCCCGCCCGCGCCGCCTTCGAGGCGGCGGCTGCGGCGGCCCACGCGGCCGGTCGCAAGGTGGCCATCACCCTGTCGGACAGCTTTGTCGTCCACCGCTGGCGCACCGAGCTGCTGGCCTTCATCGAGGCCTCGGCCGACATCGTCCTGGCCAATGACGCCGAGCTGACGGCCCTGTTCGAGGACGAGGATTTTGACGCCGCAGCCGCCCGGCTGGCCCGCATCACCGAGGTGGCGGCCGTGACCCGTGGCCCCCAGGGCTCGGTCATCCTGCGCGGCGACGAGCGGGTCGAGGTCGCGGCCTTCCCGGTGGAGAAGGTGGTCGATACCACCGGCGCCGGTGACCAGTATGCCGCCGGGGTCCTGCTGGGCCTGGCCCGTGGCCTGTCGCTGGAAGACGCCGGCAAGCTGGGCTCGCTCGCCGCCTCGGAAGTGATCGCCCACTGGGGCCCGCGCCCGATGGTCAAGCTGGAAGACCTGGCCGCCGGGCACGGCCTGAAACTCTGAGCGCGACGGCCCGCACGCTTGCCGTGAGGGTCAACACCGCCTAATCCGCAAACCATGTTCGGCCTCGCCAATCCTGACCGCTTCATGCGCTTCACCCGCCCGGTGACCCCGGTCCTGTGGGCGCTGGCGGCCGGGCTGGTGGCAGTCGCCAGCTGGCTCAGCTTCACCGTGCCCGAGGACTACCAGCAGGGGGACACGGTGCGGATCATGTTCATCCACGTGCCGGCGGCCACGGTCGGCCTGATGGCCTATGGAGCCCTGGGCATCTCAAGCTTCTTTGCCCTGGTGTTCCGTCATCCCCTGGCCGATGCGGCCGCGCGGGCGGCGGCCCTGCCCGGGGCCGTGCTGACGGCCCTGGCCCTGGTGACCGGCTCGCTGTGGGCCCGGCCCATGTGGGGCACCTGGTGGGTCTGGGATGCGCGGCTGACTAGCTTCCTGGTGCTGTTCCTCTTCTACCTGGGCTACATGGCCCTGCGCGCCTCGATCGACGACGAGCAGAAGGCCGGGCGGGCAGCGGCGGTCCTGGGCCTGGTGGGCCTGATCAACCTGCCGATCGTCAAGTTCTCGGTCGACTGGTGGAACACCCTGCACCAGCCCGCCTCCCTGCTGCGCTCGGGCGGGACCAGCGTGGACCCGGCCTATCTGACGCCGTTGCTGATGATGATGGCGGGCTATGGCCTGCTGTTCGGAGCCATCTGGCTGACGGCGATCCGCACCGAGGTGCGCCGTCGCCGGGTGCTGTCGCTGCGCGCCCGCGCCGCGCGCCTGGCCTAGGGAGGAGGGAAAGCCGATGCTGGATCTGGACATGAGCCCCTATGGCCTGTTCGTCTGGGGGGCCTGGGGCATCTCGGCGCTGGCCCTCCTGGCCCTGGTGGTGCGCGCGGCGATGGCTTCGCGCCGCTGGAAGCGGGACCTTGGGCGGCTGGAGGGTGCGGGCGAATGAAACGGCTGTGGGCGCTCCTGCCGATCCTGGTCCTGGTGGTCCTGGCGGTCTTCATGGTGGTCCAGCTGAACAAGCTGGGCGGCCAGGGCCGTGAATACAAGCCCGATGCCATGGTGGGCCAGCCGATCCCGGAGACGGTCCTGCCCATGCTGCGCGGGGACCAGGCCGTGGACGAGTTCCTGGACCTGAAGACTGCCGGGCGCGGGCGGCCCATGATCGTCAACCTGTTCGCCAGCTGGTGCGCGCCGTGCCGGCTGGAGCATCCGCAGCTGATGAAGCTGCAGCAGCAGGGCATCGCCGTGGTGGGCATTGCCTACAAGGACAATCCCGTCGCCACCCGCGCCTTCCTGGACGAGCTGGGCGATCCCTATGGCCTGGTTTTGGTGGACCGCGAGGGCAAGGCGGGGCTGGACCTGGGGGTCTCGGGCGTGCCCGAAAGCTTTGCGGTCGATGCCTTTGGCACCATCGTCGCCAAGTCGTCGGGACCGATCATGACCGATGACGACCTGAAGCGGCTGACCTCGGCCCTGCGCAGGCCGGTCGGCTGAGCGCCAAACAGGGTGAATCGCCGTTAACCCTATCTAGAAGCTTTCGTCGGACTGTCGGGACATGAGCGGTCTGTCGTCACTTCGTGCGGGCCTGCCCCCTGCGGCAGGACAAATGCCCCAGTCGGCCCGTGCCGGGCAGGCGGCCTTCTTCCGTGCGGCCCTGGGCGCGGCCCAGGCCCCGGCTGCCCAGCGCGGGCCAGTGGCCCTGCCGGCGAAGGTCGAGGCCCAGCCGGCGCGAACGCCCGAGCCGGCGCTTGCGCCAGAAGGCGGTATGCCGTCGCGCCTGCTGCGTCCCGGCTCCCTGCTCGATATCCGCGTCTAGGCCCGGCGGGCCTCAGGCGTCGACGAGAGCCGCATCGGCGGCCACCGGACGCTTCTTCTTCTTGCGATCCGCCTTGGACGGGGCCTCAATCGCCTTGCGTGCAGCCTTCTCGGCCTTGCGGGCCTCCTTGGCCGCCTTCTTGGCAGCGCGGGCCTCGGCGCGGGCCTGCTCGGGGGCGGCGTCGGCGGCGGCGGCCAGGCTGACCAGCAGGTCCATGAAGCTGTCGCGCTTGGTCTTGGGCAGCAGGGCCAGGATGCGCTTGTCGACGGCGGAGACCTTGGGCCGGGCGGCTTCCAGGGCAGCCTGGCCGGCTTCGGAAAGGCGCACGGCCATGGCGCGGGCATCCAGGGTCGAGCGTTCCCGCTCCAGCAGGCGCTTGGTGGTCATGCGGGCGACCAGGTCGGCCAGGGTCGAGCGGTCGATGCCGGTCGCCTTGACCAGGTCGCTCTGGGTCAGGCCGGAATGGGCGTCCACGGCCTCCAGCACGGCGAACTGGCGCTGGGTCAGGCCGTCCGAACCCATTTCCTCGCCATAGATGTCGAGGGCCAGTTGCAGCGCCCTGTGCATCAGGTGGCTGGCCGACTGGTCCAGCGCACCGCGGACCCTGGTCTGCTTACCCGACTTGGCCATGGCTCTAGCCCCCAAAACAGCTGTTTTCAGCCAAGAGAGCTAGCAGGCGGGCTTGACGCTTTGACGACGACTAGGCTGACGGTTCGACGACAGTTTGTCGGTGTGCCGATGACAGGCAGGGCCTCCTCAGAGGCCCGTGTCCGGGGTGTCGGGGGTGGCGGCGGTCTCCTCAGGCTCCTCGTCCTTGATCATGTTCTTCATGATCAGGGGCACCTGGGACAGGCCGAATACCGAGGCCGCGATCCACAGGATGCCGCGAAAACCGGTCCAGATCGCATTGGGATCGGGCGTGCCCTGGCCCAGGGCCGACCAGATGGCGGTGACGGCGGCCGGGCTGCGGAACACCTCATTGGCAATGGCGACGCAGAGGAAATACAGGCCATAGCGCAAGGTCAGCTTGCGCCAGGCCTCGTCCGTCACCTTCAGCGTCGAGCCCAGCAGGGCCTTGAACGGATACTTCCTGAGCGGCAGGGAGCCGAGCAGGACCGCAGCCAGAAGGGCGTTCTGGATCGTCAGCTTCAGCTTCACGAACAGGTCATCGTCGGTGACGATGGTCAGGATGCCAAAGATCAGGGCAAAGCCGCCGGTGATCAGGGGCATGGGCGCCAGGCGCTTTTCCAGGATGAAGCCGATCGCCAGGGCAATGGCCGAGGCGATGACCAGGACCCAGGTCGCCTTGATCATGTCGCGGGTGATGAAATAGGTGGCCATGAAGGCGATCAGGGCGCCGAAGTCGACGAGCTGGCGCAGGCCCTGCCGGCCCTTGGCGGCGGTGGTTTCGCTCATGGCGATCAGTCCTCAAGCCCGACCAGGGATCGGGAAAATGCGCGGGCGTCAAAGGGTTGCAGGTCGTCGATGCCCTCGCCGACGCCGATCAGCTTGATCGGGGCGTCCGAGGCCTGGGCGACGGGGACCAGGACGCCGCCACGCGCGGTGCCGTCCAGCTTGGTCATGACCACGCCCGAGACATAGGCGGTGCGGCCAAAGATCTTTTCCTGCTCCAGGGCATTGCGGCCCACGGTGGCGTCCAGCACCAGCAGGGTCTCGTGCGGGGCGTCGGCATCGACCTTTTTCAGGACACGGACGATCTTCAGCAGCTCGTCCATCAGGGTCGACTTGTTCTGCAGGCGACCGGCGGTGTCGATCAGCACCACGTCAAAGCCCTCGGCCCTGGCCTTGGTATAGGCGTCAAAGGCCAGGCCCGCGGCATCGGCCCCGTCGCGGCGGCTCTCGAAATGGGCACCCGAACGGTCGGCCCAGACCTTCAGCTGCTCGCGGGCGGCGGCGCGGAAGGTGTCACCGGCCACGATCATCACCCTGGCACCCCTGGCCGTCAGGTCGGCGGCGATCTTGCCCAGCGTCGTGGTCTTGCCCGAGCCGTTGACCCCCACGAACAGCACCACATAGGGCTTGGGTCCGTTCAGCGGATCGAAGGTCGCCTGGCGCGGCGACAGTTCGGCGGCGACGGCCTCCGCCAGCGCCTCCTTCACCTCGGTCTCCTCGGCGTCACGGCCGAAGCGCAAGGCGCGGAACCGTTCAACGATCCGCGCCGAAGCGGCGGGCCCCAGGTCGCTTTCCAGCAGATGTTCTTCCAGCCGCTCCAGCGAGGCCTCGGACAGCGGCTCCTTGACGAAGGTCGCGACGACCTGGTCGGTCATCTGTTTCGAGGAGCGCGAGAGCCCGGCGGACAGGCGCTGGAACCAGCCCTTTTTCGGCGTGTCGGTCATGGGACCGCTTTAGCCGGGGCGGAGCCGAACGTCATCCGCATTCGCGCCGCCGCCCGGCGGAAGGTGGACATCACACGCCGACGGCGACAAGCTCGTCCCGCGCCCTCGCCCTGATCGATGCGGCGCTCGACGCCGGGAGCCTTCATGACCAACGATTTTCCGCAGGGCGTCGTGCACGAGGCGGCCCCCGATCTGGAGGCGGCGCTGCGCGCGCAGCCGGATTTGCTGGCGCTATGGACCGGGCTGACGCCGTTGGGCCGCAATGAATTCATCTGCTGGGTCGAGGACGCCAAGCAGGCGAAGACGCGCCAGCGCCGGATCGAGCGCACGGCCGAAGAGCTGCGCGAAGGCAAGAAGCGCCCCTGCTGCTGGGTCGGCTGCATCCACCGCGCCGACAAGGCCCCCAGCCGCTGGCAGCAGGCCGTTCTGATCGACCAGAAGGCGCAGCGGGGTTAGACGCCGAGCGTCCCGTCTCCTCCCCACGTCAGTGGGGAGGTGGCTCGCAGCGAAGCGAAGAGACGGAGGGGTTCTTC
>JAEYQX010000026.1 GCA_023409795.1 Pseudomonadota bacterium
CCAGCCCATCACCACCTGGACCGCGGGGCCTGGGGTGCCGACGATGTCGTAGTCAGACAGGAAGGTCCGCAGGAAGGGGACCCTGAGAACGCCCGGCGCGCAGGCCCAGGCGCGGGTCTTGTCGGCAGAGGCGTGGGGCAGGGTCATGGCCTGTGTCTAAGGTCTGGCGGCGGCTGAGGCTACCCCGCAAAGCTCGGGGCGGGCCGGGGTTCACAGGCGGGCGAGGATGGCGTGGGCCTGGTCCAGGTGCAGGCGCTCGATCATCTCGCCATTGTCGAGCTTGAGCACGCCCTGGCCCTCGGCCCCGGGCTGGCTGAAGGCGGCGATGACGGACCGGGCCCAGGCCAGCTCATCGGGCGACGGGCCAAAGGCGGCATGGGACGGGTCGATCTGGACCGGGTGTATCAGGCTCTTGCCATCAAAGCCGAACAGGCGGCCCTGTTCGCACTCGGCGATAAAGCCCGCCTCGTCGCGGAAGCGGTTATAGACGCCGTCGATGGCCACCAGCCCAAAGGCTTTGGCGTGGGCGACGATGGCGGCCAGCCAGGGCTTCAGCGGCTCGCGGTCCGGCGAGGCCCCGGTGCCCAGGTCCTTGGCCAGGTCATTGGTGCCGATCATCAGACCCTTGAGCGGCCCCCCGGCACTGGCAATCTCGCGCAGGTTCAGCAGGGCCAGCGGCGTCTCGATCATGGCGATCAGGTCCACGCCGGGATTGAGCGCCTCGACGAGGGCATGGACGGTCTCGGCCCGGTCGATCTTGGGTGCGACGACCAGGCTGACCGGGGTGTCGCGCAGGGCCTTGAGGTCGTCATGGCCCCAGGGGGTGTCCAGGCCATTGATCCGCACGCCCAGGCGCGGCTGGAAATCGCCTGCCCGGGCCGCCTCGACCGCCGCCTGGCGCGCGGCCGGTTTGGCCCCGGGATCGACGGCATCCTCCAGGTCCAACACGGCGATGTCGCAGTTGAGCCCGCGCGCCTTGGCGATGGCCTTGGCGTTGGAAGCCGGGAGATAAAGCAGGCTGCGGGCGCGCATGGTCGGTCCGGGATCAGATGGTTTCAGCACAGGTCATAGCGATCAGGGCCGCTGGATCAATCATTCCACAGCCGGGCCGCCCCGCGCACCCCGCTGGAATCGCCCCACCGGGCGGGCAGGATCAGGCCCTGCCAGTGGTCGGAGAAGACATGGGCCTGGACCACGGCGGGCAGGCGCTCATAAAGCTCGGCCACATTGGACATACCGCCGCCCAGGACAAAGACCTGCGGATCGACCAGGTTGACGACCATGGCCAGGGCACGACCCAGCCGGTGGATATAGAGGTCAAGCGCCCCGGCGGCTGCGGCATCCCCGGCGCGGGCGGCCTCGATGATGGTCTGGGCCTTCCAGTCGCGGCCGGTGGTGACGGCGTGGTCGCGCTGGAAGCCCGAGCCGGAGACCCAGGTCTCAAGGCAGCCCTTCAGCCCGCACCAGCAGTCGGTGGCCCCGGCCTCCTCGGCGCTGGGCCAGGGCAGGGAGATGTGGCCGATCTCGGCCGCCACCCCATGCGCGCCCTCGACCAGCTGGCCATTGATGACCAGCCCGCCGCCGCAGCCGGTGCCCAGGATGACGCCAAAGACGGATCCATGGCCCGCCCCGGCCCCGTCGGTCGCCTCTGACAGGGCCAGACAGTTGGCGTCATTGGCCAGCCGCACCGGGCGTTGCAGGTAAGCCTCCAGGTCCTGCTGGAACGGGCGACCGTTCAGGTAGACCGAGTTGGCATTGCGGATCAGGCCTGTGCGGGGCGAGGGCGAGCCGGGGATGGCCAGGCCGATCGAGCGGGCCGGGCCGGCCTCGGCCTCCACCTGGGCGATCAGGCGGGCGAGCGTGTCCATGGCCACGTCATAGCCGCCGGGATTGGGCTGGCGGATACGGGCCAGGAACCGGCCCTGGTCGTCCAGGGCAGCGGCCTCGATCTTGGTGCCGCCAAAGTCGATGCCCAACTGCATCAGGTCGCAAAGACCCGGGCCATCAGACGCTCCAGCGCCTGGGCGTCCACGGCGTCAAAGACGGCTTTTTCGGTGGCATCCACGTCCAGGACGGCGATCAGGGCTCCCGAGCCATCGCGAACCGGCACCACGATCTCGCTGGCCGAGCGGGCGTCACAGGCAATGTGGCCGGGGAAGGCCTCGACATCCTCGACCACCTGGGTCTCGCCGGTGCGGGCCGCAGCCCCGCAGACCCCGCGCGTGAACGGGATTCTGAGGCAGCCCAGGGTCCCCTGATAGGGGCCGACCACCAGTTCATTGCCCTTGGCCTGATCGACCACATAGAAGCCGGTCCAGAAGAAGGCCGGAAAGGCATCGCTGAGCATCGACGCCACCGTCGCCATGCGCGCCGTCAGATTGGGCTCGCCCTCCAGCACGGCCAGGATCTCGTCCTCGACCTCGGCATAGCGTTCGGCCTTGTCGGCAGGGCGGTCATCACGGGCGATATAGGACATGCGGGCACTCGGCAGAGGGGCTTTGGGACCGGCACCTTAATCCCTAAGCCCCGGCGGAGCCATGGCCCCCGGCGCGGTCAGTCAGCCGCCCGCCGAAGCCGCCGGGCAGCTGTCAGCCACGTTGCAGTTATAGGTGACCTGGGTGCAGCCCCCCACCATCACGACCGACACAGCCGCCATCAAGATCATTCGGCGCATGGCCATTCCCCCTGTTGATCCGTCCGGCCAGCTTAACAGGCTGCCTGCTATCGGCAATCGCGTGTCAATTACCGTTAAGGTCCATCAGCCGCGTCTGGAGCTTTGCTTTCCAGCGACACAGGGTCGAAGACGTGGAGAGACTTGGTAGGCGTGGAGGGACTCGAACCCCCAACCAGACCGTTATGAGCGGTCGGCTCTAACCATTGAGCTACACGCCCCCGAAGCGCGGGAGGGGGACTGCCTAGCAGGGCTTGGGCGCGGTGTTAAGCCGGTATCCGTCGCCTGATGGCCAGGATGAATGGAACCTGCCAGGGGGGCTGGCGCATTTGTTCAGGTTGTAATGCTAAGCCATGAGCTTGACCGGGCGGATACCTGCCGGGCGATGAGATGGAGACCATACCTATGAGCCGTAGTTTGCGCGCCCTGATGCTGGGCACGGCCCTGTTTACCCTGGCCGCCCCGGCGGTTTCCCTGGCCCAGGCTCCGGCCGGGTCGTCACCGATGCAGGTCCATGCCATGGCGTCACACCCCGCCCTCAATCTTACGGCCACCGGCGAGGTCAAGGTCGCGCCAGACCAGGCGACCCTCAACTTTGGCGTCATGACCGAGGCGGCAACGGCCCAGGAGGCCATGGCCCAGAATGCCCGCCAGATGACCCAGGTCGTCGAGGCCCTGCGCCGCGCCGGGATTGCCGAGCGGGACATCCAGACCTCGGGCCTGAACCTGTCGGCCCAGTATGACTACCAGCAGAACGAGCCGCCGCGCCTGCGCGGCTATCAGGCCTCCAACCGCGTCACCGTGGTCATCAACGACCTGGCCAGGGTCGGCTCTACGGCTGACGCCGTGGTGGCCGCCGGGGTCAACCAGATCGACGGCATCGGCTTTGGCCTGAAGGACCCGAAGGCGGCCGAGGATCAGGCGCGGCTGCTGGCGGTGCGCGCCCTGCAGGACAAGGCCAACCTCTATGCCCGCGCGCTGAACGTGCGCCTGGGTGGCCTGCGCAGCTTCTCCGAAGGCAGCGGCCATGTGGTCAGCCCGCAGCCGCCGATCATGTATGCCCGCGCAGCCATGGAAAGCGCCGGGGCCTCGACGCCGGTCTCGGGCGGCGAGCTGACCGTGCGGGTCGAGGTATCGGGCACCTACGACATCGAACGCTAGGCCGGACCCGCGGCCTGATCCCGTCCGGACGCGAGGCGGTCACCCCGGTGGCCGCCTTTTCGCGGCGCGGATTTCAAAAGCGCTGTTTGACGACGCGGCCGCAGCCTCTATTCTCTGGCCAGGGCTGCGACTGGCCCAAGTGGGATCCACCCGTCGGGCACTAATGAAACAGTTCTTCCTGACCATGCTGGGCGTCTTCGCCGGCCTGGTAGCCTTTTTCGTCATCCTGCCCATCGTGGCGATCTTTTTCATCGCCATTGCGGCCAGCACGGCGAAGCCCGCGACGCCGTCCGAGGTGGTGCTGGAGCTTGACCTGCGCCAGGGACTGACGGACCAGCCGGCGGTCAATCCGTTTGCGGCCCTGGGCGGTTCCAGCCTGTCTGTGCTGGACGTCGTGGACGCCCTGGCCCAGGCCGAGAAGGATGGCTCGGTCAAGGTCCTGCTGATCCGCGCGGCCGAAGGCGGGATGACCCCGGCCGCCGCCGACGAGGTCCGCCAGGCGATCCAGCGGTTCCGCGCCTCGGGCAAGACGGTCATCGCCCACAGCCAGGGCTTCAGCCCGATCGGCGCGGTGATCTCCAGCTATATGGTAGCCTCCAGCGCCGATGAGCTGTGGCTGCAGGATACTGCCAGCTTCCAGGTCACCGGCCTGGCCTCGGAAGGCCTGTTCCTGGGCCGCGCCTTCGAGAAATACGGCATCCAGCCCCAGTTCGAGCAACGCTACGAATACAAGAATGCCGTCAATGAGCTGACGCAAAGCGACTTCACCCCGGCCCACCGCGAGGCCCAGCTGTCGTGGATGGGCTCCATCTATGGCTCGGCCCTGGCCCAGATCGCGGCGGATCGCAAGATCGAGCCGGCGGCGCTGCAGGCCGCGATCGAGGCCGGCCCCTATTCGGCCGACCAGGCCCTGTCGCTGAAGCTGGTCGACAAGATCGGCGAGGTCGAGGAGGCCGAGAAGGCTGCCAAGACCCTGGCGGGCAAGGACGCGACCATCGTCACCCTGTCCAACTATGCCTCGCAGAAGGGGCTGCGCCACGGTTCGGGCAAGTCGGCCATTGCCATCGTCAGCGGCGAAGGGGCCATCATGACGGGCCGGGGCGGCAGCGATGCCCTGTTCGGCGGCTCCAGCATCATCCGCTCGGACGACACGGCCAAGGCGATCTACAAGGCCATCGACGACGACGCGGTCAAGGCCATCGTCTTCCGCGTATCCTCGCCGGGCGGCTCGCCCGAGGCGTCGGAGCAGATCCTGACGGCGGTGCGGGCCGCGCGGGCGGCGGGCAAGCCGGTGGTCGTGTCCATGGGCGGCTATGCGGCCTCGGGCGGCTACTGGATCAGCTCGGAATCGGACTGGATCGTGGCCCAGCCGACCTCGGTGACCGGCTCGATCGGCGTCTATGGCGGCAAGATCGTGCTGAACGAGGCCTTGGGGCGGTTCGGCGTTGACCTGCGCGGCCTCAGCGTCGGCGGCGACTATGCCGATGCCCTGAGCTCGGCCTCGACCTTCAGTCCCGAGGATCGCGCCGCCTTTGCCGCCTCGATGGACCGCATCTATGACGGCTTCATCACCCGCGTGGCCCGGGGGCGCGACCTGCCCGAGGCGCGGGTGCGCGAAATCGCCCGGGGCCGCGTCTGGACCGGGGCCCAGGCCAAGTCCCTGGGGCTGGTCGACCAACTGGGCGGCCTGGAGGAAGCCATCACCCAGGCCCGGCAACTGGCCAATCTCCCGTCGTCCGAGTCGGTCCGCTACAAGCGCTATCCGGCCCCGCAGACGCCGTGGGAAGCCCTGGCCAGCGCCTTCGGGGCCAGCGGTCAGGCGGCCAGGGCCCTGGTCACCGTGGGGCAGATCATGGGCGATCCGGCTGCCCAGGCCGTGCTGCAGCGTGTTGAAACGGAACGGCTTCGCCAGTCCGGCGCGGTGGTCCTGGCAGAACAACCGACATTTTGACGCAGGGTCCGGACGTTGTTTCTGACGTCTGGACATCCTGTCAGTCATTGACCGTTCAGGGTGATGGACCGACATTGTCGGTCATGCGTTCCTGTCGGATCGCTGCGAAAGGCCCCGTGGTATGATTCAGTCTGATCCCCTTGCTCAAGTCGGCTTCAACGCGCGTCGTCGCGCCGGAAGCGGGCTGTTGGCGCCCCTGGTGTGGCTGGGCGGTCTGATCTCGACCACCCTGGCCGTGACGGTCGGGGCTGTCCTGGCGGTGCTGACGGCGGCGGCCGTGGCCATCATCGCCCTGATCGCCGGCGTGATGGTCTTCTTTGCCGGTTTCGCCATGCGCGCCCGTCGCGCCCGACAGATGCGGGCCCGTCGCGATGACGGCGTGATCGACGCCCAGAAGGTGGGCGACACCTGGGTCACCTATGGCTGGGAACGCGAAGGGCGCTGATCGGGCGTCATGCTGAATATCCGCGAAGCCCTTTCCCCTAATTTCGACGAGCGGCGCGCGCCGCCCGATATGCTGGTGCTGCACTATACCGGGATGCAGAGCGCCGATGAGGCCCTGGCGCGCCTGACCGATCCGGCGGCCGAGGTCTCGGCCCACTACATGGTCGACGAGGATGGCAGCATCCTGCGCCTGGTGCCCGAGGAGCGCCGGGCCTGGCACGCCGGGCGCGGCTCCTGGCAGGGCGAGACCAACGTCAACCACGCCTCCATCGGCATCGAGATCGTCAATCCGGGCCATGAGTTCGGCTATCGCCCCTTTCCGGAGGCCCAGATCGCCTCGGTGATCGAGTTGGTCAGCGACATCCGCAGCCGCTGGACTATTCCCGATGCCCGGATCATCGGCCATTCCGACTGTGCGCCCACGCGCAAGGAAGACCCGGGCGAGCTGTTTCCATGGAAGGCCCTGGCCCAGGCCGGGCATGGCCTGTGGTTCGAGCCGGCCCATGAGCGGGTCGCCGCCCTGGGCGCTGACATCGGGCCGGGGGATGAGGGCCTGGGCGTGATCGTCCTGAGGTCCGGCCTCAACCGCCTAGGCTATGGGCTGCAGCCTGGCGGCCTCTATGACGACGAAACCCGGCTGACGGTCACCGCCTTCCAGCGCCACTGGCGGCCGGAGCGGGTGGACGGCATCGCCGATGGCCAGACCCGCGCACGCCTGGTGGGCCTGTTGCAGCTGGCCAGTGTCGAGAGCATCACCGGCGTCCTGAACTGACGGTGCCGGTTGACCTGGCGCGCAATCTCGCGCACCTAGCGCGCACCAGACGGCCGGGCGGTCGCGGCAGGCCTGTCCTGTCGAGGAAAGTCCGGGCTCCACGGTGAAAAGGCGGCGGGTAACACCCGCCCGGGGCGACCCGAGAGACAGTGCCACAGAAAGCAAACCGCCGGACCTTCGGGCCCGGTAAGGGTGAAAGGGTGGGGTAAGAGCCCACCGCGTCGGCGGCAACGTCGATGGCAAGGTAAACCTCGCCTGGAGCAAGACCGAATAGGGACGTCGCGCAGCCTCGGCTGCAGGGCTCACCGCCTGTGAACGTCCGGGTAGGTCGCGAGAACCACTCAGCAATGGGTGGTCCAGAGGAATGATCGTCACCGCCTTTCGGGGCGGAACAGAACCCGGCTTACAGGCCGTCTGGTATTTTATTTTCGCGGGCCTGGCCCCGCCCGATTATCCCCAAGACCCCCGTCTTGCCGTCGTCCCGGGCCATGGCCCGGCGAGGGCCTGCGCCGGTCGCCGTCGACGGTTTCTGATGGGATTTCAAAGGTCAGGGCGCGTTAACCACTCAGTCGAGAATGAGGCGGATATTGCGTCCACAGGCTGTGCATAAGGTATTTGTTGCCACTTTGTTCTTGTTTTTACCTGTGTTTACCGTTCGGCGAACTGCAAAATGGGTTAAAAGGTGTCAACTAATCCCATTGAGGCCCATCTGATCCCATGCTATCCCATAAAGTCATGAGTAGGGGCCGCGGCCCAGCGCGTGACTTCATCAACGGACTTCAGGGACGGGCCGCACGGCTCGATTGGGACAGGGCGTGTTTCTCTCGACCTACGAGAAGCAGCTGGATGGCAAGCGCCGTCTCCTGATCCCTCAGGAGTACCGGACGGCCGAGAACGGTGCCGAGCACGGCGTCTTCTGCTTCCCTTCGATCGAGGCCGACTGCCTGGAAGCGGGCGGTGACAAGCTGTTCGCCGAATATCGCGCCGTGATCGAAAGCCTGCCCTTTGGCGATCCCTATCGCTCGGCGCTGGAATCCTCGATCTATGGCGAGCAGAAGTCCCTGTCCTATGACGCGGCAGGCCGGATCACCCTGCCGGACTATCTGTGCGCCGAGTTCGACCTGAAGGACGCCGTGATGATCTGCGGCGTCGGCGAGCGCTTCCAGATCTGGAACAAGGACAAGTGGTCCGCCCACCGCGCCGAGAAGCGCCAGGCGGCCCGCGCCGGTCTCGAGAAGTTCGGCGAGATCCGCCGCCAGTCGATGCTGGACCGCCAGGGGGGTGCCGGATGAGCGCGCCTCACGCCCCCGTCCTGCTGGCCGAGGTCATCGCGGCCCTGACGCCCCGACCGGGCGATGTCATCATCGACGCCACCTTTGGTGCCGGCGGCTATACGCGCGCCATCCTGGCCGAGGGGGCTGAGGTTGTGGCCCTGGACCGCGACCCGACCGTGCGCCCGCACGCCGAGGCCGTGGCCGCCGCCTATCCGGAACGCTTCCAGCTGATCCAGACGCCGTTTGGCGACCTGGCCGACGCCTTTGCCGAGAGTGGCAAGCCGCAGCTGAACGGGGCCGTCTTCGACATTGGCGTCTCGTCCATGCAGCTGGACCAGGCCGAGCGCGGCTTCTCCTTCATGCGCGACGGGCCGCTGGATATGCGGATGGGCGACACGGGGCCGACGGCGGCCGATATCGTCAACACCTGGGACCATGGTCCCCTGGCCCACATCTTCAAGCAGTATGGCGACGAGCGGCAGTCGGGGCGCGTGGCCACGGCCATCCTGCGCCGCCGCACCGAGCAGCCCTTCAGCCGCACCCTGGACCTGGCCGAGGTGGTCGAGAAGGCCCTGGGCGGGCGTCGCGGGGCCGCCATCCATCCGGCCACGCGGGTCTTCCAGGCCCTGCGCATCGCGGTCAATGACGAACTGGGCCAGCTGGAACGCGGGCTGGAAGCGGCCGAGGCGACCCTGGCTCCCGGTGGCCGCCTGGTCGTCGTGACCTTCCACTCGCTGGAAGACCGCATCGTCAAGGCCTTCCTGACCGAGCGCACCGGCAATGCTCCGGGCGGATCGCGCCATGCCCCGGTCGCGGTCGAGACCCGCAAGCCCAGCTTCGAGCTGATGTTCAAGGGGGCCCAGGAAGCGGGCGAGGAAGAACTGGCCGCCAATCCGCGGGCCCGCTCGGCGCGCCTGCGCGCGGCGGTGCGCACCTCGGCCCCGGCCTGGGGTCCGATCGGGGGAGGGCGCAAATGAACCTCGCCCAGCCCCTGCGCCAGGTATTCGACTGGAAGGTGCGCGGCATCCGCTGCATCGAGATCATCGGCGTCGTCTGCGTCGCGGCCCTGGTCTTCTCGGTCTATATCGCCAAGGCCGCCGCGGCCCGCGAAAGCGCCGAGATCAGCCGCCTGGAAGCCGAAATTCGCGAGAACAACCAGCGTGTGCGCCTGCTGCGCGCCGAGGCGACGCGGCTGGAACAGCCCGCGCGGCTGGAGGCCCTGTCGCGCCAGATCGGCCTGGGCCCGGTCGACGTCAAGCGCCAGGCGGGCGAGGAATCCCTGGCGGAACTGGCTCCCCAGGTCGAAGAGGCTGCGCCCGTGGCGGCAGCCCCCGCCGCCGCTGCTGCCCCGGCTCCTGCGAACGCGGAGGCTGCACAGTGAGCGTCCACGATCATCACGGCTATGGCTATCGTCGTCCGGCACCGGGGCCACTGGCCAACAACGGTGCCTCGGTCGGCGGGCTGCTGGCGGCCTGGGGTCGCTGGGTCGGCAACTGCATCTGGTGGCTGGAGCACGCCTTTGAGCGGGCGCGCGCCGATGGCCGCCCGGAAGAAGATACGCGCGTGCGCATCTTCTTCATCATGTGCATTTTCAGCCTCATCTTCACCGCCCTGGTGATCGGGGCGACCCATGCGGCCCTGTTTGCGCCGAAGGGCGGGTTTGGCGGCGGCTTCAATCCCGGAGCTTTGACGCGGGCGGACCTGCTGGACCGCAATGGCCGGCTGCTGGCCACCAACATCACCCACTACGGCCTCTATATCGACCCGCGCGAGGTCTGGGACCGCGAGGCGGCCAAGGCCCAGCTGCTGGAAGCCCTGCCGCGCATCTCGGCCCGCAAGCTGGACAAGGTCCTGAGCGGCGAGCGTCGCCTGATCGTCCTGCCGGGCCTGACCCCGTCCGAGCGTCGCCGGGTCCATGACCTGGCCCTGGGGGGCGTGTCGTTCGAGCCCGAGGACCGCCGCGTCTATCCGCTGGGCTCGTCTGCCGTCCACCTGATCGGCCGCTCCGACACCGGGGCGGAGGGCATTTCGGGCGCGGAACTGGCCTTCGACAAGGAAATCCGCGAGGCCGGGGCCATGGGCGGCGACTTCCAGCTGTCCATCGACCTGCGTGTCCAGGGTATCGTCGAGAACGAGCTGGCTGCTGCGGCCGAGGCTGCGGGGGCCAAGGGCGGCGTGGCCGTGGTCTCCAACGTCCAGACGGGCGAGATCCTGGCCATGGCCAGCTGGCCGACCTATGACGCCAACCGTCGCAACCAGGCCCCCGAGGCGGCCCTGCTGAACCGCGTCACCTCGGCCCACTATGAAATGGGCTCGATCTTCAAGAGCTTCACCGTCGCGGCGGGCCTGGATACCGGCCGCGCCGACATGAACACCCTGTTCGACGCCTCCCAGGCCTTCCAGATCGGCCGTCGCCGCATCACCGACTTCCACGCCAAGAACAAGGTGATGACGCTGGAAGAGGTCTATCTGAACTCGTCCAATATCGGCACCTCGCGTCTGGCGGTCGAGATGGGGCCGGACGTGATGCGCGAATACTTCAGGCGCCTGGGCCTGCTGGAGGCCGCGCCGATCGAGCTGAAGGAATCGGCCCGCCCCTCGGCGGTGCGCAAGTGGGACGATTCCACCCTGGCCTCGCTGTCCTTCGGCTATGGCATCCTGGTGACGCCGATCCAGGCGGTGGCGGCCTATGGAGCCCTGACCAATGGCGGGCGCTATATCGCCCCGACCCTGCGCCGTGGCGGTGTGCCCGATGCCCAGGTCCGCCAGGTCGTCTCGCCCGAGACCTCGGCCACCATGCTGGAACTGATGCGCCGCAACGTGGCCCGTGGCTCGGGCGGCCGGGCCAATGCGCCGGGCCTGCGCGTCGGGGGCAAGACCGGCTCGGCCAACAAGCTGGTCAATGGCCGCTATGACCCGACCGTGGCCGTGGGCTCGTTCGCTGCCGTTTTCCCGACCGACGGGCCGGTCACCGCCACCCGCTATTCGGTCTTTGTCCTGATCGACGAGCCGTCGCAGTATCCGCGCACCGGCGGCTTCGTGGCCGCCCCCGCTGTGGGCCGCATTGCCGACCGTTCGGCGGCCTTCTTGGGCATCGAGCGCCGCGATGACCGCTGGTTCACCGCGACCGGCGAAAAGATCCCGCAACCCGACGAGCCGGTGGCCCAATGAGTGCGCTGCGCCTGTCCGAAATCCTGCGCCGCGACCTGGCTGCCGACCCCGAGATCACGGCGGTGACGGCTGACAGCCGCAAGGTGGTGCCCGGTGCCCTGTTCGTGGCCCTGCCGGGCAGCCAGGCCGATGGCCGCGCCTTCATCCCCCAGGCCCTGGCCAAGGGGGCGGCCGCCATCCTGGCCCCGTCCGACACACCGGCGGGCGCGGCTCCGGTCCTGGTGCCGTCGGGAGACGTACACCGCGCCTATGCCCTGGCCGCGCGCAGCTTCTATGGGGCCCAGCCCAGGACCTGCGTCGCCATCACCGGCACCAATGGCAAGACCTCGGTCGCCAACTTCTGCCGCCAGATCTGGGCCAGCCTGGGCCTGACCGCCGCCAGCATGGGCACCCTGGGCGTCGTCGGCCAGAAGGGGCACGAGACCCACGCCCTGACCGGTCCGGGCCTGACCAGTCCCGATGCCGCCGAGGCCGCGCGCCTCCTGGCCGAGCTGGCGTCGCGGGGCGTCACCCACCTGGCGCTGGAAGCCTCTTCACACGGCATCGAGCAACGCCGCCTGGATGGCGTGGCCATCAAGGCTGCGGGCTTTACCAACCTGAGCCAGGACCACCTCGACTACCACGGCACGATGGAGGACTATCGCGCCGCCAAGCTGCGCCTGTTCGAGGCCCTGCTGCCGCGCGGGCGCACGGCGGTGCTGAACGCCGATTCCGACGCCTATTCGGCCTTTGCCTCGGCCTCGATCATGGCGGGGCTGGGCGTCATGGGCGTGGGCGAGCGCGGGCGTGACCTGAGCCTGCTGAGCCGCCGCGCCACGCCTGAGGGCCAGCGCCTAGTGCTGGACGTGCGCGGGCGCACCCACGACATCCTGCTGCCGCTGGCCGGGGCCTTCCAGGCCTCCAACGCCCTGGTGGCTGCTGGCCTGTGCATCGCCGGTGGCGAGGATCCCGAGCGGGTGATCCCGGCGCTGGAGCGCCTGACCGGAGCCCAGGGCCGCCTGCAGCGCATCCCCAACCCCGGCGCGCGCGGGGGCGAGGTCTATGTCGACTATGCCCATACGCCCGATGGCCTGGAGACGGTCATTCGGGCCCTGCGCCCCCATGCCACCGGACGGCTGATCGTCGTCTTTGGCGCAGGCGGGGACCGCGACCGTGCCAAGCGCCCGCTGATGGGCGAGATCGCCGGGCGACTGGCCGACGTGGCCATCGTCACCGACGACAATCCGCGCACCGAGGATGCGGCCACGATCCGCGCCCAGGTCCGGGCGGGCTGCCCCGATGCCAAGGAAATCGGCGACCGCCGCGAAGCCATCCGCTACGCCATTGGTATGATGCGCGACGGAGATGTGGTCATCATCGCCGGAAAGGGGCATGAACAGGGACAGATCGTCGCCGGTGTCGTTCATCCGTTCGACGACGCCACTGAAGCGACCGAAGCCCTGCGCGCCCATGCCTGATACCCCAAAGCCGCTCTGGACTGCCGAAGCCATCGCCTCGGCGACCGGCGGCAAGCTCCACGGACCTGATGCCCGCGTCACGGGCCTGGCCTACAACAGCCGCGAGATCCTGCCCGGCGACCTGTTCCTGGCCCTGCACGGTGCGCGGGACGGGCACGAGTTCGCCCCTTCGGCCTTTGCCGCCGGGGCCAGCCTGGCCCTGGTCGACCGCCCGGTCGAGGGCGGCCCCTATGTCCAGGTCGAGGACACCCTGAAGGGGCTGGAGGCCATGGGCATAGCCGCGCGCGGGCGGGCGCGCCTGCGCGGGGCCGTGACCGGCAGCGTCGGCAAGACCAGCGTGACCCAGGCCATCCGGGCCGGGCTTGACCTGGCCGGCACCAGCCATGGCTCGATCAAGAGCTACAACAATCACATCGGCGTGCCGCTGACGCTGTCGCGGATGCCCCAGGGCACCGACCGCGCGATCTTCGAGATCGGCATGAACCATCCGGGCGAGATTGGCCCGCTGTCGCAACTGGTCCAGCCCCATGCGGCCTGCGTGACCACGGTCGGCCCCGTGCACATCGAGGCCTTTGCCGATGGCGAGGCCGGGGTCGCCCGCGAAAAGGGCGCGATCTTCGAGGGCCTGGTGCCCGGCGGCACGGCCGTCATCAATGCCGACAATGCCTATGGCGACCTGGTGCGCCAGTCGGCCGCCCGCGCCCATGCCGTGGTCGAGACCTTTGGCACCGCGGCGGGCAATACGGCGCGCCTGCTGGACTTTGTCGCCGATCGCGCCGGGGCCACGGTCACGGCCGAGGTCGAGGGACGGCGCATCAGCTATCGCCTGGCCCAGTCGGGCGTCCACTGGGGCCTGAACTCCCTGTGCGTCATCCTGATGCTGCGGGCGCTGGATGTGTCGCTGGACACGGCGCTGCAGGCTCTGGCCGCCTTCCAGCCGATGGCGGGGCGGGGCCAGATGAGCCAGGTGCCGGTCGCGGGGGGTGACTTCACCCTGATCGACGAGAGCTACAACGCCAATCCGCTGTCGATGAAGGCCGGCTTTACCAGCCTGGCCGGCAAGGCGGTGGGGCCGGGTGGCCGCCGGGTGGTGGTGCTGACCGACATGCTGGAGCTGGGTGAGCACAGCCGCGCCCTGCACGAAGGCCTGGCCGAGGCCATCCAGGCAGCCGGGCTGGACCTGGTCCATACCGCAGGGCCCGAGATGCGCCGTCTTCATGACATCCTGCCGCCCGGCCTTCGCGGTTTGTGGTGCGAAACCGGGGCCGATCTGGCCACCCGGGCCCCTGAACTCGTGCGGGCAGGGGATGTGGTTATGGTCAAGGGGTCGAACGGGTCGAAAGCCTCGCTCGTCGCTGCGGCGCTGGCCCGGCTGGGCGAACGCCATGGGAATGCTGTCTGATGTTCTATCTGCTCTATCTCTATTTCGCAGACGTGGCGCAGGATTATCCGCTGCTGCACCTGATCCAGTATCAGACCGTGCGCGTGGCCCTGGCCATGGCGACGGCCATGATTGTGGCGGTGGCCATGGGCAGCCGCTTCATCGACTGGATGCGTGCGCGCCAGGGCAAGGGACAGCCGATCCGTGACGATGGCCCGGTGACCCACCTGTCCAAGGTCGGCACCCCGACCATGGGTGGGTTGATGATCCTGGCGGGCATTGCGGTGGCGGTGCTTCTGTGGGGCGACCTGACCAACCCCTATATCTGGATCGTCTCGGGCGTGACGGCAGCCTTTGGCGTCCTGGGCTTCGTCGACGACTACGCCAAGGTGTCCAAGCAGACCTCGGCCGGCCTGACGTCGAAGCAGAAGCTGGTGGCCCAGACCATCATCTCGGTGATCGCCGGGGTGCTGACGGTGCTGTGGATGACCCAGTCGCCGACCTCGCCGGGGCTTGAGACCTCGATCGCCTTCCCCTTCCTGAAGGCCGTGCTGCTGAACATCGGCTGGTTCTATGTGGCCTTTGCCGCCTTCACCATCGTTGGCTTCTCCAATGCCGTGAACCTGACTGACGGCCTGGATGGCCTGGCCATCGTGCCGGTCATGATGGCGGCCGGTGCCTTTGGCATCATCAGCTACCTGGTCGGCAACTTCGTCTTTGCCGAATACCTGCAGGTCCACTTCGTGCCCGGTTCGGGCGAGCTGGCCATCTTCTGCGCGGCCATCATCGGCGGGGGCATGGGCTTCCTGTGGTACAACGCCCCGCCGGCCAAGATCTTCATGGGCGACACCGGCTCGCTGGCCCTGGGCGGTGCCCTGGGCTCGATGGCCGTGGCCACCAAGCATGAACTGGTTCTGGGCATCGTCGGCGGCCTGTTCGTGGTCGAGGCCGCCTCGGTGATGATTCAGGTCGGCTATTACAAGCTGACCGGCAAGCGCATCTTCCTGATGGCCCCGATCCATCACCATTTCGAAAAGATGGGCTGGCCGGAATCGACCGTGGTGATCCGTTTCTGGATCGTGGCCGCTATGCTGGCCCTGGTCGGCCTGGCCACCCTGAAGCTGAGATGAGCAGGGCCGTCGTCGCGTCATCCTCGCCCCTGTGGCGAGGATCCGGAAACGCCCGGTCCATCCCTGGGCTCGTGCCATGATCCCCGTTCCTGGTTTTGAGGGCAGGCGGGTCGCGGTCTTCGGGCTGGGACGGTCCGGGATCACGGCAGCGCGCGCGCTCCAGGCCGGAGGGGCCGAGCCGGTCCTGTGGGACGATGGCGTCTCGGGCCGGATGCAGGCCGAGGCCGAGGGCTTCCGGCTGGAAGACCTGACGGTGGCGGACTGGTCGCAGTTTGATGCCCTGGTCCTGTCGCCCGGCGCGCCCCTGACCCATCCCAGGCCCCACTGGACGGTGGACAGGGCCCGTGAGGCGGGCGTGCCGGTCATCGGCGACATCGAGCTGTTCGCCCGCGCCCTGGACGCCCTGCCGCGGGACCAGCGGCCGCGCGTGGTCGCGATCACCGGCACCAACGGCAAGTCCACGACCACGGCCCTGATCGCCTGGGTGCTGAAACAGGCCGGGCTGAAGGTCCATATGGGCGGCAATATCGGCATCGGCGTCCTGGCCCTGCCGGCACCGACGCCTGAAGCGGTCTATGTGATCGAGGTGTCGTCCTATCAGCTGGACCTGACCACCAGCTTTGCGCCGGATGTCGCCATCCTGACCAATGTCAGCCCCGACCACCTGGACCGTCACGGCGGGATGGAGGGCTATGTGAAGGCCAAGGCCCGGCTGTTCCAGGCCCAGGGCGCGGACGGCATCGCCCTGGTCGGGGTCGACGACCCCTGGGGCCAGGGGCTGGCCGAACAGTTGGCCGCGCGCGGCGAGCCGGTCACCAGCGTCACCACCCATGTCTCGCCAGCCCAGGGACAGGGCATTGATGCCTGGCCCGGCGGGTTGAGCCATGACGGCCGGATCATCGACCTGTCGGCGGCGCGGTCGCTGCCGGGGCGGCACAATGCCCAGAACGCTGCCTTTGCCTATGGGGCCGCGCGGGCCCTGGGGCTCAGCCACGGGCAGGCGGTGCAGGGGATCGTCACTTTCCCGGGCCTTGCCCACCGCATGGAGGCGGTCGGACGCCTGGGCGGTGTCCGCTTCATCAACGACTCCAAGGGCACCAATGCCGACGCCGCCTATCAGGCGCTGGCCTCCTATCCGACCAGTTTCTGGATCGCGGGCGGGGTGCCCAAGGCGGGCGGGATCGAGCCCTTGCGCCCGCTGTTCGGCCATGTGGCCAAGGCCTATCTGATCGGCCAGGCGGCAGGGGACTTTGCCGCGACCCTGGGCGAGGTGCCCCATGTCATCGCCGGAACCATGGAGCGGGCCGTGGCCATGGCGGCGGCCGATGCCGCGGCGGTCGGAGGCGAGCAGGTGGTCCTGTTGTCGCCCGCCTGTGCCAGCTTTGACCAGTTTCCTGACTTCGAGGTCCGGGGCGAGGCCTTCCGCGCCGCAGTGCTGGGCCTGGGGGCCACGCCGGAGGCGGCAACATGAGCCAGTCCTACAGCCATCCCTTTTCGCGCAATGACCAGAGCCTGATCGCGCGCTGGTTCTGGACGGTCGACCGTGGCCTACTGACGGCGGCCCTGCTGCTGATCGGTCTGGGCGTGGCGCTGAGCTTTGCCTCCAGCCCGGCGGCGATCCGCGCCGATGAATCGATCACCGATCCCTTCCACTATTCGTGGCGTATGCTGGTCTGGGCCAGCATGGGCATGGGAGCCATGCTGGTGGCGTCGCTGATGTCGCCACGCGGGGTCAGGCGGATCGCGGTGGCGGCCCTGTTCTGCTCGATCCTGGTCATGGCGGCCCTGCCCTTTATCGGGGACACGGTGAAGGGCGCGGCGCGCTGGATCAACCTCGGCCCGTTCAGCCTGCAGCCGTCCGAGTTCGCCAAGCCCGGTCTGATCGTCTTTGCCGCCTGGATGTTCGCCGAGGCCCAGAAGGGGCAGGGCGTGCCCGGCGTCAGCATCGCCTTTGGCATATGGGCCCTGACGGTCGGCCTGCTGCTGATCCAGCCCGATATCGGCCAGACGCTTTTGATCACCACCACCTTCATGGCCGTCTTCTTCATGGCCGGGGTGCCGCTGAAGTGGGTGGCGGTGATTGCGGCAGCCGGTGCCGGGGGCGTGGTGTCTCTGTATTTCACCTTTGGCCATATGCGCGATCGCCTCAGCCGCTTCATGTCGCCCGAGACGACCGACACCCACCAGATCGACCGGGCGTCCGAGGCCATTCGCGCGGGCGGCCTGTTCGGTCGCGGCATCGGCGAAGGGGTCATGAAACGCCGGGTGCCGGACCTGCACACCGACTTCATCTATTCGGTCGGTGCCGAGGAGTTCGGCCTGGTCCTGAGCCTGATCATGATCGGGCTTTATGCCTTCATCGTCATCCACGGCATGCGCCGGGCGATGAAGCTGAACGATTCCTTTGAGCAGACGGCGGCGGCGGGCCTGTTCATGCTGATCGGGCTGCAGGCCTGCATCAATGTGGCGGTGAACCTGAACCTGATCCCGACCAAGGGCATGACCCTGCCGTTCATCAGCTATGGCGGCTCGTCCATGATGGCCATGGGCCTGACCATGGGCTTTGCCCTGGCCCTGACCCGGCGCCGCCCGGGGGCCTATGAGCCCGGTTCCAACATCTCGCCGCCGCGTCGGCGTCTGCTCCCCTGACGAAAAGAGTGCCTGCCATGACCAAGGTCTGTGTTGTCGCTGCCGGTGGAACCGGTGGCCATATGTTCCCGGCCGAGGCCCTGGCCCGCGAACTGACGACGCGCGGCTGGCGCGTGATCCTGGCCACTGATGCGCGCGGCCAGCAGTATGCCAGCGCCTTTCCGGCCGAGGAGCGCATTGCCCTGGATGCCGCTACGGGACGTGGCCCGCTGGGCCTGCTGAAGGCCGGGATGACCATCATGCGCGGCGTTGGCCAGGCCAAGTCGGCGCTGGACCGGCTGGGAGCCGATGTCGTGGTCGGCTTTGGCGGCTATCCCTCGGCCCCGGCCCTGCTGGCGGCCATCACGACGCGGCGTCCGACCGTGATCCATGAGCAGAACGCCGTCCTGGGTCGCACCAACCGCTACCTGGCCCCCAGCGTCCAGGCCATTGGCTCGGCCTTTCCGACCCTGGGCCGCGCCAAGGCCCAGGTGAAGGACCGCGTCACCCTGATCGGCAATCCGGTGCGCGCCGAGATCCAGGCCTTGTTCGGGCGCGACTGGCAAGCCCCGGCTGCCGACGGGCCGATCCATGTCCTGGTGACGGGCGGCAGCCAGGGCGCGCGCCTCCTGTCCGAGACCACGCCGCGGGCCCTTGCGGCCTTGCCCGAGGCGCTTCGCCGCCGCCTGAAGGTGCAGCAGCAGTCGCGGCCCGAGAACCTGGAATCGGCGCGGCAGATCTACCTGGAGGCCGGGATCGACGCCGAGGTCGCCCCCTTCTTCCGCGACATGGCCGAGCGCCTGTCCAGGGCCCACCTGGTCATCGGCCGGGCCGGGGCCTCGACCTGCTCGGAGCTGGCCGTGGCGGCCCTGCCGTCGGTGCTGATCCCGCTCAAGATCGCCACGGATGATCACCAGACCCTCAATGCCCGAGCCCTGGTGGATGCCGGTGCCGCCGAGATGCTGCCCGAGGATGCCGTGACGGTGGACAGCCTGGCAGCGGTGCTGGAGCGCCTGCTGTCCGACCCGGCCCGCCTAGCGGCCATGTCGGCAGCGGCACGCTCGGTCGCCATCCCCGATGCCACCTCGCGGCTGGCCAACCTGGTCGAGGCAACGGCGCGATAGGCCGCGCGCCACGCGGTGGCGATTCAGTGGGCTGATTTGGCCGGCGAACCCCGCTAACCTGCCGCCATGCCCCAGTTCGTCATCGACCTGACCAATACGGTTTTCGCCCTTTGGCGAGAGTTCAACTGGCTGCCGAAATGGGCGGTCATCACCATTATTGCGGTGGTGTTCGTCGTCATCGGCTGGGCGGCCAACCAGGTGGTCTTTGCCATCCTGAAGCTGCTGGTGCGCAAGCGCGACATCTTCTGGAAAGGGATGCTGACGCGGGCGCGGCTCAAGGTGCGGCTGGCGGTGATGATCATTGCCCTGGCCCTTGGCGTCACGGTCTCGCCCCTGGCACCCGAACCCTCGCTGATGATCCGCCAGGCCCTGCTGTTCGCCTTTATCCTGGTGTGCGGCTGGATCATTGCCGGGGCGGTGGACATGGGGGCCCTGGTCCACCTGCGCCGCTTCAACATGGACACGGAGGACAACCTCCATGCCCGCAAGCACGTCACCCAGACCCGCATCCTGCAAAGGGTGGCGGCGCTCCTGATCGGCCTGGTGACCCTGGGCCTGGCGCTGCTGACCATTCCGGGCGTGCGCCAGTGGGGGATGTCGCTGCTGGCATCGGCGGGCGTGGTCGGCATTGTCGCCGGTTTGGCCCTGCAGCCCTTCCTGACCAACCTGATCGCTGGCATCCAGATCGCCACCTCCCAGCCCATCCGCATCGATGACGCCGTCATCGTCGAGGGCGAGTGGGGCCGGGTCGAGGAGATCACCTCGACCGATGTGGGGGTCAAGATGTGGGACTGGCGACGGATGATCCTGCCCCTGACCTATTTCATCCAGAAGCCCTTCCAGAACTGGACGCGGGACAATGCCCGCCTGATCGGCGTGGCCTTCCTGTATGTGGACTATGAGGCCCCGATCGAGCGGCTCAGGACCCGGCTCGAGGAGATTGCCCAGGCATCGCCCCTGTGGGACGGCGACGTGGTCAGCCTGCAGGTGACGGACATCACCGAGCGCGTGGCCCAGGTCCGCTGCCTGACCAGTGCCCGCAATGCCGGCGTGGCCTTTGATCTGCGCTGCGAGGTGCGCGAGAAGATGCTGGCCTTCATGCGTGACGAATGCCCCGAGGCCCTGCCGCGCGACCGGGTGGACCTGGACCGCGAGCCCGGCTCGCCCGTGATCGGCGGCTAGTCCTTCAGCCGCTGGCGGGCCAGGCGCACGGCCGCGGCGACCGAGGTGGCATCCGGCTCGGCCTCATCCTCGCCACAGGCCACGCCAGCCAGTGCGGCTGCATCGCCGCCCGGGCTGATGGCAAAGGGCGGCTGGCGCTCGGCCGTGGCCGGGCCCTCGACCAGGTCGGCATCCAGGCTGGCGAAGTCCAGCCGGTCGGCGGTGCCGGCCA
>JAEYQX010000030.1 GCA_023409795.1 Pseudomonadota bacterium
GCTTGAAGGTCGAGCCGGGCGCGAACACTCCGCCGACCGCCTTGTCGGTCAGGGGACGGCGTTCATAGTCCATCCAGGCGCGATAGATGGGCCCCGGCACCCCCGAGACAAACAGGTTGGGATCGAACGAGGGCGAGGACACCATGGCCAGGATGTCGCCGTTGCGGACGTCCATCACGACAATGCTGCCCGATTCCTCGCCGAACACCTCAAGCGCCCGCTGCTGGACGTCATGGTCCAGCGTCAGGATGACTTCCTTGCCCTGGATGGCGGGCTTGGAGCCGGGAATGTCCTCGGCCACGACACGGCCGCGCGCATTCACCTCGACCCGCTTGCCGCCGGCCTCGCCCCGCAGGTCCTCGTCGAGCGACCGCTCCAACCCCTGGCGCCCGATGCGGAAGCCGGGGTTGAACAGGATGGCCGGCGGGCTTTCGCCCTTGTCGCGGATGGCCTTGACGTCATTGTCCGAGACCTTGGCCACATAGCCGACCACATGGGCATAGGTCCCGCCATAGGGGTAGTAGCGGGCCTCGTTCATGTCGGCCATGACGCCGGGCAACTCGCTGGCGTGCAGGTTGACCCGCGAGAACTCTTCCCAGCTCAGGTCGCTTTTGACCGGCACCGGCGAGAAGCGCGGCGCGGCATTGACCTCGCGGATGATGGTGCGGCGTCGCTCCACCGTATCGGGCAGCAGGCGTCCCAGCAGGTCCAGGGTCTGGTCCAGGTCCTTGGTCTCGTCGCGGATGACCAGAACGCGGAAGCTGGGCCGGTTGCCGGCCAGGATCACCCCGTTGCGGTCCTTGATCAGGCCACGCGGCGGCGGCACCAGCCGGAAGTTGAACTGGTTGTTGGTCGCCAGGGTCGCGTATTCTTCGGACTTGAACAGCTGCAGCTGGGCCAGTCGCCCGGTCAGGGCCGTGACCCCGAACAGCGTCGCCCCGCCCAGCAGCAGGGTGCGCCGCAGGAAGGACCCCTGCCGCTCATTGACGTCGGAAAAGAAGATATGGGGTTCGCTGCTCATCGGAACCGCACGTCAGCATCGTCAAAGGTCTGGATCAGCCAGTCTGCCAGGGGAAAGAGCAGCAGGGTCGGAATCATCTGCCCCGCCACCGCCACCAGACTTGCGGCGTTACCGGTTTTCACCGTCATCACCATATGGGCCAAAAAGAAGGCCAGGCAGGTCGAGGACACATAGAGGATGAACAGCACCATGGTCGCCTGCCCCGCCATAAAGCGCGAGGCGACCAGGACGGTGCCATAGACCGCCAGCAGGGCCAGCGGCCACAGGCCTGCGGCTCCGCCCCAGAAGAAGTCGAGGAACAGCCCCAGGCCGAACAGGACCAGGGGGCCCAGCAGCGAGGGCCGGATCAGCGGCCAGGCAAAGGCCAGGACCAGCGGCAGGACCGGCTCGGGCAGGCTGAACCCGAACAGGCGCAGCGGGATGGCCAGCAGGATGGTCACAGCCATGGCAACCAGGGCCGGATAGCCAATCCACTGCATCGGACCGACCACACGCACCGTGATCGCCCGTCTCACTCCGGACCTCCCGCAGGAGATGCGGCAGGAACTGGCGACGCTGTGGGCGGCGCGGCCGCAGCAGCAGCGGCGGCTGCGTCGGCGGCGCGGACACGCTCGGCCGAGGCCTCGGCGGCGGCGGCACGGCGGGTGGCGACGTCCTGGATGGCAGCGGCCTGGGCCGGATCGGGGGCCGGGGCGGTCGTCACACCGGCCAGGGGCGGTGCATTCAGGGCGTCCTGGTCCGCCAGCTGCGCAAAGCTCTGGAACAGCAGGATGCGGACATAGTCGATGGCGGCGCGGTCGCTGAACAGCTTGACCCGCCAGGTGCCATCCAGCCCCTTGGCCGCGACACCGACGGGCAGGCCACGGGGGAAGCCGCCGCCATCGCCCGAGCTCAGGATGCGGTCGCCATCGCGCACGGCGTCAGGGCCGCGCACATAGTCCAGGCGCGGATTGCCACTGCCATCCCCGGTCAGGATGGCCCGGGCGTCGGTCCGCTCGACCAGGACCGGGATGCGCGACGACACGTCCGTCAGCAGCAGCATCCGGCTGTGAACCGGCGAGGTGCCGACGATGCGGCCCACCAGGCCATGCTCGCTGAGAACCGGGTTGCCAATCCGCACGCCCTTGCCATTGCCGATGTTCAGCAGGCGGGCGCGGGCGAAGGGTCCCCGGGCATCGGTGATGGCCACGCCGGTGACCATGTCGATCGGCGGATCAGTGCGGATGCCCAGCATTTCCTCGTAGCGGGCATTGATGTTCTTGAGCGCCAGGGCATCGTCGCGCCAGCCCTGCATTTCCTGCAACTCGGCCTTGAGGCGACGGTTCTCTGAAATGGCAAAGAAGTAGCCGCGCACATAGTCGACGACATTGCCCGTCCAGCGGACCGGGGCCGCCAGGACCGTGCCGACCGGGGTCACGCCCGCCTCGAACCCGGCCCTAACCGGGGCAAGCCCGTCTGTGCCGTGGCGCGACCGCGTATCCCCGAACAGCAGGATGATCGAGACAATCAGGCCGACAACGACCACCACCGCGGCCGTCCAGGCCAGCGGCACCTTTAGATTTTCGAATGGTCCGTCGCGAAACGCCACGGCCAACCTTCCAGCTAGAGATATGGAATGATGGCGAACCACCAAAGGCTTTGAAGCCTAACCTGAAAGACCGTTTCTTGGCGAACCGGTCTCTCCAGGTTGTGACTTCGGCTCAGATCAGAGCGAGGATTCCAGGATGCCCTTCATCCACGACGGGTGCTCCAGCACCTTGCCGCAGCCGATGGCAACGCAGGACAGCGGATCGTCGGCCACCTGCACCGGCAGACCGGTGTGGTCGCGGATCTCGGCGTCCAGGCCGCGCAGCAGCGCGCCGCCGCCGGTCAGCATGATGCCCTTGTCGGCGATGTCGGCGGCCAGTTCCGGCGGGGTAGCCTCCAGAGCGACCTTAACGGCCTCGACGATCTGCGAGACCGGCTCGGCCAGGGCTTCGGCAGCCTGACGCTCGCTCATCCTCACTTCGCGCGGCACGCCCTGCATCAGGTCGCGGCCCTTGACCTCGATCGACAGGCCTTCGCCGTCGGCCGGGGTACGGGCGGTGCCGATGTCCTTCTTGATACGCTCTGCGGTCGTTTCACCGATCAGCAGGTTGTGGTTGCGGCGCATGTAGGCGATCAGCGCATCGTCCATCATGTCGCCACCGACGCGGACCGAGCGCGAATAGACGATACCCGACAGCGACAGCACGGCCACCTCGGTCGTACCACCGCCGATATCGACCACCATCGAGCCGGTCGGCTCGTGGATCGGCAGGCCGGCACCGATGGCAGCAGCCATCGGCTCGTCGATCAGGCCGACGCGACGGGCCGAGGCGTTCAGGCACGAATCATTGATGGCGCGACGCTCAACCGCGGTTGCACCCGACGGCACGCACACGATCATCTTGGGGTTCACGAAGCCCTTGCGGTTGTGAACCTTGCGGATGAAGTGCTTGATCATTTCCTCGGCGACTTCGAAGTCGGCGATCACGCCGTCGCGCATCGGACGGATGGCTTCCATGTGACCCGGGGTACGGCCCAGCATCTGCTTGGCTTCCAGGCCAACGGCGTGGACGATCTTGCGACCGCCAACATTGCGAAGGGCAACCACCGACGGCTCGTTCAGGACGATGCCCTTGCCGCGCATGTAGATCAGGGTGTTGGCCGTTCCCAAATCCATCGCGATGTCGTTGGAAATCATGCCGAAGAGGGGGGAAAGCATAGGCGTCGGGTACCGCTTGTTCTTGCCTGCTAGGGCGTCAAATCTAATCGTCTGCGTCGGCGACACCCCTGCATCGCGCACCGATTGCACGACGCCAACCTTATGTCCGCGCCTAGCCGACTACAGGCCCGTTTGCCCGCATGAGACGGGGATTGCAAGCGCCTATCACACACTGATCACAGCCTTGTCACGGCAAGGCTGGAAATCGCAGCGGGGCGAGCCGCAAATGGCCGCGAATTCGCCCGAATTCAGGCGTCGCCCGGTCCCTTCAGCCCGCTACCGGCTCCGCGACGCCGAATGACCTCGCGCACCAGCATCATGACCCCCAGCCAGGCGACCGCGACCGCCGCCAGGATCAGGGATGTCCAGATTCCATCGCCTGAAACGGCCGCCATGAACGATCCTCCGAAGAAGGCGACCAGGGCCGTCTTTGGCAAGACGCCCAGGGCACAGCCGGCCAGATAGGCCGGAAATGAGGCCCTGACCGCGCCGAATGCCATATTCACGACAATAAAGGGGGCAGACGGAACATTTCTGATGATAAAACTGGCCGTGAAGGCATTTCGCCCGACAAAGGCCTGGAGCCGGCGACTGGCCCCGCCCGCCACCTTTTCCAGCGCCCGCGCGGTCGGCCCGCGTCCCAGCCAATAGGTGACCGCCGCCGAGGCCACCGTCGCCACCCAGCTGTAGGCAAAGCCGTGCCAGGGCCCAAAGGCCACCACACAGGCGGCAATCAGGATGAACTGGGGCACCCCGACAAAGGCCGAGACGGCAAAGACCCCGATCGCCGCCGCCAGGCCCCACGGCCCGGCGCGATAGCCCGCCAGCCAGTCCTGCAGCCGGTCCTCTGCCCCCAGGGCCAGCTGGGACTTGCCAAAGGCAAACAGGGCGATCACCGCACCGAACAGCAGGGCGACCGCCAGCAGCGTCCGCCACCGCTGCGCCTCCATGTGCAGCAGGAAATCCAGGGAACGACGAAGAGCAGACTTCATGGCTCCGTCCGTGGCCGAGATCGGCTCCACAGTCCAGCCTTGCGCAGCCCGATCATCCTGGCCCTTCCGCGGCGCTGTAAGCATATTTTATCTCCGCGCTGCAGGATCATTTGCACATATGGCCTACGTTACGTAAACAGCCCTGCCCTCCCCGGCACAAATTGTCCAAAACCATGGGATAGTCATGTCCAGCCTGCAGTCGTCCGCCCTCGCCCGCGTCAAGCCCTCGGCCACCATCGCCGTTACTGCGCGCGCACGTGAGCTCAAGCGCGAGGGCCGTGACGTCATTGGCCTGGGCGCGGGCGAGCCCGATTTCGACACCCCGGACAACATCAAGCAGGCCGCCATCGACGCCATCTCGCGCGGCGAGACCAAGTACACCGACGCAGACGGGATGCCCGAGCTGAAGGCCGCCATCGCCGCCAAGTTCGCTCGTGAGAACGGCCTGAAGTACGAAACCAGCCAGATCCACGTCGCCCCCGGCGGCAAGCCCGTCATCTTCAACGCCCTGGTCGCCACCCTGAACCCGGGTGATGAGGTCATCGTGCCGGCCCCCTACTGGGTGTCCTATCCCGACATGGTGCTGCTGGCCGGTGGCGAGCCTGTCACGGTCGTCGGCGAAGAGGCGGACGGCTTCAAGCTGCGCCCCGAGGTGCTGGAAAAAGCGATCACGCCCCGGACCCGCTGGCTGATCCTGAACAGCCCGTCCAACCCGACCGGCGCCGCCTATACCCGCGCCGAGCTGGAAGCCCTCGCCGTCGTGCTGCGCCAGCATCCGCACGTCTGGGTGCTGACCGACGACATGTATGAGCACCTTGTCTATGACGGGTTCGAATACACCACCATCGCCCAGGTCGCCCCGGACCTCTATGACCGCACCCTGACCGTCAATGGCGTGTCCAAGGCCTATGCCATGACCGGCTGGCGCATCGGCTATGCCGGTGGCCCCAAGCCCCTGATCGACCTGAAGCGCAAGGTGGCCAGCCAGACCACGTCCAACCCCGCCACCGTCTCGCAGTGGGCGGCGGTTGAGGCCCTGAACGGCACCCAGGATTTCCTGGCCCCGCGCGCCGAGGCCTTCAAGGCACGTCGCGACCTGGTCGTCTCCATGCTGAATGACGCCGAGGGCATCACCTGCGCCACGCCGGAAGGAGCCTTCTATGTCTATCCGTCCTGCGCGGGCCTGATCGGCAAGACCACGCCGTCGGGCGTCGTCATCGACAGCGACGAGACCTTCACCACCGAGCTGCTGAACGCCGAAGGCGTGGCGGTCGTCCAGGGCGCGGCCTTTGGCCTGTCCCCCTACTTCCGCATCTCCTACGCCACCTCTGACGCCGTGCTGACCGAAGCCTGCACCCGCATCCAGAAGTTCTGCGCCTCGCTGAAATAGGCCCACACCTCCCCTCCCCACTTGGTGGGGAGGGGGACCGCGAAGCGGTGGAGGGGCCGGTTTCACACGGCTGCCTGCCGCTCCGCCTCCCGCTTGAGCCCTACGCCCCGCGGCTGACCGCGTAGTCGGCAACGTCTTCCAGGGCCTTGCGCCAGGGCGTGTCGGGCAGGATCGACAGGGCGGCCTTGGCCTGGTCGGCGTATTCATAGGCCCGGTCCAGGGTGGCGGTGATCGCCCCGCAGCCGCGCATCAGTTCCAGGGCGTGGGCAAAATCGCCGTCCTGGCGGTCGCCGCGATGGATGGTGCGCTCCCAGAAGGCCGCCTCGATATCGCCGGTGCGCTCGATGGCCAGCAGCAGCGGCAGGGTCACCTTGCCCTCGGCAAAGTCGTCGCCGGCATTCTTGCCCAGGGCCTCGCTGGTCGCGCCATAGTCCAGGGCATCGTCGGCCAGCTGGAAGGCAATCCCAAGGGCCATGCCATAGTCGCGCATGGCTGCCACGCGGTCCGCCGACACGCCCACGCCCAGGGCCCCCGTTTCCGAGGCCGCTGCGAACAGCTCGGCGGTCTTGGCGCGGATGATCTGCAGATAGGTGGCTTCGTCCAGGTTCACGTCGTGCGAGCGGGTCAGCTGCAACACCTCGCCCTCGGCGATCACCGACGAGGCCGTGGCCAGGACGCCCAGGGCCCGGATGGAATCGGTCTCGACCATCAGCTCGAAGGCACGCGCGAACAGGAAGTCGCCGACCAGGACCGAGGAGGCCGCGCCCCAGATCAGGTGGGCCGCCACCTTGCCGCGCCGCATCTCGGACCCGTCGACGATGTCGTCATGCAGCAGGGTTGCGGTATGGATGAACTCGACCGAGGCCGCCAGCTTGCGGGCCGCCAGGATGTCGCCCTGGCCGCCACAGGCCCGGGCCGACGCCACCGTCAGCAGCGGGCGCAGCCGCTTGCCACCGGCCGAGACCAGATGCTCGGCCAGGGCCGGGATGACCGGCACATCCGACTGCATCCGCTCGATGATCAGGGCGTCCACCGCCGCCATGTCGTCCTTGGCCAGTCGGACCAGGGCATCCACTTCGCCCTTGGGGCGGGGAGCGGCTATCACGGCAGCGTCCACGGAATTCTCTCTTCAACTCAGGGGCGAAAGGGGAGGATTCGCCCGGAAATCACACGACTTCGCTTGCCCGAAGACGATGGCGCGCACAATGGTGTCGGCATCATGATGGGTCAAGCCGAGTCCGCCCCCAAACCTGCCCCTGGGGCAATGGAAACCACCCTGCTGGGCGGGCGGGTGCGCGTTCGCCAGCCTGCGCGGGGCTATCGGGCCGGAATGGATGCTGCGCTGCTGGCCGCCAGTGTCGCGCCAAAGGCCGGTGACCGGCTGATCGAGGCGGGCTGCGGCGTGGGCGGTGTCCTGCTGCAACTGGCGGCGCGGAACCCGGACCTGGACGTGACCGGGCTGGAGCGCGATCCCTTTGCCCACGAACTGGCCCGCCACAATATCGAGGACAATGGCATGGCCGGGCGGGCCCGCGTCCTTCACGGCGATGTGGCCGCCGGGTTCCGCGCCCTTGACCTGCCCCTGTTCGACTGGGCCATCACCAATCCGCCCTATTTCGACGATCCCAATGCCATGCGCGCGCCCGCCGACGAGAAGCGCGGGGCCTGGATCGCCGACCACGGCCTGAAGACCTGGGCCCACTTCCTGCTGAAATCGGTCAGGGAGGGCGGCCGCATCGTCATCATCCACCGGGCCGACCGGCTGGACGACATCCTGTCCCTGCTGGCTCCCAAGGCCGGCTCCTTCTCGATACGGCCCGTCCATTCCTTTGCCGACGAACCGGCCAAGCGCGTCCTGGTCCAGGCCATCAAGACCGGCAAGGCTCCCCTGCGCCTTCTACCGCCCCTGGTCCTCCACCCCCGCACCGGCCCCAAGCACACACCCGAGGCCGAAGCCATCCTGCGCGGCGAAGCGGCCCTGCCCTTCTGATCTCGCCGCTTTCGCCAGAGGGTCTTCATCCTCTGGCGAACGCAACGGGCCGAGGATGACGAATGAAAGGGAGCGGCGTATGACGCGGCCATGGCCCTACGCACCCTCTTCCCGACCCAGATCTATGAAGCCTCTGTTGCCGCCGACAATGGCTGGCCCGAGCTTCATGAGGAACTGCTCGATCTGTGCCTTGTGATGGGCGAAGAAGACGAGGCGGGCATCAAATGGTGCGAGGACAACCACTATCCGGGCTATACCTCCTATGGCTCGATCAATGACCTGCCCCAGCGTTTCCCCGAATTCGCCGAGCTGAAGCGCATCCTCGACAAACACGCGGCGGCCTACGCCAAGGCGCTGAACTTCGATCTGGCGCGCAAGCCCAAGCTGGACAACCTGTGGGTCAACATCCTGATGCCCGGCGGCGGCCACACGAGCCATATCCACCCGCACTCGATCATCTCCGGCACCATCTACATTCACATCCCGGACGGCGCGTCGTCGCTGAAGATGGAAGACCCGCGCCTTGTCATGATGATGAACCGCCCCGGCGTGACCGAGGCTGCGACCGAGGCTGAAAAGCCATTCGTCTATCTGCGCCCGCAAGCCGGCACGATCCTGATGTGGGAAAGCTGGTTGCGCCACGAAGTCCCCGCCAACCGCGCGAGCGAACAACGCGTCTCGATCAGCTTCAACTATAGCTGACCGAGACTGAGGCCGCCATATTCAGAACAGTATCACCGTTACGCTTGATCATGATTCAATGGTGGAGAACGGGGATCTTGATCAAGCTTCAATCGGCGTTGTGTGTTTTGATGGCTGGCTTGGCCTTGGCGGCGTGTGACCGAGGGGCGAAGGCCAATCCGGTTCAGGCCGTTGCGTCCGTCACCGAGCAGGCCGGTCAAGGCGAACCCTATCTGGTGGCAGGCACCCAAGTCTGGAACGTGCCTGACCCCGTGTCGGGGCGCAACTATCAGGTCTATGTCGCCCTGCCCCCTTCGTATGAAGAGCAACCGCAGCGCGCCTATCCGGTGCTCTATGTCACCGACGCCCACTATGCCTTCCCGCTGATCCGCCAGTTTGCGCGGCGGATGAATTTGGAAGGACCCGTCATTCAGGAACACATCCTTGTGGGACTGTCCTATGCCGAGGGCGACAGCGGTCCCGTCAGCCGTACACGCGATTACACACCGTCCGCCAGAGAGGGACGTCCTGCAGGTGCCGAAGGGGGCGGCCCTCCCTATCAAACGTATTTGAAGTCCGAAGTCCTGCCCTTTATCGAGCAGCGCTTCCGCGCTGATCCGCAGCAGCGCATCATGCTGGGCCATTCCTTTGGCGGCCTGCTGGGCGCACAGATCATGTTCAGCGAACCGGAGCTGTTTTCAGCCTATGTGCTGGGCAGCCCGTCGTTGTGGTTCGACAACAAACGCATGTTCGATGTCGAGGCCCGCTATGCCGCAGACCACACGGACCTGAAGGCGAGCGTCTTTATGTATGTGGGCGGAGGCGAACACCCCGCCCCGACCAACAGCAACCGCTATGACATGGTCGCCGACAACCGCCTGTTCGAACAGCGGCTGCGGTCGCGTAGCTATCCGGGCCTGACGCTGCGCTCCATAGTTGTGGACGGCGAGGACCATCTGACGGTCGCACCCATCGGCTTTATGCGGGCCTTGGAGGCCGTTCTTCCGGCGAAATAGCGACCAAAGGTCTGTCTGCCACATTTGCCCTTTTGCCCCCCAATCGCTACATCCCCCTGCAACTCTCCCAATTCCTCTGAATCAAGGGCGCGACGCACCGAATGGCGCAGCAATATATTTTCCAGATGCAGGGACTGACCAAGTCCTATCCCGGCGGCAAGAAGGTCTTCGAGAACATCTGGCTCAGCTTCTACAACGACGCCAAGATCGGCGTCGTCGGCGTGAACGGCTCGGGTAAGTCCACCCTGCTGAAGATCATGGCTGGTCTGGACAACGAGTTCCAGGGCGAGGCCCGCGCTGCCGACGGCATCAAGCGCGGCTATCTGGAACAGGAGCCCAAGCTCGACGACAGCCTGAACGTCCGCGAGAACGTCGAGGCCTGGTGCGAAGAGAAGCAGTGGGTCAACCGCTTCAACGCCATCGCCGCCGAAATGGCCGAGAACTACTCGGACGAGCTCATGGAAGAGATGACCGCTCTCCAGGAGAAGATCGACGCCGCCGACGTCTGGGACATCGACAGCCGTATCGAAATGGCCATGGGCGCCCTGCGCTGCCCGCCGGACGACTGGGCCGTGACCAACCTGTCGGGTGGTGAAAAGCGCCGCGTCGCCCTTGCCCGCCTGCTGCTGTCGAAGCCCGACATGCTGCTGATGGACGAACCGACCAACCACCTGGACGCCGAATCCGTCGCCTGGCTGCAGCACCACCTGGAAAACTTCCCGGGCTGCGTCATCCTCGTGACCCACGACCGTTACTTCCTCGACCAGGTCACCAAGTGGACGCTGGAACTGGACCGCGGCAAGGGCCACCCGCACGAGGGCAACTACTCCTCGTGGCTGGAAGCCAAGCAGAAGCGCGTCGTTCAGGAACAGTCTGAATCCGAAGCCCGCCAGCGCGCCCTTACCCGCGAACTGGAATGGGTCCGCTCGGGTGCCAAGGCCCGTCAGGCCAAGTCGAAGGCCCGTCTGGCCGCCTATGAGCGCATGGTGGAGGAACAGGAGGCCCAACGCGGTGCCCAGACCTTCGCCCACATCCAGATCCCGCCCGGCCCGCGCC
>JAEYQX010000201.1 GCA_023409795.1 Pseudomonadota bacterium
GCCGATGGTGGGCACCGCCTACCTGCAACCGGCTCCGGGCGCTGATCCCTTTGTCACCGCCGGTGCCAAGGTCAAGAAGGGCCAGACCCTGCTGATCGTCGAGGCCATGAAGACCATGAACCCGATCACCGCCCCGCGCGACGGCGTCGTGGCCGAGATCCTGGTCGGCGATGCCCAGCCGGTCGAGTTCGGTGAAGCCCTGGTCGTCCTGGAAGCCTGAGCCTGACCATGTTCACCAAGGTCCTCATCGCCAACCGTGGCGAAATCGCCCTTCGGGTGCATCGCGCCTGCAAGGAAATGGGCATCTCGACGGTCGCCGTTCACTCCGAAGCCGACCGTGGTGCCATGTGGGTGCGCCTGGCTGACGAGAGCGTCTGCATTGGCCCGGCTCCGGCCGCCAAGTCCTACCTGAACATCCCCCAGATCATTGCCGCCGCCGAAATCACCGGCGCGCAGGCGATCCACCCGGGCTATGGCTTCCTGTCGGAAAACGCCCGCTTTGCCGAGATCATCGAGGCCCACGGCCTGACCTTCATCGGCCCCAAGCCCGACCACATCCGGGTCATGGGTGACAAGATCACCGCCAAGCAGACCGTCAAGGACGCCGGCATCCCGGTCGTTCCCGGCTCTGACGGCGAGGTCGAGACCGTCGAGGCCGCCATCGAGGCTTCCAAGACCATCGGCTTCCCGCTGATCGTCAAGGCCGCCGCTGGCGGTGGCGGTCGCGGCATGAAGGTCGCCATGACCGCCGATGACCTGGTCGAGGCCGTCCAGACCGCCCAGTCCGAGGCGCTGGCCGCCTTTGGCAATGGTGCCGTCTACATGGAGCGCTATCTCCAGAAGCCGCGCCACATCGAAATCCAGGTCATCGCCGACAGCCACGGCAACGTCGTCCACCTGGGCGAACGCGACTGCTCGCTGCAACGCCGCCACCAGAAGGTGCTGGAAGAAGCCCCGTCCCCGGCCCTGTCGGCCGAGGGCCGCGAGAAGATCGGTGAAGTGGTCAACAAGGCCATTGCCGCCATCGGCTACCTGGGCGCGGGCACCATCGAGTTCCTGTGGGAAGACGGCGAGTTCTACTTCATCGAGATGAACACCCGCCTGCAGGTCGAGCACCCGGTCACCGAGATGATCACCGGCGTCGACCTGGTGCGCGAACAGATCCGCATCGCTGCGGGCCTGCCGCTGTCGTTCACCCAGGAAGACATCGAGTTCAAGGGCCACGCCATCGAGGTGCGGATCAACGCCGAGAACTCGGAAACCTTCACCCCGTCGCCGGGCACCATCACCGACTTCCACGCCCCCGGCGGCCTGGGCGTTCGCCTGGACAGCGCCATCTTCGCCGGCTACTCGATCCCGCCCTACTACGACAGCCTGATCGGCAAGCTGATCGTCCACGGTCGTGACCGCGAGGAAGCCCTGGCCCGCCTGAAGCGCGCCCTGGGCGAGACCGTCATTGGCGGCGTCGACACTACCATCCCCCTGTTCCAGAAGCTGCTCGCAGAGCCGGACATCCTGTCGGGCGATTACGACATCCACTGGCTGGAAAAATGGGCTGCGGCCCAGAAGGCCAAGGCCTGAGGCCTTAGTGTCTGAAGACCCCGGGTTCAGCGCCAGCGGTCCCTATGCCGACTTTGGCTACCGGGACCTGCTGGCCTGCTACGCCAACGGGGTCTTTCCGATGGCAGAGACGCGCGATGATCCGCGCGTCTTTCTCATCCGGCCCGAACAGCGCGGGCTCATCCCGCTGGATCAATTCCATGTCCCGACCCGGCTGAGGCGCACGGTTCGCCGCGAGACCTTCGAGGTACGGATCAACACGGCCTTTGCCCAGGTCCTGGAGGCCTGCGCCACCTCCATGCCCGGGCGCGAGGACACCTGGATCAACGCCCCGATCCACGAGCTCTACCTGCAGCTGTTCGCCCGCCACCATGCGCACAGCGTCGAGTGCTGGCAGGACGGCCAGCTGGTCGGCGGCCTCTATGGCGTTACCCTGGGCGGAGCCTTCTTTGGCGAGAGCATGTTCAGCCGCGCCCGCGATGCGTCCAAGGTCGCCCTGGTCCATCTGGTCGCACGGCTGAGGCGCGGCGGCTGGAGCCTGCTGGATACCCAGTTCCTGACCGACCACCTCAGCCAGTTCGGGGCCCGCGAGACACCGCAGGCGGCCTATCTGGACCTGTTGCGGCCAGCCCTGAAGCAGGTGCCCCGCCTGTCGGCCCTGCGCGACGACCTGTCAGGCGATGAGGCGGTCGAGTGGGCCACAAAGCCGGTCGTGTCCGGACACGAAAACCGTCTGTCCGGACAGGTTTGAACTGGATCGCGGACCTTGCCTGGCCGTCAGGTCAGGGCATGACCAGCTCCCGACCCACCCCGCGAGGCGAGATCCTCGGCACCCTCTCCAGCATCGCCGTGACCCTGTTGCTCGCGATCCTGTTCCGGGTTGTCGTCGCCCAGCCCTACACCATTCCTTCGTCCTCAATGTCGCCTGGACTGCTGACGGGCGACTACATCCTGGTGGCGAAATATCCCTATGGCTGGAGCCTGGCGTCCCTGCCCGGTGGACAGCCGCAGGGCACCCAGCGCCTGATGAAGCGCGAGCCGCAGCGCGGGGACGTCGTGGTGTTTCGCTCTTCTGGGGTTGTCGCTGGATCACGCCAACCTCCGCCTGCTTCAGCTCTTGCAGCCGATCACCCAGGCATCATAGACCGGGTGCTGCAAGGTGTTGACACCGGGCGAGGAGGCAAACATCCAACCCTTGAAGATCTGGCGAACCTCGGTCGCGCCCAGCATGCCGCGGGGCCGAATGCCGACTTCCAGATAGGCGATAGAATCTTCGGTCGGCTCGTCCGAGGCCGAAACCTCGCAGGCGCGCGCCGTCAGGATCAGGGTCTTGTTGAACCGGATCGGGCGCCCGCCCACCGGCACCTCGAACTTCATGGCCTCGGCGGTCACCTTGTTGATGGCCTGGACCACGGCAACGCGGCGACGCTGGCGCACGCCAGGCGGCGTGGCCGGCTTTTCCTCGGCCTCGGCCACCTCTTCCTCGACCTCGTCAGGGACGTCTTCCTGCACCGCGGCGATTTCGATTTCGGGGGTCGAGACGACCATGGGCGCGCCGGGCGCAACCAGCACCTCGGCCGGCGGCGGTGCCTGGGGCGGGGCCGAGGGCGCAGGGTCCGGGTCCTGTGGCTGGGCAGGCGGGGCCGCACGCTCGCGCAGCGCGTCGCCGACCGGGTCCTGAACCGGCACCGCATCCTGCGGCAGATCCATCACGGCACTGGCAACGCCAGCCCCTGCGGCCGCCAGTCCCGCCACGGCAACGCCGATCAGCAGGAGGCGGCGCGGTGTCATTCCGGGCTCCAGGCCTGGTAGTCGCCGGTCGCGGCGGGGCGTTTGCCCTCGTTCAGCAGCGAGCCCTGCGGACGCCACGCCATCGGCGTGCCACTCAGGTTCGGCAGGTGGTCCTTTTCCCAGGCGCGGCGCGGCAGCGGCACGTCAGCCGGGGATTCGTCATAGGTGTAGCGCAGCCAGCCCTGCCATTCGGGCGGCACCTTGGTTGCCTCGGCATAGCCGTCATAGACGACCCAGCGACGCTTGCGGCCGTCATAGCTGACGTTGTCGCGCGACTGGTAGTAGCGGTTGCCGAACTCGTCCGTGCCGACCAGTTGGCCGCGTTTGCCAATGGTGAACAGGGTGCCAATCGTGGCCCCATTCCACCAGGTGAAAATCTTGCTCAGCACGTGCGAACTCACTTGAATCCTGTCGCCCGGGGGATGTCCGGCGATCCGGCGCAATCATAGAAACCTGCGCCGCCTTCGTCCAGCGTTGAGCGCGCCCTGATGGAATCAAGATCTTGGGGGTAACCCGCCCGGTGCCAACAAGATTTATTGAAAATCGGCGATCCCTGTTCGTAAGCTGCAAAAGATGACGCGCGCGTGGAGGTCCCCGGATGCGCCCTACCCCCCGTTTTGCCGGGCTGAGTCAGGCCCAGGCGGCCCTGAACGGCCTCGAAATCCGCGCGATCGAGCGCCCGGCCTCGGTCGTGCAGACCCTGGCTCCGGCGGCATGGACCGACGTGCAGGTCGAGGCCTGGCTGGACTGGGCCGACCGGGTGGCCCCGGACTTCGCCGCGATCAAGCCGACCCGCGTGACCCGCACCGAGTTTCTGGACGGAGCCCCGGCCCTGTGGGCCCAGGCCACAGCCGAGGCAGGCCTCAGGATGGGGCTGCTGGACAGCCCGGCGATGGCCAGGGCCTATGCTGCCGAGTTGAAGGCCGCCATGGCGCTGGGCCTGCTCGCGCCCGTCCCGCTCAGCCCCGCCACAGAGGCCCCTGCCCGCCTCAACCTGGCCGAGCCCGGCATCGAATCACGCCTGGCTGACCTGGCCGCCCAGAAGCGGGCCGAACGGCTGGGGATCCAGGCGGCCCAGGCCCTGTCCCAAGCCCTCCAGGCGGTGACCGAGGCCGTCGACCGCTGCGAGGGACCGCGCACCGCCTGCACCGATCCGGCCCATAACCCGGCCCTGGCGCGCGCGGCGCGGCTGGCCCGCCAGTGTGGAGCCTCGGACGCCGACATCCTGCGCGCCGCCTCGGGCGAGGCCGCCAGCCTGTCCCAGCCCGTCCAGGC
>JAEYQX010000178.1 GCA_023409795.1 Pseudomonadota bacterium
GTCCAGGAAGACGCAGTTGCCATTGACGAAGGCCCGGTGTCCCAGGTGAATATTGATCCCATAGTCGCAATAAAAGCCGGGCATGATGACGGCCGCGCCATCCACCGCATCCACCAGACGGTTGACCAGGGCCTGACGCCTCATCGTATCCGCTTCCTGGTTAATCTGCATGGTCAGGGCCAGGGCCTGCGCTCGACCGGCCACCAGATCGGCATCAGCGGCGTGATAGGCCAGGCCAGCCAGCATCTTTTCGCGCTCGGTCATGATTCGCTACCGCACAGGGTCTGCGCCACCGCTTCCCCGATCGCCAGAGACGACGTCAGGCCCGGGCTTTCGATGCCGAACAGGAGCATCAGGCCATCCAGGCCATGCCGGGCGCGGTCATGCAGCTGGAAGTCCGGCTGCGCCTCGCCCGGGCCGTGCAGCTTGGGCCGCAGGCCCGCATAGTCGGGCACCAGGGCCTCGGCGCGCACATTGGGCCAGAAGCGGCGGATATAGTCGGCAAAGGCCGCAGCCTGGGCCGGATCGACCGAATAGTCCTCGGCCTCAACATAGGTCAGGTCGGGTCCAAAGACGGCCTGTCCGCCCAGGTCCTTGCGATAATGGGTGCCCAGGGCCCCGGGGATCGGCGGCGGATAGACAAGGCGGTCGAACGGGGCCTTGCCGGCCAGGCGGAAATAGATGCCCTTGCCCAAATGGCGAGCCGGAATGTCGGACGCGGGATAGCCATCGATGCTTGCGGCCACCGCCTGGGCATCCAGGCCCGGCGCAGTGACCAGCAGGCGCGAGGTCAGGCGCATGGCCCCCTCCCCGCCGACGCGGACGTCAAAGCCTCCGCCCGACAGGGGCGTTGCGCTCTCGAACGGTGCCGAGGTCACGACATTGCCGCCCGCAGCCTCGATCTCGCCCTGCAGGGCCAGCATATAGCCGTGGCTGTCAAACACGCCGCTCTCGGGCGACAGGATGGCGGCGTGGGCGTTCAGCTCGGGCTCCAGCGCCCGCGCCTGGGCACCGGACAGGTGGCCAAGCCCCTCGACCTCGTTGATCAGGCCCTGCTGGTAGATGGCCTCGATCCGCTCAACTTCGGCCTCGTCGGTGGCCACGACCAGCTTGCCGCACTTCCAGTAGTCGACCTTGTGGCTTTGCAGGAAGTCGTAGAGCAGCCGCCGGCCCTGGACGCAGAAGCGGGCCTTCAGAGAACCGGTGGGATAGTAGAGCCCGGCGTGGATGACCTCGGAATTGCGTGAGGACACCCCCTGCCCGATGGCCGCTTCCTTCTCCAGCACCAGAACGGTCAGCCCGCGCCGGGCCAGGGCCCGTCCGCAAGCCAGGCCCACGGCCCCCGCGCCCACGACCGTTGCATCAAAGTCGAAAGGCGCTCCCGTCATCGTCTAGCCCTTGCCGTAAAGGGTCTTGGCTCGGGCCTCGAAGCACTGGATCAGCCTCTCGACCGCCCGGTCGAAGTTGGCATGAAGCATCATGTCCAGAACCCGGGACTTGAAGGCGAAGTCGATCATGAACTCCAGCCTTGTCCCCTGGGGATGCGGATGGAACTCCCAGCGATTGCGCAGGTGTCTGAAGGGGCCGCGGATCAGCCCGACCTCGACCCTGGGCGCCGCCGTGTCATGCCGCACCCAGGTCGAGAACCGCTCGCTCAGGAAGGCAAAGCCGACCCCCGCCTCGGCATCCAGGACATGGATGCCCGGAGCCTCATCGCGCCGGTTCCAGACGCGCATCGACGTCAGCCACGGCACGAACTCCGGATAGGCCTCCACATCGGCGACCATCCGGGCCAGATCCTGGGGCGCATAGGGCAGGATGCGCGTAAGTCGGTGAATAGCCATACAGGACTTAACGGCGCAGTTGGGCTTCGCGTGCCGCCTTCAGACGGGCGAAGTCGTCACCGGCGTGGTGCGACGAACGGGTCAGCGGCGAGGACGACACCATCAAAAAGCCCTTGGCGCGGGCAATCGCCTCATAGGCCTTGAACTCTTCGGGCGTGACGAAGCGGTCGATGGCGGCGTGCTTGCGGGTCGGCTGCAGGTACTGGCCGATGGTGATGAAATCGACACCCGCCGAGCGCATGTCGTCCATCACCTGCATCACCTCTTCCTTGGTCTCGCCAAGGCCGACCATGATGCCGGACTTGGTGAACTGGTTCGGGTCGCGCTCCTTGACCATCTGCAACAGGCGCAGGGAGTGGAAGTAGCGGGCACCCGGACGAATCTTCAGATACAGGCGCGGAACGGTTTCGAGGTTGTGGTTGAAGACGTCCGGTCGGGCGTCGATCATCACCTCGGCCGCGCCATCCTTGCGCAGGAAGTCGGGCGTCAGGATCTCGATCGTGGTGTTCGGGGCCTGAAGGCGAATCTGGCGCACCACCTCGGCGAAGTGGGCCGCGCCGCCATCGGCCACATCGTCACGGTCCACCGAGGTGATGACGACGTGGTTCAGGCCCATCTGCTGAACGGCTAGCCCCACCTTGCCCGGTTCTTCCGGGTCCAGCGGCTGTGGCAGGCCCGTCTTGACGTTGCAGAAGGCACAGGCGCGCGTGCAGGTGTCGCCCATGATCATCAAGGTGGCGTGCTTCTGGCTCCAGCACTCGCCGATGTTCGGGCAGGCCGCTTCCTCGCAGACCGTGACCAGTCCCTTGGACCGGACGATGTCCTTGGTCGCATTATACTGGCCCGAACCGGGGGCCTTGACCCGCAGCCACTCAGGTTTTTTCAGAACCACGGAGTCGGGGCGGTTCTGTTTTTCCGGGTGACGCAGCTCGGAAGGCGTCTTCGTCAGGGTGTTGATCAGCGTGACCATAACGGGCGGTCTGGCTCCTGTGCAGAAGGGGCTATGTCGTCTTTCCGGCCCCCAATGGCAACCCACAGTGCGTTTCTGACGCAGCGGAATGCTTCACGCGACGTTACGCATCTTTTCAAGCTGACTTTACGTCATTAGTTTCGCCGCCTTTGTCACCCAGAGGGCGTTCGGTCCCTCGAAGGAGAATCCGCTTGCGGGCTGCCCTGGATCCCACGGTCTATGAAGACTCCCTGTTCGACGCCCTGATCGAGGCGCGCGCCCGCTATGGCGACAAGGAGATCTTGGAAGACCAGGACCGCCATCCCCTCACCTATACCGGCCTGATCCGCGCTGCCTTCGTGCTGGGGCGCAAGATCGCCGGGATGACGCAGGAAGGCGAGCGCGTCGGCGTGCTGCTGCCGTCCAGTGCCGGCGTGGTGGTGACCTTCTTTGCCCTGCACGCCTTTGGGCGCGTGCCGGTGATGCTGAACTTCACGGCGGGCGAGGCCAACCTGAAGGCGGCCCTGCAGACCGCTGGCGTCACCAAGATCCTGTCGGCCAAGCGGTTCATCAACCAGGCCAAGCTGGACGACCTGGTCGAGGCCCTGGGCCAGGTTGCACAGGTGATCTGGCTGGATGACGTGCGCGAGACCATCGGCCTGAAGGACAAGCTGTATGGCCTGACCGCTGGCCTGGCTCCCAAGCGTTTCCGCGTGAAGACCGACCCGAACTCGGCAGGCGTGGTCCTGTTCACCTCGGGCAGCTTCGGCGCGCCGAAGGGCGTGGTGCTGAGCCAGAAGAACCTGGTGGCCAATGCCCGCCAGGTGGCCGCCCACATCGACCTGAAGCCGGAATGGGTGATGTTCAATCCCCTGCCCACCTTCCACAGCTTCGGCCTGACCGGCGGGGTCCTGCTGCCCGTGCTGCAGGGGCTCAAGGCCTTCCAGTATCCGTCGCCGCTGCACGCCAAGCAGATCACCGACCTGCTACCCCAGGTGAAGGCCTCGATCCTGTTCGCCACGGACACCTTCCTGAACCAGTATGCCCGCGTGGCCGAGCCCGGTGACTTTGCCACCCTGGAATTCGCGGTGGCCGGCGCTGAAAAGGTCCGCGAGGAAACCCGCCAGATGTTCAATGCCAAGTTCGGCGGCGTGGAACTTCTGGAAGGCTATGGCGCGACCGAGGCTGCCCCGGTCGTGGCCGTCAACCACCCGGATCGCAACCGCCCGGGCACGGTCGGCCAGATCATGCCGGGCATGGAATATCGGGTCGAGCCGGTCGACGGCATCGACGTCGGCGGCGGCCTGTTCCTGCGCGGCCCCAATGTCATGGACGGCTATATCTCGGCCGACGATCCGATGAAGGTCGAGCCGCTGGCCGATGGCTGGCACGACACGGGCGACATCGTCGACATCGACCCCGAGGGCTACATCACCATCCTGGGCCGGGCCAAGCGCTTCGCCAAGATCGGCGGCGAGATGGTTTCCCTGACTGCGGTCGAGGGCATGGCCAATGCCGTCTGGCCCGATGCCTCCAACGCCGTGGTATCCGTGCCGGACAACAAGAAGGGCGAGCGCCTGGTCCTGATCAGCACCCAGGATGACGCGGCCCCTGCCCGCCTGTCCGAATGGGCACGCGAGAATGGTGCGCCTGAATTGGCTGTGCCCAAGAAGATCATCAAGGTGGACGCCGTCCCCGTCCTGGGCACCGGCAAGGTCGACTATCCGGCCATCCAGAAGCTGGTCGAGGACGCCCTGGCGGCCTCCTGATCAAGACGCTTGCAGGCCGATGAACTTGGCCTAACCTCGCTTTGTTGTGCCTGCTCCGCCCGATCGCCGGGCGGGGTTCGGCCTCATGGAAAGAGGTTCATATGGCAAGGTCTGATTCCGTCTCTGCATGGGCTCCTCACATGCTCAGCGTGCTGCGCGTCACCAGCGGCGTGCTGCTGCTTCAGCATGGAGCGCAGAAAATCCTGGGCTTTCCGCCTGGTGGCCGCACCGACGGGATCGACCTGTCGACGCTGGCGGGCTGGTCCGGGCCGATCGAGCTGGTCGGCGGCATCCTGATCATCATCGGCCTGTTCACCCGCGGGACGGCCTTCATCCTGTCCGGCTTCACCGCCGTGGCCTACTGGATGGTCCACGCGCCACAGAGCCCCTATCCGATCAACAACGGGGGTGAGCTGGCGGCGCTCTACTGCTTCGTCTTCCTGTATATCTTCTTCGCGGGCCCGGGTGCGTGGGCCCTCGACAACCTGCGCGGCCGTCGCCGTCGCTAGGGCATGAGCGGCTGGGCCCGGATCAACCGATCCGGGCTCCCGTCATCGAGATCGAACCGCCCTCGATCACATCATTGAAAAAGCTGACCGTCTCGCCCGGCTGCTGCTGGGCCGCAACATAAAGCAGGGGCAGGAAGTGCTCGTCCGTCGGGACGCTGAGCTGGGCCTGTTCGGCCAGGCCGACCCAGTCGATCAGGGCTGCGTGATCCCCGGCCACCAGGGCCTGCTTGACCGCATCATTGAAGCTGACGGCCCAGTCATAGGGCGTGCCGCCATCGCGTTTCCAAGTGCGCAGGTTGTGCACGAAGTCGCCTGAGCCGGCGATGATATAGCCTTCATCGCGCAGGGGCTGCAGCTTGCGCGCCAGTTCGTAGTGGCCTCTGGCGTCCAGACTGCGATCCAGGGACAGTTGCACGACAGGAACATCGGCCTGGGGCCAGACATGGGCCAGGACCGACCAGGTGCCGTGGTCCAGGCCCCACTGGTCGGTCTGGACGGCCCCGGTCAGCTCAGACACCCGGGCCGCCAGTGCTGGCGAGCCGGGTGCAGGATACTGCATGGCATGAAGTTCAGCCGGGAAGCCCCCGAAATCATGGATGGTTTCGGGGCGCTCCATGGCCGTAACGCCCAGCCCGCGCGTCTCCCAGTGGGCCGAGACCATGACGACGCCACGGGGCTTGCCCAGCTGTTCGCCGAGCGCACGCCAGCCATCGGCATAGACCCCGCCCAGGGCGTTCATGGGCGAGCCATGGCCAAAGAAGATCGCGGGCTGTCGCATGGGTTATCCGTGCAGCTTCTGGGCCGTGCGGGCAATAAACTCGCCCTGGAAGCGCGCGCCGTCCAGTTCAATCTGGCTGGGCATACGCGAGCCATCGCCCTTGGTCAGGGTGGTCGCGCCATAAGGCGAGCCGCCGACGATCTCGTCCATGTTCATCTGGCCAGCGAAGGCATAGGGCAGGCCCGCGACCAGCATGCCGTGGTGCAGGAAGAAGTTGTGCAGGCCGCCGAAGGTGGTTTCCTGGCCGCCGTGCTGGGTTGCCGAGGCGGTAAAGGCACCGCCGACCTTGCCGACCAGCTTGCCCTGGGCCCACAGGCCGCCGGTCTGGTCCAGGAAGGCGCGCATCTGCGAGGCGGCCGTGCCAAAGCGGGTGCCGGCCCCGATGATGATGGCGTCATAGTTGACCAGTTCATCGACGGTTGCGATGGGGGCTTCCTGCTCCAGCTTGTAGCCAGCCGACCTGGCGCCCTCGGCCGGAACGGTTTCAGGCACGCGCCTGACGTCCACTTCAGCGCCCTCGACACGGCGGGCACCCTCGGCGACGGCATGGGCCATCTGTTCGATGTGGCCATAGGTCGAGTGATAGAGGACGAGAATCTTGGACATCGAAAGCTCCACAGAAAGCAACAGCACAATAGGTAACTGTATCAGTTTCTAATCTAGCGACGCCGAACCGGGACGCAAGGGGGCCAGGGCTAAATTTCCATGCGGCGGTGCAGAGGGCAGACCCGGTCATAGAAGGCCTGGTCAGCGGGCACACGGCCACCGCGAGACAGGCGGAAGCGATGCTCGACGATCATGGCCTGCTGCTCGATGTTGAGGCGCGTCCAGTCGCAGCCATGGTCCAGCGGATAGGCATAGGCGGCCAGGCCGTCTCCGGCCCGGATTTTGCCAAGGATCAGGTTCAGCCCCTGCTGGGCCTGCCAGACATGGACCAGCTCGTGGACAAGCACGGCCTGGGTCCCCAGCGGGCCGGCAGACAGGTCCGGCAACAGGCTGCGGCCAGGCCAGACGATCCAGTCACGCCCGAACCAGCGCCCCGGCACAAAGGCCCGCGTGAAGGGCCACGGGGCCGCCAGGAACCGGATCCGGTCCAGCCTCAGGTCGTCGCCAAAGACCTCATGCGCCAGGACGGCTTCACCGGCCGCCAGAGGCCGTATTCGGGGCTGTTGCATAGCCAGTCCATTCCCAATGCCACGGCTCAAACAGATAGGGCGTGAAACCGAAACGGGAAGCATTGGCCACCAGCCAGCGATAGGCGGGGCCCTGCGACATGAACAGCCGGCTCATGGGCTGGGTGGAATCCGCGCCCAGGCCAGGCATGTGGCCGACATAGAGATCGATCGCCGTGCCCGTGCGATGGGGCGAGCAGGCCGCGCGCCGGACCCCGTCGCAGTTCCCTTCCGTCGCGCACCGGGCGGCATCGGCCTCGGGATCCCGGAAGCCCGAGAAGATCTTGAGCAGTTCGACGTCAGCGGCGATCTCCGGCACCTCGGCCCGGGCAGCGGCGACCATGGTGCGATAGGCGGCCAGCACATCCTGGCGCAGCAGGCGGGTCATGCGCTGCGCGTGTTCCTCGTTCGGGTCCAGGTAGCCCAGCATGTGGATGGGCGGCGGATCGGGGCACTCTCCCCTCACCCGCGCCATGACAAAGGGCCGGCGCTCCTGCAGCACGCCCCGCAGGACGGTAAAGGTGGCCTGGTCGAACTGCCCCGTGGCAGTCAGGCTGTAGCGGGCCTGAAAGCCTGCCAGGGCCTCGGCAAAGGCGGCGGATCCCGGGTCGCAGGGCGTGCCCAGCTCCTGTTGCAGCAGGGGGGCGTAGGTTTCCCATCCCATCTCCATGGTGCCGAACGGGGCCCATTCCAGGCTGCGCAGAGAGATGGCATTGGCCATGGCCGCAGCCTCCCACGTCGTGGTCGGCCGGTCGCAGATGACCTGGCGAGCCTGGGCGGGCGTGGCCAGGACCGATGTGCCAAGGGCCAGGGCCAGGCCAGCGGCGGCCAGGATGGAAAGACGTACTGACATGGTGCCAACAGGCCCCAGCTTGAGCGGATCCGCAAGTCTGTCTTCGCCTGTTCGCTGAAAACCGGCATGGTGGGCTGCGGCCGACTCGCGCCGTCTGTCCCGGATGCTCGATGTCTTCGGTTGCCCCTTCTGCGCCGCGCCGCTCAAATGCCGTGCTGGCGGCCTTTTCCGGCCCCTGCCTGCCCCTGGCCGCCTTTGGCGTGGCCCTGCCCGTCACCCTGCCAGAGTTCTATGCCACCCACGTCGGGATCGAGATGGGCCTGGTGGCGGCGGTCTTCATGGCGGTGCGGGTCATCGACATCCTGTTCGACCCGATCATCGGCTGGGGCATGGACAGGACCCGCACGCGGTTTGGCCGCTATCGCCCGTGGATGGCCGTGGCGACCCCCATCCTGATGCTGTCGGCCCTGATGATGTTCGTCATGGTCCAGCCGGGCGCGAGCCCGCTCTACCTGTTTGCCTGGCTGCTGGTGCTCTACTTCGGCTTTTCCATGGGCACCCTGGGCCAGCTGGGCTGGGCGGCGGTCCTGGCCCCCCAGTATGACCAGCGCAGCCGCGTCTATGGCTGGTGGCAGGTGTTCAACATCATCGGGGTCATCCTGATCCTGGTCCTGCCGACCATTGTGGTGCGCACCGGGATCGGCGACTATGCCGATGGGGTCAGGATCATGGGCTGGGCCATCATCATCGCCCTGCCCCTGACCATGGCCCTGGCCATGCTGGCGGTGCCGGAGCCGGTGAACAAGGGCGACGCCCCGCACGGCGGCCTGAAGGCCTATCTGGCCCTGTTCAAAAGCCAGACCGTGCGCAAGCTTCTGGTCGCTGACCTGCTGCTGGGCATAGCGCCGGGCATCACCGGCAGCCTGCTGTTCTTCTTCTTCGGCATGATCAAGGGTTATGACCACACCCAGGCCAGCCTGTTCATGCTGATCTATTTCGTGGCGGGCCTTGTCGGGGCTCCGATCTGGGCCTGGCTGGCCACAAGGGTGGGCAAGGACAAGGCCCTGGCCATCGCCAGCCTGATCTTTGCGGTCTTCTATATCGGGGCGACCCTGGTTCCGGGCGGCAACTTCGCCCTGACCGCCGTAGCCATGTTCATCGCGGGCATTCCCTATGCGGCGGGCCTGTTCCTGCTGCGGGCCATGATGGCGGACGCCGGGGACGAGGTGCGGCTGGAGACGGGCGTCGACCGGACGGGGCTGATGTTCTCCATCCTGGCGGCCACGACCAAGCTGGGCCACGTCTTTGCCCTGATCCCCTATGCCATCCTGCCCTGGTTCGGGTTCAAGGCCGTGCCCGGCCCCGAGGGAAACAGCGAAACCGCCCTGCTGGTGCTGCAAATCCTGTTCATCGCCGTGCCAGGCCTGCTATTGGCTGCCACGGCCTGGGTGCTGAGAGGCTATCCCCTGACGCCCCGCCGCCATGATGAAATCCGCGCTGCCCTTGAGGCGCGCGACGCCGGAACCGCCTGAATGACCCATCCTGTCGACCGCCTGAAAGAGATCATGGTCCGCCTGCGCGACCCGGACGGCGGCTGTCCGTGGGACGTGGAGCAGACCTTCCAGACCATCGCCCCCTACACCATCGAAGAAGCCTATGAGGTTGCCGACGCCATCCAGCGCAACGACATGGACGAGCTTCGCGTGGAGCTGGGCGACCTGTTGTTCCAGGTGGTGTTCCATTCGCGCATGGCCGAGGAAGCGGGCCATTTCAAACTGGAGGACGTGGCCGAGGCCATGGCCGATAAGCTGGTCCGGCGTCACCCGCACGTCTTCGGCGACGAGGCGGCCAAGGCTACCGGCAGCGCCCAGAAGGCCCGCTGGGAAGACATCAAGGCCGCCGAGCGCGTTGCCAAGCAGCAGACAGGCGTGCTGGATGACGTGCCCGTGGGCCTGCCCGCCCTGACGCGCGCCGCCAAGCTGACCAAGCGCGCGGGCCGCGTCGGCTTCGACTGGCCGTCCACCGACGAGGTGTTCGACAAGATGGTCGAAGAGGTCGAGGAACTGCGCGCCGAGCTCAAGGCCGGTGACAGGGAAAAGGCCAAGGAAGAACTGGGCGACCTGCTGTTCGTCATGGCCAATCTGGCCCGCAAGCTGGAGATCGAGCCGGAAGATGCCCTGCGCGGGGCCAATGCCAAATTCGTCCGCCGCTTCGAATATATCGAGGCCGAGCTGAAGAAGGACGGCCGCACGCCCGAACAGTCGGACCTCGCTGAAATGGACGCCCTGTGGGACGCCGCCAAGGCTGCTGAAAAAGCATGAGGAAGAGCCTGACCGACCAGCTGGACCTGATACCGCCCGATCCCGAACAGCATGATCCGGGCGGCAAGGTGCGCCTGAACCTGATGGCCGGCGTCAAGGGCGATGCGGTCTTCAGCGAGGATGGCCGCCACCGCACCCTGATGCGCCGGTGGCTGGGCGACAGCTTCCCCGACCGCTACATCATGTTCATCGGCATGAACCCGTCCACCGCCGACGCCACGGTGAATGATCCGACCTGCGCCCGCGAATGGACCTTTGCCCGGCGCGAAGGTTTCGACGCCATGGTGAAGGCCAATGTCGGTGACTATCGCGCCACCCATCCGAAAATGCTGCTGGAGGAAGGCGTGGTGGCCTCCTCTCCCGCCAACCTGCCCGCCATCCGTGAACAGGCAAAGGGTGCCGCCTGCGTCATCCTGTGCCACGGCAAGCTGAACAGGGCGCTGGTCCCCGCGGGCAAGGCGCTGGTCGAGGCGCTGGCCGCCGACGGCATCGACCTGTGGTGCTTCGGCACCAACGCCGACGGCAGTCCCAAACACCCGCTCTATCTGCGGGGCGACACGCCGCTGGTGCGCTGGAGCCCGAAGTAGATGACGCGCTCGGACATCTGGCCGCTGGCGCGCATCATGTCTTCGACAGCTATGCCCCGATTGACGACTGACACCTAGGCGTATCTCAGCTCCTGCAGGTCGATCTCGCGGATCAGCATCCGGGCCGTTTCCTCATCCAGGCTGCGCGAGCGGGCCAGCAGGATCAGCTCCTGCCGCTCGGCATTGAGACCGATCAGGCGCAGTTCGCGCTCGACCTCCTCCATGGTGTGGTTGCGGGCCTGCTGGTCGGCGTCCTCGCCCGACATCAGTTCGATCCGGTGGCGATAGGCTTCCATCAGACGGGCAACCACCTGGGCATAGTCATCGGCACGGGCATCGCTGCTGTCGCGGTTGCGCTGGGTGTTCTCCAGTTCGCGGATGGCTGCCAGGGCCGCCGCCTTGCGGGCACGGTCGGCCACCGTATGGGCGTGATCCTCAGGCGGCAGCTCGACCCCCTTGAGCAGGGTCGGCAAGGCAATGCTGGCGACCACCAGCGAGACAATGATGACCCCGGTCGCCAGGAAGATCGCCAGGTTGCGCGCAGGCAGCAGGCTGCCGTCCTGGACAAAGAATGGCAGGGTCAGGATACCGGCCAGGGTAATGGCTCCGCGCACCCCGGCCAGTGACATGACCGCGACCAGCCGCCAGCGCAGCCGGGGCCGCTTGCCGCCCGACAGCCGGCCACGGAACAGGGTCAGCTTCAGCGTGGCCCATACCCAGACGAAACGGAGCGCCGCCAGCGCTGCCACGATAGCAAACACATAGACCGCCAGCCACCAGACCTCGCTCTGCGGGGTCGATCGGATGACCTCCTTGGCCCGGGCCAGGATGGAGGGCATCTGCTCGCCCAGGATGACGAAGATCAGGCCATTGGCCGTGAACTGCACCGTATCCCAGACCACGGCGCGACGAATGCGGGTGGCCGCCAGGGCCGTGCCGCGGCTTTCGGTGAAGCTCATGGTCACGCCCGCCGCAACCGCCGCCAGGATACCCGAGGCATGGATGGCTTCGGCGGCCAGATAGGCCGCAAACGGGATCAGCAGGCTGACCAGGATCTGGCCGCCGACATCCTCGCCCCAGCGGTGACTGACAAAGCCCTTGGCCAGGCCGATGGCCAGGCTGACCGCCACCCCGACCGCGACGCCCGTCAGCGCCAGCCAGACAAAGGTGCCGACCGCCTGGGTCAGGGAGAAGGCCCCGGTCGTGGCCGCGATCACGGCAATCCGCATACAGGTCAGGCCCGTGGCATCATTCAGCAGGGATTCCCCTTCCAGAATGTGCATCAGCCGCTTCGGCATGGGGGCGCGACCGGCGATGGTCGACACCGCGATCGGATCGGTCGGCGACAGGATGGCCGCCAGGGCAAAGGCCACGGCCAGGGGCATGGCCGGGATCATCCAGTTGATGAAGAAGCCCAGCCCCACCACGGTGAACACCACCAGGCCCAGCGCCAGCTCAAGGATCACGGCCCGGTCGCGATAAAGCGCGGCCTTGGGGATGCGCCAGCCGTCCACGAACAGCAGGGGCGGCAGGAACAGCAGGAAGAAGACTTCCGGCTTCAGGTCGACGCTCTCGCCCGTCAGCATCACCACCCCGGCCCCGAGCGCGATCTGCACCAGGGGCAAGGGCAGGCGGCTGATCCGGGCTACCCATCCTGACAGCACAACGGCCAGCAGGAGGAGCAGCACGGTCTCGATCAGTTGCATGACCTCAGCCGATCACATCAGGATAGAGGCGTTCAAGACGGCCCAGGGCCGCCGGATGCAGGCGAACACTTATCCGGATACGCCCGTCCTCGTCCATCGAGCGATCGGTCACCCGGCCGTTCTCATAGAGCCAGGCCAGGGCCGCTCCCTGATGCGGCAAAAGCGTCAGCTGGGTTTCCGGATCATCGTCGATCAGGGTGGCAATGGTCTCGCGCAGGGCCTCGATGCCCTCGCCGGTCCAGGCCGATACAGCCACCGCCTTGCCTTCGCGCTGCAGGCGCGCGGCCTGGCCGGTGACGGCCGCGCGGACATCGGGGTCCAGCAGGTCGATCTTGTTCCAGACCTCAAGGATGCGGCGCGTCTTGCCCTCGGGCGTCGGGATCTGCTCCAGGACGGCCTCGACGTCCTTCGCCTGGGCATCGCTGTCGGGCGAGGCAATGTCGCGCACGTGCAGGATCAGGTCCGCCTCGCCCACCTCCTCAAGCGTCGCTCGGAAGCTCTCGACCAGTTCGTGCGGCAGGTCCGAGATGAAACCGACCGTATCGGCGATGATGGCCGGTCGTCCCTGCGGCAGGCGAACGGTGCGCTGGGTGGTGTCCAGGGTGGCAAACAGCAGGTCCTTGGCCAGGACTTCCGATCCCGTCAGACGGTTGAACAGGGTCGACTTGCCCGCATTGGTGTAGCCAACCAGGGCCACCGACGGGAAAGGCACCTTCTTGCGCGCCTTGCGATGCAGGCCACGTGTCCGGCGCACCTCCTCCAGCTCGCCTTTCAGCCGAACGATGCGGTCGGCGATCAGTCGCCGGTCCAGCTCGATCTGGGTTTCGCCGGGACCGCCCGTCGATCCGGTGCCACCGCGCTGGCGCTCAAGGTGGGTCCAGGTGCGGACCAGTCGCGAGCGTTCGTATTCCAGGCGGGCCAGCTCGACCTGGAGCCGACCTTCACGGGTGCGGGCACGACAGCCGAAGATTTCAAGGATCAGGCCGGTCCGGTCGATCACCTTGACCTCCCAGGCCTTTTCCAGGTTGCGCTGCTGGACGGGGGTCAGGTCGTCGTCGATGACCACGGCCTCGGCCTCGGCGGCCCGCATCAGGGCAGCCAGTTCCTCGACCTTGCCTGAGCCGAACAGGGTCGCAGGCGTGGTGCCGCGCAGGCGCACGATCTCTTCGGCGCGCACGTCAAGATCAAGCGCGCGGGCCAGGCCCGCCGCTTCTTCCAGCCGCTCGGACGCCAGCCTGGGGCTGTCCGAGCGACGATCGGGATGGATCACTACCGCCCGGATAAGCGGGACGGAATGGTCAATGAGTTTGGAGGTCAATCAGTCTTCTTCTGCGTCAGGCTCATACAGCTGTACGGGCGCGGACGGCATGATGGTCGAAATGGCGTGCTTATAAACCAGCTGCGACTGGCCATCGCGACGCAGCAGCACACAGAAGTTGTCGAACCAGGTCACGATCCCCTGCAGCTTGACGCCATTGACCAGGAAGATGGTCAGCGGGGTCTTCGTCTTGCGAACGCTGTTCAGGAAGGTGTCTTGAAGGTTCTGTCGTTTGTCTTGCGACATGGCAGGTTTGTCCTGTTCTTGGTTTTTTGACCGGCGAGGTGGCCAGGGCGGACAATAGGTCCACGCCTGACCTTAGACGCGGCATGGTTGTCGCGGCAACACGCTAAATGGCGTCTCGGCGCGCCTGTTCAAGATAGACCTTGCGCAAACGGGTTGCGATGGGGCCCGGCTTGCCGTCGGCGATCACCTGGCCATCCAGCGAAACGATCGGCATAACGAAGGAACTGGCCGCCGTGACAAAGATTTCCTTCGCACGTTTGGCCTCGTCCACGCTGAACGGACGCTCGTCCAGATCAATGCCTTCTGACGCGACAAGCTTGAGAATCGCTGCTCGGGTGATGCCACGCAAGATGTTGGCCTGGGTGTCGCGGGTGCGCAGCTTGCCGTCTTCATCGACAATCCAGGCATTGGTCGACGAGCCCTCGGTGACCAGACCCATTTCGTCGTACATCAGGCACTCGTAGGCACCCTTCTCGCGGGCGGCCTGCTTGGCCAGGACGTTGGGCAGGAGGCCGACGGTCTTGATGTCGCAGCGGCCCCAGCGGATGTCCGGCATGGTCACGCCCGCCGCGCCCCTGGCAGCCAGGGCCTCGCCCTTGGCCAGGTCGATGGTCTTGGCGGTAACGATGACGCTGGGCGGCACATCGACCGGGAAGGCGTGGTCACGCGGCGAGGTGCCACGGGTTACCTGCAGATAGACGATGCCGTTTCGCACGCGATTGCGGCGGATGGTTTCCTTCAGCACCACTTCCAGGGCCTGGGCCGTCATCGGCACGGGGATCTTCAGCTCGGTCAGGCTGCGCGCCAGGCGCGACATGTGGCCGTCGAAGTCGGCCAGCTTGCCATCGAAGACGGACCAGACCTCATAGACCCCGTCGGCAAACTGGAAACCGCGATCCTCGATATGGACCGTGGCCCCGTTATGCGGCTGATAGGTCCCGTTCACATAGGCGATCCTGGACATCAGGCGCCCTCTCCTTCTTCGTCATCTCCGCCGCGAGAGGGCGAGACGCCCAGCGACTTCAGTTTGCGGTGCAATGCCGACCTCTCCATGCCGATGAAGGCGGCGGTACGCGAGATATTTCCGCCAAATCGCATGATTTGCGCGGCCAGGTAGTCACGCTCGAAGACTTCGCGCGCCTCGCGCAGGGGCAAGGCAATGATGCGGTCCGAGCCCAGGGACGAGGTCGAACTGGACGAGGCCACCTCCTGGGGCAGCATATCGGCCGTGATCGGGTCATCCGCCGAACCGGTCGCCAGGATCAGCAGGCGTTCGACATTGTTGCGCAGCTGACGGACATTCCCCGGCCACGGATGGACCTGCAGGACAGCCAGGGCATCATCGGCGATCCGGCGGCGCGGCAGGCCCTGGGATGCCGCCAGGTTCTCGATGAAGTAGTCGATCAGTTCGCCGATATCCTCGCGGCGCTCGGACAGCGGCGGAACGCGAATGGGCACCACGTTCAGGCGATGGAACAGGTCCTCGCGGAAGCGGCCCTCGCTGATCTCGACCTTCAGGTCCTTGGCCGTCGAGGTGATGACGCGCACGTCCACCTGGACATCCTGCTCGCCACCGACGCGGCGGAACCTCTGCTCGACCAGGACGCGCAGGATGCGGCTCTGGCTTTCGCGCGGCATGTCGCTGACGTCATCCAGGTAGAGCGTGCCGTTGTGGGCCCGCTCAAAGACGCCGATCTTGTGCGGGCGGCCGTCGCTGCCCTCTTCGCCGAACAGTTCGACGTCGAGGCGTTCGGGGGTCATGCCGGCCGCCGAGATGGCCACGAACTCCGAGCGCGCGCGCGGACTGGCCTCATGGATCTGGCGCGCGACCAGTTCCTTGCCCGAACCCGGAGGGCCCGAGATCAGGATGCGGCTGTTGGCCGGCGCGACCTTGGTGATGGTCGAGCGCAGCAGCTGAGCCGCCGCCGACTTTCCGATCAGGCCGGTGGGAGCCATGGTCTGGGCCCGCAGGCGGCGGTTCTCGCGCTTCAGCGCCGCCGCCTCCAGCGCCCGCTCGACCACGACCACCAGGCGGTCCGACTTGAACGGCTTTTCGATGAAGTCGTAGGCCCCGCGCTTCAGCGCGCTGACGGCCGTCTCGATATTGCCGTGGCCCGAGATCATGACGACCGGCAGGTCCTCATCGATGCCCTTGACGACATCCAGCAGCTCAAGCCCATCCAGGCCGCCGCCCTGCATCCAGATGTCGAGCACCGCCAGGGAAGGACGCCGCGCCTTGATGGCTGCCAGAGCCTGGTCCGAGTTGGCTGCCGTGCGGACCGAGTGACCCTCGTCCTCCAGCAGGCCCGAGACGAGGTCGCGAATGTCGGCCTCGTCATCAACGACCAGAATATCGGCACCGGTATTTCGCATGACGACTCTCTCTTATTCAGCAACACGGGAGACGGCGCTTTCGCGCAGACTCGATTTCTTGTCTTGTTTCAAGGGGAAGACCAGCTCGACCCGGGCACCGCCCAGGCTGGACGCATCGGCCAGCTTCAACTCGCCGCCGTGATCCTCACAAATACGCTTCACGATCGCCAGCCCCAGGCCGGTGCCCTTTTCGCGGGTCGTGACATAGGGCTCGGTCAGGCGGTCGCGGTCCTTGGACGGAAGGCCCATGCCGTCGTCCTCGATGACAAACCTCAGCAGGCCGCCATCGACGACCAGCTGGGCCATGATGCCCACGGCCCCCGCCTCGGCAGGCACCGACTGGCGATGGGCGGCAACGGCTTCCCCGGCGTTCTTCAGGATGTTGACCAGGGCCTGGCTGACCATGCGCCGGTCGCACTGGAGCTGAACCTCAGGGACCGGCTCCAGCAGTTCCACGCCGATATCGGCCACGGCCACCCTTTGGGCAAAGACGGCCTCGCGCAGCATTTCGGCAGGGTTCTCGGTCGAGATGCGCGGTGCCGGCATCCGGGCAAAGGACGAGAACTCGTCCACCATCCGGCCGATGTCGCCCACCTGGCGGATGATGGTCTCGGTACAGCGGTCAAAGACCTCGACGTCCTCGCCGACCTGGGAGCGATACTTGCGACGCAGGCGCTCGGCCGACAGCTGAATCGGCGTCAGCGGGTTCTTGATCTCGTGGGCAATCCGGCGGGCCACGTCGCGCCAGGCCGCATTGCGCTGGGCCGTGACCAGGCGGGTGATGTCGTCGAAGGTCAGGACCATCTCGCCGCCCTGCCCGCCCTCGATGCGGACCCGCAGGCGTTTCAGCTCGCCATTGCGGTTGACGTCGATGTCTTCCTCGATGTGGGCCTCTGCCCGTTCGGAAAGCTCTGCCAGTTCGGGCGCGACCTCGGCCAGGAGCTGGCCGTGCACATCGGCCTCGTTCAGGCCCAGAAGCTGGCTGGCACTGTCATTGAGGGCCGACACGCGTCCGCGACGGTCAAGGCCGATCACCCCGGCGCTGACGCCGGACAGGACGGTCTCGATGAACCGGCTTCGTCCCTGGGCCTCGTCACTGGCCGTCCGCAGGGCTTCCTGCTGGCTCATGATGTCCTGGGTCATGCGGTTGAAGGCTTCGGACAGGCTGATCAGTTCAGCGGGCGCGCCGCGACTGTCGACCCGCACATTCAGGTCCCCGCCCGCGACCTGGTCGGCGGCCTTGACCAGCCGGCCGATCGGCACCGAGATCGAACTGGCCGCCGACATGGCCAGCCAGACGGCCCCCACCAGGACCAGCAGGGCGGTCTCCAGATAGCTGAGCGCAAAGGCCGCCTGGATCCGCGCACGGCTTTCCTCGGCCGAGCGATAGGCGGTGATGGATTCCTCGCCATTGCGCATCCGCTGGATCAGGCCGGGTGCCAGCGGCCGCACGACATAGAGATAGGCATCGCCATAGTCGGGCAGCGGATACAGCGCCCTGACGACATCGGGGTTCTCGGTCACGGTCGTCGGGGCAACCTCGCCGCCCGCCACGACCTCGAAGGCCTCTCGCGGCGGGGCGACATAGGGCGGCGCGCCGGGCTGCTCGCCGCTGGCCAGGACATCGCCCTGGGCATTCAGGATATAGAGCGCGGGATAGCCGAAATAGTCGCCGATCTGGGCCAGGGCACCCGAGAACTGGATGCGATTGTCGAACATCGGGCGAATACCGCCCAGCTCGGTCGACATGGTCTCAAGGTCAACCTCAAGATTGGCCCCCACGTCGGCCACATAGGCCCGGCCGATCTCGGCCCCGTTCTCGACCGCAGAACGGACATTGGTGCTGAACCACTGCTCGACCCCGCGGTTGACCAGGACCCCGAAGACCAGGGCGATCAGGACGGCGGGCACCACGGCCACCAGCGAGAAAAGGGTGACGAACCTGAGGTGCAGGCGGGCACCCGGATCGCTTCGCCGGCGGGCCATCCGCAGCACCCGCATGCCCACGACCCCGGCCAGGCCCAGGATCAGGACCAGATTGGCCAGCAGGATATAGAGGACCGCCCGGCTGGCCTCGGCCCGGCTGTCGCCGGCGGCTGCGCCCGGTGCGACCACCACAAGCCAGACTGCGGCGGCGGTGATCAGGAAGGCAATGGCGTAACAGGTGCCAAAGACGGCGCGCCTGCGACTATCTGCCAAGCGCCCCCAGAACGAAGGTTCGGGGGGTGGGAACTCATCCGGCCTGGCAGAGAGATCGGTCATCGCCGCACTACTTTGACCAGCTGTGGCATTATATCAACACCTGAGTTGCGAAAATGCGCCATATCTGGCCGCCACAGCTCAGACAGGGCGGCCTCGACCTCCTGCGGGCTGTCCAGGCGGCACAGCCGGGCCTTGGCCGCGCGGCGCTCTAGCGGGTCTTCGGGCCAGGGGGCCTGCTCGATGTACCAGCCCAGGTGCTTGCGGAACATCTTGAGGCCCAGCGGCAGGCCATAGAAGTCCACCGAGGCCCGCAGATGCTCGATGACGATGGCCAGGCGCTCCTCGCGCTCGGGCTCGGCCAGTTGGGTGCCGTCAAGCAGGGCCCGCTCCAGGTGGGCGGCCAGCCATGGCCGGCCATAGACCCCCCGACCCAGCATCAGGGCATCGGCACCGGACTGCGCCAGGGCCTCGCGGGCCTGTTCGGCAGTGATGATATCGCCGTTGACGACGACGGGGATGGACACCGCCTGCTTTACCTCGGCCACGGCGTTCCAGTCGGCCACGCCGGTGTAGAACTGCTTGCGGGTGCGGCCATGGACCGTCACCGCCTTGACCCCGATGTCCTCGGCGCGGCGCGCCAGGTCGGCGGCATTGAGGCTGTTTTCGTCCCAGCCCAGCCGCATCTTGACCGTCACCGGGCGGCTGACGGCCTTGACCGTAGCCTCCATCAGGCGACAGACCAGGTCCGGGGTGCGCATCAGGGCCGAGCCACAGGCGGCACCCGTGACCTCCTTGGCCGGACAGCCAAGGTTCAGGTCAATGATGTCCGCGCCTGCGGCTTCGGCCATGCGTGCGCCTTCGGCCATCTTGTCGGGATCGCCGCCGACCAGCTGGATCACGGTAAGCGGCAGGCCTGCGCCAACCGCGGCCCGACGCACCACGTCAGGACGGGCACGGGCCAGTTCGGCGGCGGCCACCATTTCGGTCGCCACATAGGCGGCCCCCAGGCGCGAGGCCAGCTGCCGGAACGGCAGGTCCGTGATCCCGGTCATCGGGGCCATCAGCACCCGTCCGGCAATCTGGACATCTCCGATTTGCAATCCTGAAGTCATTGCGCCCTTACCTCTGACCAAGCCGCTCTCGTCAAGCCGAACTGGGGCGCTTAGAAGGCCAATATGAATTTCTCAGCAATTGTTGTGGCCGCTGGCTCGGGATCGCGCGCGGGAGGCGCCAAGCAGTGGCGCGTCGTGGCGGGCAAGCCTGTCGTCCGTTGGTCGGTCGAGGCCCTGCTGGCTGCCGGTGCCGCTCCGGTCGTTGTCGTCGTGGCCGCAGATGGCCATGAGCGGCTGACCCAGGCGCTTTCTGGCCTGGACGGCTGGCAGGCGGTCAGCGGTGCCGATACCCGCGCAGGTTCGGTCCAGGCCGGCCTTGCCGCGCTTGGCACCCTGCCGGGCGATACTCCCGTGCTGATCCATGATGCGGCGCGCCCCTTCCTTGGCCGGCCTGTAGTCCAGCGCCTGCTGGAGGCCCTGGCTGACGCAGACGGTGCCCTGCCTGCCCTGCCCGTTGCCGACAGCCTGCGCCGCGCCGATGACCGCACCGTCTCGGGCAGCGTCGAGCGTGACAACCTGTGGCGCGCACAGACGCCCCAGGCCTTCCGGCTGCAAACCATCACCCGCGCCTATCAGGCCTGGCCCGACACCGAGATCGCGACCGACGAGGTTGCCGTGGTCCAGCGCGCTGGCGGCACCGTGCGGATCGTCGAGGGCGACCCGCGCCTGATGAAACTGACCTATCCCGAGGATTTTTACATGGCCGAAGCCCTTGCCCCCAGCCCCGTGACCCGGATGCGGATTGGCCAGGGTTATGACGTCCACCGCTGGGGCCCGGGCAGCTCTGTCTGGCTGTGCGGCCTGGAGATCCCGCACGATCAGACCCTGGTTGGCCATTCGGACGCCGATGCGGGCCTTCATGCCCTGACCGACGCCATCCTTGGTGCTCTGGCCGAGGGCGACATTGGCGATCACTTCCCGCCCAGCGATCCAAAATGGAAGGGCGCGGCTTCGGACCAGTTCCTGATCCACGCCGCCGAGATGGTCTGGGCTCGCGGTGGTCAGATCATCAATGTCGACCTGACCCTGATTTGCGAGCGACCCAAGGTGAAGCCGCATCGCCAGGCCATGCGCGAACGGGTCGCCGAGCTGCTGAAGCTGCCGCTCGATGCGGTCAGCGTAAAGGCGACGACGACCGAGGGGCTGGGATTCACCGGGCGTGGCGAGGGCCTGGCGGCCCAGGCCGTGGTGCTGGTCGCCCTGCCCTAGGCTCCCAGGTCCGCGCAGGCGCGTTCCAGCATGACAGCCGGGGTCTCGCCCGCTCGGGCCTGGCCCACGCCGATCTCCAGCTCGATGACAAAGGGCGAGCGCCCCTCGCCCGCTTCGAAGGCGGTGCAGCCGATCACGGCCGCGATCCGTTCGGCCGCCAGTCGGGCCTCGCCCTCGGTCACGGCGGGCAGGATCAGGGCGAAAAGCTCAGGGCTGAGGCGCGCCGCCGTGTCCTCGACCCGGACCAGCCGCGAGATCATGGCCCCGACCTGGGGCAAGGCCGCCTGCAGCCAGCCGCTGGCCCGGGCCTGCACCAGGGCCTCGCTCCGGGGCACCCGCAGCACACAGACGCAGACCGGGCGGCTGCGCTGACGCGCCCCTTCCGTCACGCGGGCCAGATGGGCAGCAAACAGCTCGGGCGTGAAAAGGCCGGTGGCGGCATCGACCAGGACCGACCCGCGCACCGAATCCAGCGCCATGCGGATGGCCTTGCGCCGCCTGTGGTTGCGCGCCAGGGCGATGACGCGCTCAGCCGTATCTTCCTCGGGCGTGCCCACGGCGGCCACATCGGCCACGCCGCGATTGAAGATGTCCTGCAGGGCCTCTTCGGGCTGGTTGAGGCACAGGGTCAGGGGGATGTGATAGAGCCGGGTATTCCGCTTCATCCCCGCAGCAATCGAAAGCGCCGGCGCGATATCATCGCCTGACCACAGCACCACGCCGTCAAAGGACCGCTCGTGCAGGTAGTCAAAGGCAGTAAAGGGCGTTGGTGCGGCCACCACCTCGGCACCGCCCGCCGTCAGGGCGTTGGACAGGGCCAGGAAACGCCGGTCGGCTGGCCCCGCAGTCAGGATCTGCAGCGGTGGATGGCTGAGCTCGGGCACGTCCAGGGTCACGCCATGGCTGGCAAAGGTTTCCAGGCGCAGGCTGAACTCTTCCTCGGCGATGCTGGCGCGGGTCAGCTGGTTCAGGCGCAGTGCCGTCTGCACCGGGTGCAGCGGCCGGGACATCACCAGGTCCACCTCGTTCGCGGCCTGCTGGGCCAGGTCGCCGATGGCCAGGATCGGAAGGGGCCGGGGACTGGCCGCCTTGCGCAGGTCAAAGGCCAGGCC
>JAEYQX010000193.1 GCA_023409795.1 Pseudomonadota bacterium
ACTGGCCCTTGGGGTTGGGGCCGAAGCGGTTGTCGCCGGGCTGGCTGTCGGTGATGCCGATCCAGAGCAGGAAGCCGACGGTGACCAGGAACATCACGCCCAGGCCGCCCATCATGCTGCCCAGCATCGACAGGACCACGGCGGGGTCTTCGCTCTCGAGGGCCTCGGGGTTGGTGAAGACGGCCAGGCCCACGGCAGAGATCATCATGATCATGCCGATGATCCCGCCCGCGACGGGAATCAGCACGAACCAGCCGGTCTTGCCCATGTCATGCAGGCGTTGGACCTGGATGGCCAGGTTGGGCCAGATCAGGCCCAGCGAGATGACCAGGCCCAGGAGCGGGATCCAGCCCAGGACGACGCTGACGCCCAGCAGGATCAGCCAGCTGATCCAGAAGTGCTGGCGACGCATCCGGCCGTTGAAGTCGAACATGGCCTTGAAGTCATAGGGCTTTTCGGCGGGCAGGGGCGCGTCGCCCGCCTGGCCGTAGGGCGTGGCCGCAATGGCGGCGAGGACGACGATCTGGGTCGCCTTCTCTCCCTGGGGAATGAAGTCGACGCGGCCGCCGACGACGATCTGGCCACTGCCCTGGATGTCCGAACGCGAGAAGCTGTAGCGCAGGCTGTCGTCGCCGCTGATGGACCCCGTTTCTGACGTGGTGTCGTAGGTGAGAATTTCGCCGCGCATGGCCGCTCCCTGAAATGATTACGGCCCCCAACCGGCCATGTCCGCGCAGGATGAACGAGCCGGGCAGGGGGCACAAGTGAGACTTTTTCCGGGCCGGGCGCGGGCGCGCCGGTGCCGGGCTTTATCCAATCGCAGCGAGGGGTGATGGCATTTCATGAGGTGCGCCTGCCGGCGCGGCTGGCGTTTGGCTCGACCGGCGGGGTGGAGCGCAGGACCGAGATCACGACCCTGGGGTCCGGGCATGAGCGGCGCTCGACGCCCTGGGCCGAGGGGCGTCGGCGCTACCTGATCGGGGCCGGGTTGAGGTCGCTGGACGACATGGCGGCGCTGACGGCCTTCTTCGAGGCGCGGCAGGGGCGGCTGCATGGCTTCCGCTTCCGGGACTTTGCCGACTTCAAGAGCGGCGCGCCGGGCCAGGCCCCGTCTGCGACGGACCAGGACCTGGGCGTGGCCGACGGCGAGACGGCGGATTTCCGGTTGACCAAGGCCTATGGCGAGGTGGTGCGGCGGATCACCAAGCCGGTGGAGGGCTCGGTGCGGCTGGCGCTGGACGGGGTCGAGACCCAGGCCTTTCAGGTCGACTGGACGCGCGGGGTGGTGACGCTGGACGCGGTGCCCGATGCGGGGGTGCAGGTCAGCGCGGGCTTTGTCTTTGATACGCCCGTGCGGTTCGACGCGGACCGGATCGAGGTCACGCTGGAGAGCTTTGGGGCAGGCCGGATGGTGGCCATGCCGCTGGTGGAGGTGCGGGTCTGAGCCGTCGCGGCGACAGACCGAACAGGACGGATCACTGATGAGAAATGTGCCGGATGGCCTGGCCGACCGCATCGAGAGCGGGGCGGCGAGGCTTTGCCATGCCTGGATCCTGGAGCGCCAGGACGGGACGCGCCTGGGCTTTACCGACCATGACCGCGACCTGGTGGTTGGCGGGGTGGCGTGCCGCGCTCGCAGCGGCTGGACGGCAGGCGTGGGCGAGGCGGCCGTGGGCATGGCGGCGGGGTCGGTCTCGGCGTCGGGCGGGCTGGACGACGAGGCCTTGAGCGAGGCCGATATTGCGGCCGGGGTTTATGACCATGCGCGTGTTGACCTGTGGCGGGTGGACTGGGCCGAGCCGGACCAGAGGGTGCGGCTGTGGTCGGGGCACCTGAGCCGGATCCGGCGCGAGGGCGCGGCCTTTGTCGCCGACCTGGCGGGGCCGCTGGCTGCGCTGGAGCGGGTGGTGGGCCGCACCTATGGCCGCCAGTGCGATGCCGTGCTGGGCGACGCCCGCTGCGGGCTGGGGGCAGAGGCGATCGCGGGGCGGCCCTGCGACAAGCGATGGCGCACCTGCGTCGACACCTTTGGCAATGGCCTCAACTTTCGCGGCTTTGCCGAGATTCCGGGCGACGACTTCATCCTGACGCGGGCCGCGCCGGGCGGGCGTCATGACGGGACGAGCCGCCGATGAGGGCCGATGTGGTGGCCGCGGCGCGCGGCTGGCTGGGCACGCCCTATCGCCACCAGGCCAGCACCAGGGGCAGCGGGGCCGACTGCCTGGGCCTGGTGCGCGGGGTCTGGCGCGAGGTGGTGGGCGAGGAGCCCGAGGCGGCCCCGCCCTATGCGCCCGACTGGGCCGAGGTCGGGGGCGAGGAGACCCTGTGGCAGGCCGCGCGGCGCTGGATGACCGAGATCAGGCCAGAGCAGGCGCAGTCGGGCGATGTCCTGTTGTTCCGCATGGCCGAGGGATGCCCGGCCAAGCACTGCGCCATCCTGAGCGCCGTAGAGGGGCCGGAGGCGCGGATGATCCACGCCTACTGGGGCCGGGCCGTGGTCGAGAGCTGGATGGGGACGTGGTGGACAAGGCGACGGGTGGCGGCATTCCGCTGGCCGGACAGGCAATGAGGGAGGCCTGATGGCCCAGGTTATTCTGAGCAATGTGGGCCAGGCGATCGGCGGGCCGATCGGGGGCACCATCGTCAGCACGATCGGGCGGATGCTGGACAATCGCCTGGTCGCCAGCCTGCAGCCGGCGCGGCAGAGGGGACCCCGGCTGGAGGCGCTGAGCCTGTCGTCCTCGGCGGAAGGGGCACCCAAGCCCATCGTCCTTGGCCGGGCGCGGGTGGCCGGGCAGCTGATCTGGGCGGCGCGGTTCCTGGAGAAGCGCCGCGAATCCAGCGGCGGCAAGGGCGGCCAGAAGACGCTCGAATATGACTATTCTCTGAGCTTTGCCATGGCCCTAGGCGAGGGGCCGATCGACGGGATCGGGCGCGTCTGGGCCGACGGCCAGCTGATGGACACCAGCGGCGTGGCCATGCGGCTGCATCGCGGCACCGAGACCCAGGCCCCCGACAGCCTGATCGAGGCGGTCGAGGGCCAGGCCCCGGCCTATCGCGGGACGGCCTATGTGGTGTTCGAGGACCTGCCGCTGGGGCCCTTTGGCAACCGGGTGCCGCAGCTGTCGTTCGAGGTGTTTCGCCGGGTGCCGGGCGAGCCGGGGCTGGAGGATCTGCTGGAGGGCGTCTGCCTGATCCCCGGGGCGGGGGAGTTCTGCCTGGCGACCGAGACGGTGATGCGGCGCGAGGGCCTGACGCGGGCGAGCGCGGAAAACGTCAACCATTCGCAGGGCGTTAGCGACCTGGTGGTGTCGCTGGACCAGCTGATGGCCCAGGTGCCGAACCTGAAGCGGGTCAGTCTGGTCGTCGGCTGGTTCGGCAGCAGCGTCCGGGCCGGGGAGTGCGAGGTCAGGCCGGGCGTGGAGAACCGCAGCAAGCGGACCGAGCCCCAGGCCTGGTCGGTGGCGGGCCAGACGCGGGCGGAGGCCTATCTGGTCTCGCAGCTGGACGACGGTCAGGGCGGGCTGGTGCCGGCCTATGGCGGGACGCCGTCCGACGACAGCGTCCGCCAGGCGATCCGCGCGATGAAGGCGCGGGGGCTGGAGGTCACCCTGTATCCCTTCGTCTTCATGGACTGCGAAGGCTATCCGTGGCGCGGGCGGATCACCGCTGATGACGGCGAGGCGGCCAGCGCCCAGGTGGCGCAGCTGTTCGGCGAGGCCGACGGCTGGGGGCTGAGGCGACAGGCGCTGCACTATGCCCGGATCGTGGCCGAGGAGGGGGCTGAGGGCCTGCTGATCGGCTCGGAGATGCGCGGCCTGACCTGGAGCCGGGACGAGGCGGGGGGCTTTCCGGCCGTGGCTCGCTTCCGGCAGCTGGCGGCCGAGTGCCGGGCCATCGTCGGGCCGGGGGTGAAGCTGAGCTATGCCGCTGACTGGTCCGAATATTTCGGTCGCCAGGCCGGGGGCGAGGCCTGGTATCACCTGGACCCGCTGTGGGCCGACCCGAACATCGATTACGTCGGAATCGACTGGTATGCCCCGATGGGCGACTGGCGCGAGGGTGACTGGCGACTGGGCGGCGGGGGACTGGACCGGGACGCGGGCTACCAGGGGCCGACGGACCCGGCCTATCTGGCGGCCCAGGTGGCCGGGGGCGAGGGCTTTGACTGGTATTATGCCAGCGACGCGGACCGGGCGGCGCAGAGGCGGACGCCGATCCGCGATACCGCCCACGGCGAGGACTGGGTGTTCCGCTATAAGGACCTGAAGGCCTGGTGGTCGAACCTGCACCATGACCGGCCGGGCGGGGTGAGGGCGGCCAGCCCCACCGCCTGGGTGCCGCAGATGAAGCCGATCCGGCTGACCGAGTTCGGCTGTGCCGCCGTGGACCGGGGCTGCAATGCGCCCAACCTGTTCCAGGACCCCAAGAGCACCGAGAACGGCCTGCCGCCCTTTTCCACCGGGGCGCGCGACGACCGGATCCAGAGGCGCACCGCCGAGGCGATCCTGAAGCACTATCTGGATGCAGGGAATAATCCGGTGTCGGGCGTCTATGGCGGGCCGATGCTGGCGGCGGCCGATGCCTGGTGCTGGGATGCGCGGCCCTATCCGGCCTTTCCGTCGCGGGGGGACCTGTGGGCCGACTGCCCGGCCTGGCGCGAGGGACACTGGCTGAACGGGCGGATGGTCGGCGACGGCGAGGGGCTGATCACGGCCCTGCTGAGGCTGGGCGGGCTGGTGGATGACGAGTTTGACGTCGCGGCCCTGGAGGGGCGGGTATCGGGCTATGTCATCGACCGCCCGATGCGCCTGCGCGAGGCGCTGGAGCCGCTGGTGGTGGCCATGGGGG
>JAEYQX010000090.1 GCA_023409795.1 Pseudomonadota bacterium
ATGCCGTGGCCGTCCTGATCATCGCCTGCCCCTGCGCCATGGGGCAGGCTACCCCGACCTCGATCATGGTCGGCACCGGCCGCGCGGCCGAGCTGGGCGTCCGGTTCCGCAAGGGGGACGCCCTGCAAAGCCTGTCGCGCGCCGCGATCATCGCCTTCGACAAGACCGGCACCCTGACCGAGGGCAAGCCCGAGCTGGTGGCCCTTCGTGTCCGCGAGGGGCTGGACGAGCCCGAGATCCTGGGTCTGGCCGCCAGCCTGGAAGCCCGCTCCGAACACCCGATCGGCAAGGCCATCGCCCGCGCGGCCAGCGAGCGCGGCCTTGAGCTGATGGCCCCGGACCGGTTCACCGCCCTGCCCGGCAAGGGCATCGAGGGCACGGTCTCGGGTCGCCGGGTCCAGGTCGGCAGCGCCCGCCACCTGACCGGGCAGGGCCTGGACCTGTCGCCGCTGTCCGCCTGGGCCGACGAACTGGCCCGGCAGGCGCGCTCGCCCCTGTTCGTGGTCGTTGATGGCGAGCCCGTGGCGGTCCTGGCCGTGGCCGACCGGCTCAAGCCCACCAGCGCCGGCGTCATCCGCCACCTGCACCAGATGGGCCTGAAGACGGTGATGATCAGTGGCGACAGCCGCGCCACCGCCGAGGCGGTCGCCCGCCAACTGGGCATCGACGAGGTTCGCGCCGAAGTCCTGCCCGAGGGCAAGGTGGCCGAGCTGGAGCGGCTGAAGGGGCAGGGCGCATTGCTGGCCTTTGTCGGCGACGGCATCAACGACGCCCCGGCCCTGGCCTCGGCCGACGTGGGCCTGGCGGTCGGCCACGGCGCAGACGTCGCCATCGAGAGCGCCGACGTCGTCCTGACCGGCGGCGACCTGACCGGCGTCGCCAATGCCCTTCGCCTGTCGCGCGCCACCATGCGCAACATCACCCAGAACCTGGTCTGGGCCTTTGGCTACAACATCATCCTGATTCCGGTGGCGGCGGGGCTGCTCTATCCGGTGTGGGGCCTGCTGCTGTCGCCCATGCTGGCGGCGGGGGCCATGGCCCTGTCCAGCGTCAGCGTGGTGACCAATGCCCTGAGGCTGAAAACCGTGCGCCCGGTCGTGATCGGAGAGGCAGGATGAACATCGGCCAGGCCTCGCGCCACAGCGGCATCTCGACCAAGATGATCCGCCACTACGAAGGCCTGGGCCTGATCCAGCCTGCGGCCAGAACCGAGAGCAATTACCGCGACTTCTCGGAGCGCGACGTCAATGACCTGCGCTTCATCAGGCGGGCCCGGAGCCTGGGCTTTTCCATCGAGGAAATCAGTCGCCTCCTGTCCCTGTGGCGCGATGGCAGCCGCCCCAGCCGCGAGGTCAAGGCCGTGGCCGAAAGCCATATCCAGGCCCTGGAACAGCGCATCGCCGAGATGCAGGCCATGACCGATACCCTGCGCCACCTGGCCCGGGGCTGCGCCGGGGACGACCGCCCCGACTGCCCCATCCTGGCCGACCTGGCCGCCGAGACGCCGTAGGACATCGAGGTTCGACCAAAGTCTCTCTCTGCACGGGCGGCGGCTTGCTGTCACTCTTCCCCCCGACGGTCCGGCAACAGGACCGCGAGGAAACGCGCTGCCTGCCAGCAGCACATTTGGGAAGGGACTGCCTATGACCGACCACACCGCGAGTGTGGCGGAGAGTCCGGGACATACGGTCGACAGGAGCGACCGTCTTGTCATTCTGGCTTCATCCGTCGGTACTGTAATCGAGTGGTACGACTTCTATCTCTACGGATCCCTGGCCGCCATCATCACTGTCCAGTTCTTCTCGGGCGTGAATGAGACCACCGGCTATATCTTTGCCCTGATGGCCTTTGCCGCGGGCTTTGCCGTCAGGCCCTTCGGGGCCGTGGTGTTCGGGCGCCTCGGCGACCTCTGGGGGCGCAAGAACACCTTTCTGGTGACCATGCTGCTGATGGGCCTGTCGACCTTTGTCGTCGGCATCCTGCCGTCCTATGCGGCCATCGGCATAGCGGCCCCGATCATCCTGGTGCTGATGCGCCTGATCCAGGGCCTGGCGCTGGGCGGGGAATACGGCGGTGCCGCCACCTATGTCGCCGAGCACGCCCCCCAGGGCAAGCGCGGCTTCTTTACCTCCTTCATCCAGATCACGGCGACGGCCGGCCTGATCCTGTCGCTGGTGGTCATCCTGGGCACCCGCCTGGCCCTGGGCGAAGAGGCCTTCCTCAGCTGGGGCTGGCGCATTCCCTTCCTGGTCTCGATCCTGCTTTTGGGCGTCTCGCTGTGGATCCGCCTGAAGCTGTCCGAAAGCCCGTCCTTCAAGCGCATGAAGGCCGAGGGCAAGGGCTCCAAGACCCCGCTGAAGGACAGCTTTGGCAAGTGGCCAAACCTGAAGCTGGTGCTGATCGCCCTGGTGGGCCTGACCGCTGGCCAGGCAGTCATCTGGTACACCGGCCAGTTCTACGCCCTCTTCTTCCTGGAGCGGGTGATGAGGGTGGATGCGACCCTGGTCTATGTCCTGCTGGCCATTGCCCTGGCGGCGGCCTCGCCCTTCTTCATCTTCTTCGGCTGGCTGTCGGACAAGGTGGGGCGCAAGCCGATCATCCTGGCCGGCTGCCTGCTGGCCGCCCTGACCTACTTCCCCCTGTTCAACGGCCTGACCGAGGCAGCCAACCCCCGGCTGGCCGCGGCGGCGGACTCTGCCCCAGTGGTGGTCTATGCGGACCCCGCCGACTGCAATGTCCAGTTCGACCCGATCGGCAAGACCGTGTTCAACCACTCCTGCGACCTGGCCAAGTCCTACCTGGCCAAGGCAGGCGTCACCTATACCAACGAGGACGCCCCGCCCGGAACCATCGCCGAGGTCCGCATCGGCGACCAGGCAGTCCTGACCGGCTTCCGTGGCGAGACGCTGAGCCCGGGCGAGTTCAACGAACGCAAGGCTATCTGGGACGCGGCCCTGGGTGACGCCCTGCGGACGGCGGGCTATCCCGAGAAGGCGGACAGCGACCTGGTCAACAAGCCCATGGTGGTGCTGATCCTCTTCATCCTCGGCTTCTATGTGACCATGGTCTATGGGCCGATTGCCGCCGCCCTGGTCGAGATGTTCCCGACCAATATCCGCTACACCTCGATGAGCCTGCCCTATCACATCGGCAATGGCTGGTTCGGCGGCTTCCTGCCGACCACCGCCTTCGCCATCGTGGCGGCGACCGGCAATATCTACTCCGGCCTGTGGTATCCGATCATTGTTGCCCTGGCGACGGTGGTGCTGGGCTTCCTGCTGGTCAAGGAAGGCAAGGACGTCGACCTGAACGCCTGACCTGAAAGCTTCGCCAGCCTGAGGGGCGGTCCGGTCACCGGGCCGCCTCCCTTTTTTAAGGCCGGACAAACGGCTTTCCCCTTGTCCCGCCCCGTCCGGTGACGTTGAGATGAGCCTGATGTTCAGCCTCGCCACACTGGCCCTCGTGGCCGCCTATATGGCCACCCTGTTTGCCATCGCCTGGCGGTATGACCGGCCGGAGCGGCGCGGGCGCGGGGGTATGCTGGGCCCGTCCCTCTATGCCCTGTCGCTGGCCATCTACTGCACCTCGTGGACCTATTACGGTGCCGTGGGCACGGCGGTGCGATCGGGCTGGGAGTACCTGCCCATCTATATCGGGCCGATCCTGGGCATCACCGTCCTGTTTCCCCTGTGGCGCAAGATCAGCGCGGCAGCCCGCTACCAGAACGTCGGCTCGATGGCCGACTTCATCGCCTCGCGCTATGGCAAGAGCTCCCTGCTGGGGGCCGCCGTGGCCGTGGTCGCCATCATCGGCTCCCTGCCCTACATCGCCCTGCAGCTGAAATCCCTGTCGATGGCCGGCGAGTTGCTGACCGCCGATACCGCCATTGCCGGGTCCGAGAAGCTGACCGTCCTGATCCTGGCGGCCTTTCTGGCCGGGTTCGCCATCCTGTTCGGGGCCCGGCGGCCCGACCTGACCGAGCACAATCGCGGCCTGATCCAGGCCATTGGCGTTGAGTCCCTGGTCAAGCTGGGTGCCCTGCTGCTGGTCGGCGTCTTTGCCGTGGTCCTGCTGCTGCAAAGCGCCAGCCCGACCGAGGTCCGCGCCAGCCTGGGCCAGCTGGCCGAGCCACCCCCGCTGGATGGGCGCTTCTGGGCCATTGCCCTTGTCTCGACCCTGGCCATCTTCTGCCTGCCGCGCCAGTTCCACGTCGGCTTTGTCGAGGGGGCCGACAGCCGCCAGGTCCAGAAGGCCCGCTGGATCTTCCCGCTCTATCTCAGCCTGACCAGCCTGGCGGTCCTGCCCCTGGTGGCGGCGGGCACCTTCTTTGCGCCGGACGCCAATCCGGACCTGCTGGTCCTGGCCCTGCCCATTGGCCAGGAGCAGGGCCTGCTGACCGCCCTGGTCTTCGTCGGCGGGTTTTCAGCCGCCACCGCCATGGTGATCGTCGAGGCCGTGGCCCTGTCGGCCATGGTGTCGAACAACCTGGTCCTGCCGATGATGTCCTCGCTGCGCGCGCGCAGCCAAAGGCCTGATGACAATGCCGCCGGGGTCATCCTGACGATCCGTCGCCTGGCCATTGTCAGCCTGCTGTTCCTGGCCTGGCTCTATTACCTGGTGATCGACCAGTCGAGCGGACTGGCCTCGATGGGCCTGGTCTCCTTTGCCGCCCTGGCCCAACTGGCACCGGCCCTGTTCGGTGCCGTGCTGTGGCGCGGCGGGCAGGCGCGCGGGGCCCTGGCGGGCATCATCGTCGGCATGGTCGTCTGGGCCCTGCTGCTGGCCGTGCCCCAGGTCGGGCCGGGCTTCGGGCTCAGCCTGCCGCAGGGCCTGCACCACGAGGATCGCTTTGCCCTGGGCGTCTTCCTCAGCCTGTCGCTGAACATTGCCGTCTTTGTCGCCGTGTCCAAGCGGGTGGCGCATCGCCTGATCGACCGGGTCCAGGCCCGGGCCTTCGTCGACCGGCTGGGCCCGGACTGGATGGAGGGCCGCGGCCGCTCGGCCGGCACCTCGGTCGGGGACCTGAAGGCCCTGGTCGCCCGCTTCATCGGTGACGAGCGCGCCGGCCTGGCCTTCCGGGCCTGGGCCCAGGAGACGGACGCAAGGCTGGGCGACCATGACCCGGCCGATGCCGGCCTGGCACGGGCGGCCGAGCGGATGCTGTCCGGGGCTGTGGGCGCGGTCTCGGCCCGGCGCATCATCTCCAGCGCCCTGTCGGCCCAGGGCGGCGCGCCCGAGGACGTGGTGCGGATGCTGGACGAGGCGTCCGAGGCGGTCCAGTTCAACCGGGCCCTGCTGCAGACCACGCTCGACAACATCGACCAGGGCGTGATCGTCGTCGACGACGAGTTGCGGCTGACGGCCTGGAACCGGCGCTATGTCGAGATCTTCGACCTGCCCCCCGGCTTTGTCTACGTGGGACTGCCCATTGCGGCGGTCTATCGGCTTAATGCCCAGAAGGGCGAGATCGGCGTGGACCAGGACGCCATCGAGGCCTGGGTCGAGCGCCGCCTTGAAGCCCTTTCGCGGCGCATTCCGCACGACCATGAGCGCGAGCTGCCCGATGGCCGGATCCTGCGCTCATGGGGGGCCCCCATCTCGGGCGGCAGCTATGTCACCAGCTATACGGACATCACGGCCCTGCGCCGCGCTGCCCGCGCGCTGGAAGAGGCGAACGAGCGATTGGAGGCCCGCGTCGCCGACCGCACCGAGCGGCTGGAAGAAGCCCTGCGCCTGGCCGAGGAAGCCACGGCGTCCAAGACCCGCTTCCTGGCCGCAGCCAGCCATGACCTGCTGCAGCCCCTGCACGCGGCACGGCTGTTCATCGCCGCCCTGAAGGAAGAGCCAAGCCTGGCCCTGGGCCAGCCCGCGCGGGGCCTGGCCACCAATGCCGACCGGGCGATCGAGAGCGCCCACCGCCTGCTGACGGCGCTTCTGAACCTGTCCAAGCTGGAAGCCGGCGGGGTGCAGCCGGCCGTGGCCCCGTTGTCCCTGGACTCGCTGTTTGCCGACCTGAAGCGCGAGTTCGATCCGGTGGCCCGCGCCAAGGGGGTGCGGCTGCGGGTCGTGCCCAGTGGCCTGTGGGTGTCCTCCGACCACGACCTGCTGCGCTCGATGCTGCAGAACCTGATCGGCAATGCCCTGCGCTATACCGACGAGGGGCGCGTCCTGGTCGGCGCGCGGCGCCAGGGCCTGCAGGTCCAGGTCCAGGTCAACGACACGGGCCGGGGTATTCCACATACGGATCATGAGCGGGTCTTTGGCGAGTTCGTCCGCCTGCCCGGTGCCCCGGTGGACGAGCCCGGTGCGGGCCTGGGCCTGGCCATCGTGCATCGCCTGGCCCAGCTTCTGGGCCATCCGCTGGCGCTCAGCTCGCGGCCCGGGCTCGGCTCACGCTTCTGCATCACCGTGCCCCGCGCTATCCGTCGTGAGGCGACCGCGCGCCGGCCAGAGGCCGAGCAACGCCTGCCGCTTGCCGGGCTGAGGGTGCTGTGCGTCGACAATGAACCGGCCATCCTGCAAGGCATGACGGCGCTTCTGACCCGCTGGGGGGCGGTGGCGATCACGGCCCCGTCGGTCGAGGAGGCCCTGATGGCGACGGGCACCTTCAACGCGGCCCTGATCGACCTGCACCTGGGCGAGGGGGCCGATGGGCTGAGCCTGGCCCAGGCCCTGAAGCGTCACGGCGTGCGCCGCGTCGCCCTGATCACCGCCGACACCCGCGAGGGCCTGAAAGAGGCGGCCGCCGAAGCCGGGGCCATCCTGCTGCCCAAGCCGGTCAAGCCGGCGGCGCTCAAGGCCTTCCTGTCGGGCTGACCGCAGCCGGCGGCGTCAGTCGATGTTGAGGCTCTGGGCCAGGATCACCGCCTGGGTGCGGTTGTGGACGCCCAGCTTGCGGAAGACGCTGGTCAAGTGCGCCTTGATGGTGGCCTCGGTCACGCCCAGGTCAAAGGCGATCTGCTTGTTCAGGCGACCGGCCTTCAACCCCTCCAGAATGCGCAGCTGTGACGGCGTCAGGCTGGCCAGGCGGGCATGGATGTCGCTTTCATCAGGGCCGGCCTCGCCGACCTCGGGGGCCCAGGTGTCGCCCGCCATGATGGCCGAGATCGCCGTCACCATCTCGGGCAGGGCCGAGGACTTGGGAATGAAGCCCGAGGCCCCCAGGCCCAGGGCACGGCGCACCGTGGTCGCTTCCTCGCTGGCCGACACCACCGCCACCGGGACAGCCGGATAGCTCGCGCGGATGCGCCCCAGGCCCATCATCCCCTCGCTGTCCGACAGCTTCAGGTCCAGCAGCACCAGGTCGACCGGGCGCGCCGCCAGATGCGCCTCGACCTCGGCCAGGCTGGAACATTCGATCTGGTCAGCCCCTGGCACCGCGCGCTCGACGGCCGACTTCAATGCCGCTCTGAACAGCGGGTGATCATCAGCAATGATGATGCGGTCCATGAATACCTTTCCATGTCCGACTCCCTTCTGGAATCGGGCGAACAACCCAAGACATTACGGCTCGACTTTGGTCGAAAGTAGACGAATGGCTAATGGCCGCAATCCTGTATCGCGCAAATGCTGCCTTCAAGTGGCCTGCGTCAGACGGGCCCGGGAGGACATGCCATGGAAGGACTCCGCTGGATCAGCGGTGCGATGACGGCTGGGTTACTCTTAGCACCTGGCCTGGCTACTGCACAGACTACTGCCCCGGCCGCAAATACTGCCGCGCTGGAAGCCCGTATTGCTCAGCTGGAAGCCGAGCTCAACAGCCTGAAGTCTGAGATCCGCAGCAGTCGCGCGGTCTCGACGCCCGCGACCCTGCCACCCGGGGCCGTGCCCGTGGCCGCCCCTGCGCCCGCCTCACCCACACCGGCCCCGCCCCTCGCCCCCCAGGTGGCGCAGGCGAGCGAGCCCCAGGGCTTGCGCATCGGCAATCACGTCTTGAAGTTCGGCGGCTTCATCAAGGCCGATGCCTCGCTGACGCAGTTCAGCGACGGCAACCCGCCCTCGACCGACCTGGGCCGCAACTTCTACCTGCCCTCCTCCATTCCCGTCGGTGGCGAGCGCGAGGATCCGGTCAGCGACTTTACCGCGCGCCAGACCCGCTTCTGGCTGACGTCCGAGGGGACGGTCGGGGGCCACAAGGTCGGCACCCGCATCGAGATGGACTTCCAGGCCCTGCCCGGCTCTGGCGACTATCGCACCACCAATGCCGCGAACCCGGCCCTGCGCCGCGCCTTCGTGACGATCGACAACTGGCTGATCGGCCAGGAATGGTCGACCTTTGCCCATCCCGGCGTCCTGCCTGAAACCGCCGACTATGTCGGGGCGACCGACAGCGCCATCATCACCCGCCAGCCCCAGGTCCGCTACAGCCGCAACGGCTTTGCCATTGCGCTCGAGAACCCCGAGACCACCCTCAGCCCGGCGGGCGGCGGGGCGCGCCTGGTGGCCGACGACAACAGCCTGCCTGACCTGACCGCCCGCTATGGGCTGACCCGGCCCTGGGGCGAGGCCCAGATCGCGGGCCTGGTGCGCCAGCTGAAATACGTCGATCCGGCCAGCACGACAGATGCAACGGCCGCCGGATGGGGCCTGTCCGCCACGGCCCTGTTCAAGGTCGGCAGCCAGGACGACATTCGCCTGATGCTGGCAGGCGGCGAAGGGATCGGCCGCTACGTCGGGCTGAACCTGGGCAATGACGCGGTCCTGGACGCCGAGGGCGAGTTGCACACCATTGGCGTCCTGGCCGGCTATGCCGCCTACCGCCACCTGTGGCGCACCGACCTGAGATCCAGCCTGATCGTTTCGGGCCAGTGGCTCGACAACCCGGACACCCTGGCCGGCCCCCTGGTCAACCGCTCGGCCTCAAGCGTTCGCGGTAATCTGATCTGGACGCCATTGACGGGCTTTGATCTGGGTGCCGAACTGATGTTCGGTAAGAGAGAGATTGAAAGCGGCGACAGCGGGGACATGACCCGCCTGACCCTTTTCGCAAAATACGGCTTCTAGGCCGCACTATCGGCGCGAACGCCCCCGGACCAACCAGGGGGCGACGCGCCAGCATCGGAGGAATAATCGCGTGCACGACCCGCTCATCTATCCTGTCTCGCCCGACCTGGCCGCGCGCGCCCATATGGACGCGGCCGCTTACGAGGCCGCGCGGACGCAGGCACGCGACAACCCCGTCGCCTACTGGACCGAAGTGGCCCGGCGGCTGGACTGGATGACCTTCCCGACCAGGATCAAGGATGTGTCGTTCGAAAGGTCCGATTTCCATATCAAATGGTTTGAGGACGGCGTGCTGAACGTCTCGGCCAACTGCATAGATCGCCACCTGCCCGCCCGCAAGGACGAGGTCGCCATCATCTGGGAAGGCGACGAACCGGCCGACAGCCGCAAGATCACCTATGGCGAACTGCATGATCAGGTGTCCCGCCTCGCCAATGCGCTGAAAGGACAGGGCGTGAAGAAGGGCGACCGCGTCACCCTGTATATGCCCATGGTGCCGGAGGCCGCCTATGCCATGCTGGCCTGCGCGCGCATCGGTGCAGTCCATTCGGTCATTTTCGGCGGCTTCTCGCCCGACAGCATCGCGGGCCGTATCGAAGACTGCCGCTCCACCTTTGTCATCACC
>JAEYQX010000130.1 GCA_023409795.1 Pseudomonadota bacterium
CCCAGCGCTATCCGCTGGTCGATGGTCAGGGCAATTTTGGCAATATCGATGGCGATAGCGCCGCGGCCATGCGCTACACCGAGTGCAAGCTGACCTCGGCAGCGGTCCTGCTGCTGGAGGGGATCGACCAGGACGCCGTTGATTTCCGCCCCACCTATGATGACCAGGACGAGGAGCCGGTCATCCTGCCGGCGGGCTTCCCCAACCTGCTGGCCAATGGTTCGTCGGGCATTGCCGTGGGCATGGCGACCTCGATCCCTCCGCACAATGTGGGCGAGCTGATCAATGCCTGCCAGCTTCTGCTTGAACGGCCCGGGGCCACGACGGCAGAGCTGATGGAGCTGGTGCCGGGGCCGGACTTCCCCACGGGCGGCGTCGCTGTCGAGGGCCATGCCGCCATCCTGGATGCCTATGAGACGGGTCGCGGCGGGGTTCGCCTGCGCGCCCGCTGGGAGACCGAGGACCTGGGCCGCGGGGCCTGGCGCATCGTCATCACCGAAATCCCCTACCAGGTGCAAAAGAGCCGCTTGATCGAGGGGCTGGCCGACCTGATCGAGAACAAGAAGGCCCCGCTGCTGGGCGATGTGCGCGATGAATCCGCCGAGGACATCCGCCTGATCCTTGAGCCGAAGAACCGCACCATCGAGCCCGAGATGCTGATGGAGAGCCTGTTCAAGCTGTCGGATCTGGAGGTGCGCTTCCCGATCAACATGAACGTGCTGGATGCCACCAACACGCCGCGCGTCATGGGCCTGAAGGACTGCCTGCAAGCCTTCCTGGATCACCGCCGCGTGGTGCTGAACCGTCGCTCGCAATGGCGCATCGACCGCATCGAGAAGCGCCTGCACCTGTTGGAAGGCCTGCGCATCGTCTTCCTCAACCTGGACGAGGTGATCCGCATCGTCCGCGAGGAAGAACATCCCAAGGCCGTGCTGATCGCCCGCTTCGGCGTGTCGGAGCTTCAGGCCGACTACATCCTCGACACCCGCCTGCGCCAACTCGCCCGTCTGGAAGAGATGACGATCGAGAAGGAGTTCAACGAGCTGTCCGAGGAACTGGCCAAGCTGAAGGCCCTGACCTCAAGCGAAGCCAAGCAGTGGAAGGCCATCGGCAAGGAGCTGGAAGCGGTCCGCAAGGTCATGCTGTCGCCGCGCCGCACCACCATGGGCGAGGCCGTGGGCACCTCGGCCTTTGTCGCGCCGGAAGCCTTCATCCCGCGCGAAGCCATCACCGTCATCCTGTCCGAGCGCGGCTGGATCCGCGCCGCCAAGGGCAAGGTGGACGATCCCTCGGAGCTGAAGTTCAAGGAAGGCGATGCCCTGGCCTTCCTGGTGCCCGCCTTCACCACGGACAAGCTGCTGATCGGCGCGTCCGACGGCCGGGTCTTCACCATCGGGGCCGACAAGCTGGCATCGGGCCGTGGTCATGGCGAGCCCTTGCGTCTGATGATCGACCTGGACGAGAAGGCCGAGATCATCAACCTGGTCGCCCATGAGCCGGGGGCCAGGCTGCTGTTCGCCTCGGCGGCGGGTTATGGCTTTGTTGCGCCCGAGAATGACCTGCTGGCCCACAAGCGCGGCGGCAAGCAGGTGCTAAACGGCGAGATGAAGACCATGCTGCGCGTGCCGTCCAATCCGGCGGCCGACCACGTTGCGGTCATCGGTGAGAACATCAAGACCCTGATCTTCAAGCTGGAAGAGCTGCCGGAGATGAGCCGTGGCAAGGGCGTGAAGCTGCAGAACTACAAGCAGGGCGGCATGGTCGACGTGACCCTGTTCAACGCTGAAGCCGGCCCCGAATGGGTCGATGGTGGCGGTCGCCGTCGCAACTGGCCGGACTGGAAGGACTGGGTCGGCAAACGCGCCGGTGCCGGTCGCCAGGGCCCGCGCGGCCTGCGCAAGTTCCGCTGATGACCGCGACCAGGAGCGGCGATCGAACCTGACCGCGATTTCATTAGGAAAAGGGGTCAGTCTGGCATCATGATGTGATCATAGCTGAGGGAGCTTCCATGATCACCTTGATTGTCATTGGCGTAATCGTCGCCATCGCGCTGTTCGTCGTCGTTGGGGCCTATAATCGGCTGGTCAAGCTGGACCAGACGGCGAACCAGTCCTTTGCCGACATCGACGTGCAGCTGAAGCAGCGCCAGGACCTGATCCCCAACCTGGTCGAGACGGTCAAGGGCTATGCCACCCATGAGCGCGAGACCCTGGATGCGGTGACGCAGGCCCGCGCCGCTGCCGCCGGTGCCCGTACGGTCGAGGACAAGGTCCAGGCCGAGAATATGCTGACCGCCACCCTGGGCCGCCTGTTTGCCGTGTCCGAGGCCTATCCGGACCTGAAGGCCAACACCAACTTCCAGCAGCTCCAGGCGGAGCTGTCGGACATCGAGAACAAGCTGGCCGCCGCGCGCCGCTTCTTCAACAATGCCGTGGCCGAGTTCAACGCGGTGCGTCGCCAGTTCCCGACCGTCCTGTTTGCCGGCCTGTTCGGTTATGGCTCGGACAAGACCTTCTTTGATGTGGGCGAGACCGAGCGCGCCACGCTGAACGCCGCCCCGCCGACGGTGAGCTTCTAGTCCCCATGGCGGTGTTTGGTCGGGCGGTTGGCCTCAAGACCCATATCTGGGCCAATAATACCCGCTCGGCCCTGCTGCTGGCCGGGTTTCCGGTCCTGATGGTGCTGTTGCTGTTTGCCGGTCAGGTCCTGCTGATGGGTTTTGGCATCCTGCCCAACTCGGGCGGTGACCTGGGGCAGGACCTGGCCCTGGCCGCCTCCATGCTCGTGGTCACCGTGCCCTTGGCCGTGGTGGCTTCGCTGATCTGGTTCGTCATTGCCTATTTCGGCAACCAGATGATGATCGATGCCATGACCGGGGCCCGAAAGGTCGAGCGCAGGGTCGAGCCAGAGCTTTATAACCTGCTGGAAAACCTGGCCATCTCGCGCGGAATGCAGACCCCGACGCTGCGGATCATCGAAAGCCCGTCGCTGAATGCCTATGCGTCCGGCCTGCATGAAGGCCGGTACAGCGTCACCGTGACCCGCGGGCTGATGGCCGCCCTCAGCCGGGACGAGATAGAAGCCGTGCTGGCGCACGAGCTGACCCACGTCATCAACAAGGACGTGCGGACCATGGTGATCGCCTCGATCTTTGCCGGGATTATCAGCGTTCTGGCCGAGCTGATCTTCCGCAGCCTGTTCTATGCCCGTGGCCGCCGGAGCGGAGACAACAAGAACGCCATGCCCCTGATCCTGATCGGCCTGGCCGTGGGCGTGATCGGCTATGGCCTGGCGACCGTCATCCGCATGAGTCTGTCGCGGACCCGTGAATATGTGGCCGATGCCGGGGCGGTGGAGTTGACCAAGAACCCTGACGCCATGATCTCGGCCCTGCGCAAGGTGTCGGGGCAGTCAAGGGTCGAGGCTCCCGACGAGCTGCGCGGCATGTTCCTGCACAACGCACCGGAAAAGGCCAGCTTCTCGGCCCTGTTCGCCACCCACCCGCCGATCGAGAAGCGCATCGCGGCCCTGGTCGAGTTTGCCGGGGGGCGCGATGTCGGGCCATGGGACGCCCCGGCCCAGCAGCCCGGCACCTCGGTTCCGACGACCTAGCCGGCGGCGGGCAGGCGTTGCCAGCCGGTGCCTGACAGGGCCTCCATGGGGCGGTAGCGGGCCTTGTAATCCATCTTGGTCGAGCCCTGGACCCAGAAACCCAGATACAGGTAGGGCAGGCCGACCTGGGCCGACTGGCGCAGGTGATCCAGGATGGCGAACTGGCCCAGGCTGCGGCGCTGCAGGTCAGGGTCAAAGAAGCTGTAGACCATGGACAGCCCGTCCGACAGCAGGTCGGTCAGGCAGACCCCGACCAGTGGCCCCGGCTCCTCGCCGACGCCCGGCAGGCGGTATTCGATCAGGTGGGTCCGCACCGCCGTATCCTCGACCATGCAGACGTAGTCGGCCTGGCTCATGCCGGCCATGCCGCCTTCGGGATGACGGGCGGCCAGATAGCGTTGCAGCAGCTCGAACTGTTCCGGCGTGGCCTCGGCCTCGACCAGGGTGCGGGTCAGGTCGAGGTTGCGATTGAGAATCTTGCGCTGGGACCGGGAGAAGGCGAACTCGGCCACCGGTATCCGCACCGAGACGCAGGCCTGGCAGGACTGGCAGGCGGGGCGATAGGCAATGTTCTGGCTGCGACGGAAGCCCAGGTGGCTGAGCGCGTCATTGACGTCGGCACCGCTGCTGACCGGCAGGTTGGTGAAGATCTTGCGCTCCAGCTGGTCCGGCAGATAGGGGCAGGGCGCGTCCGCGGTCATGTAGAAGCGCAGCAGGGGCGAGGGGAAGTGCTGGGTCATGCAGCCGCCTCCCACCTGTCACTGTTTCCGTATCCCGACGACTGGCGCATGACCCTATTTGGGCTTTGATCGCGCCGGGGCGCAAGCCGGGGTGATGCCGGCCCGCTACAGGCTGGTGTCACTGGGCAGGACCGGGGCTTCGCGCAGCAGGACAATGGCGATGCGGCGATTGCCGGCCAGCGAGGGATCATCGGGATAGAGGGGGTCGGAACCGGCCTTGCCCGTGATCGAATAGATGCGGTCGGGGTTCACGCCCGAGCCCTGCAGCACCAGTCGCGAGGCATCGGCCCGGGCCTGGGACAGGGGCCAGTCGCCCGGCGAGCTGGCGCGGTTGGAACCGGCCACGGCGCTGGTGTGGCCGCTGATGGCGATGCGGTTCGGCAGCTGGTTGATCACCCGGGACACGGCCCGAAGCAGCATCTGGGCGCGCGGGTTGGGGCGCGAGGAGCCGTTCTCGAACATTGAGCGGCCTTCCTGGTCGACCAGCTGGATGCGCAGGCCCTCGGGCGTCTGGTCGATGATCATCTGCTTCGACAGCTCGGCCAGCTCGGGCATGGTTTGCATGGCCTGGCGCAGGGACTCGGCGGCGCTGGCGAAGTCGGCGGCTTCGCGGCGGGCCAGCTCGGCGCGCAGGTCGGATTCGCTGGCGGCGGCCAGGTTGGAGTTCTGGCCCGCCTGGTCCGGGAACTCCGGCGAGGGCGGGGCCAACTGCTCGATGACCGAGTTGGTGCCCGAGCTCTTGGCCCCCTGTTCGCCCAGGGCGGTGCCGCCCAGGATGCCGCCAGAGCCGGACGTCGACGACGACACGCTGGCGGGGGCAAAGTAGTCGGCAATGCCCTGCTTCTGCTCGGGGCTGGTCGAGTTGATCAGCCACATCAGCAGGAAGAAGGCCATCATGGCCGTCACAAAGTCGGCGTAGGCAACCTTCCAGGCACCGCCGTGGTGCCCGCCGCCGGATACCTTCTTGACCTTCTTGATCAGGATCGGGCGATCGCTCATGGGCATGGGGCAGGCCAGTCCGAAAGATGATTAACGCTGACGTGGTAACCCCTGCCTCTTAAGAAGCTGTTGAACAGGGAACCCTGGCCGGTCGGGGGGCTTGGGTGAGGGAAGGATTTTTCGGGGCTGTGATGTTGATCTTGGTGATGTCGCTGGCGGCGGCGGTCCAGGCTGGGGCCGGGACGGAACAGCCGGACGCAGGGCGCGCGGCCGTGGCCCAGGCGGCACCGGGGCTGGTGGCCATGCCGGAGGTCGAGATCCTGCCCTATGCCGTGCCGGGGCGCACGGCGCGGGCGATCCGCGAGAACATGAACCGCCTGCGGCCGGCCGAGCCGTCGGGTGGCCGCTATGACGCCCTGACCCAGTGGCGGTTTTCCACCCGGTGGCGGGCGACGGGTCGCCGGTGCGATCCGGCCACCAGCGAGGTCAAGGTGACGATCCAGGTGACCTTGCCCTACCTGAGCGAGGCCGGGCGGCTGGGGCGCAGGGATCGCGAGCTGTGGGAGCGTTATTACGCCGCCCTGGTGGCCCACGAGACCAATCACGCGCGCATTGCCCTGGCCGGGGCGCAGCAGATGCAGGCGGCGATGCGGGGCGCGCCTGACTGCGAGGCCCTGGCGTCGGTCAGCCAGGCAGCGGCCGAGGCCGTGTCGGCGGCAAGCCAGGCCTATGACGCCCAGACCGGCCATGGCCGGCGCGAGGGGGCGGTCTTTCCCTGAGGGGCCGGGCTTGCCCTTCGATCGGGCGCGGCTTAGGTCAGGCGGGTGAGCGCACCGGTTTCCCCCCTTCCTGATTTCGACCCCGTGGCCTATCGCCGTGCCCTGGGTGGCTTTGCCACCGGGGTCTGCGTGGTGACGGCCCACACGGGCGAGGGCCCCCTGGGCATCACCGTCAACAGCTTTACCAGCGTGTCCCTGGATCCGCCGCTGGTGCTGTGGTGCATGGACGTCCGCTCGGAGCGCCACGACGCCTTTGCCGGGGCCGACCGGTTTGCCATTCACATGCTGCCGGTCGAGGACCGCGACGTGTCGCACCGGTTCGCCCGGGGCAACTCGACCCTGGCGGACCATGAGTTCGAGGTCGGAAACCCCGAGCCGCCGCGCCTGATCGACGCCCTGACGCGACTGGATTGCCAGACCCACGAACGAATCGTCATGGGCGATCACCTGGTCATCGTAGGCCGGGTGACCCGGTTCGAGACCCGGGCAGGGGATGCCCTGACCTTCTTCCGCGGAAGATACGGCCAGGCCATTGATCCGCAAGGATAAAGCGTCCCCGGTCGGCCTGGTCGTCAGGCCCCCAGAAGGCGGGCGGCCTGGGGCGCGAAGTAGCTGAGAACGCCCGAGGCCCCGGCGCGCTTGAAGGCGTGGAGGCTCTCCAGGATGGCGCGGTCTTCATCGAGCCAGCCATTGGCGACGGCGGCCTTCATCATCGCATACTCGCCCGACACCTGATAGGAGAAGGTCGGGACCTTGAAGATTTCGGACACCAGCCTGACGATGTCGAGGTAGGGCAGGCCCGGCTTGACGATCAGGGCGTCGGCCCCTTCGGAAATGTCCATGGCGACCTCGCGCAGGGCCTCGTCGGCATTGGCGAAATCCATCTGATAGGTCTTCTTGTCGCCGGTCAGGGACTTTGAGGAGCCGACCGCGTCGCGATAGGGGCCATAGAAGGCCGAGGCATATTTGGCGGCGTAGCTGATGATCAGGGTGTCATGGAAGCCGTTGGCCTCCAGCGCCTCGCGGATCGCCTGGACGCGGCCATCCATCATGTCGGACGGCGCAACCGCATCCGCCCCGGCGTGGGCGTGGATGAAGGCCATCTCGGACAGGCGCTCAAGCGTGTCGTCGTTGAGGATCTTCCCGTCCTGCAGCACGCCGTCGTGGCCGTGGTCGGTGAAGCAGTCGAGGGCGACGTCGGTCATGACGCCGATCTCGGGCGCGGCATCCTTGATGGCCTTGATGCAGTCGGGGACCAGGCCATCGGGATCAGTGGCCGGGGTGCCCACCGTGTCCTTGAGCCCGTCATTCACATTGGCGAACAGGGCAACCATGGGGATGCCAAGGTCGCGGGCCTCGACCGCAGCCTTTGCCGCCTCGCCGGGCGACAGGCGGAAGACGCCCGGCATGGAGGCGACCGGCTGGCGCGCCTCATCGCCGTCATGGACGATCAGGGGCCAGATCAGGTCGGCCGGCGTCAGGGTGGTCTCAGCCACCAGGCGACGCACCCAGGGCTGGGCACGCAGGCGGCGCGGGCGGGCATAGGGGAAGGCGGCGGGGGCGAAGGGCGTGGTCATGATCGGGTTCTTAAACCCCCCGAATGAGTCTGGAAAATCCCGAAGTCGGCGACAGATGAGACGGGCAGAAGAAAAAACAGGGTCTCGAGAGTCTTGTCTGTCTCATTTTCGCGATGAACCCCTGGGGCCAGGCGGGGGATGTAGGGGCGAAGTAACGGCGTTCAAGGGGTGGGCTGATCCTCTCTTGCCAGTTTCCTCCTCGGATCAGGTCAGCCGATGACGGTGCAAGTGGCACATCCAATCCTCCCCCGCTGAAGCAGGGGAGGATGACGGCAGGCGCGAGGGGCCAGCGTGCGCCCTCCGGTCAAGCCGGAGGGTGACGGATATAGTGACGTATCTGATCCTCCCTCGCCTGCGGGGGAGGGGGACCGCGCAGCG
>JAEYQX010000007.1 GCA_023409795.1 Pseudomonadota bacterium
GGTGATCATCGACAGGCCGACCGGCGACAGGCACAGCTCGCCCAGGGTGTGCAGCAGATAGGTCAGGAACAGGAACATCAGCGGCACGCGGAAGTCCACGTTGGCGAAGTTGTTCGAGGCGAAGGTCAGCAGCAGGAAGCCTGCGCCCACCAGGACCAGGGCCATCGAGAACTTGACCGGGGTCGAGGGTTCCAGATTGCGCTGGCCCAGCCACACCCACAGGGCCGCGATGATCGGGCCGCCCACCACGATGATGCCCGGGTTGAACATCTGGGTCATCGGGGCATTGAACCACGACGGCATGGCGGTCGACTGGTCAGCAAACAGGGTCAGCGACGAACCGGCCTGCTCGAACAGGGCCCAGAACAGGACCGAGAAGAAGATCAGGGTCAGGGCCACCAGCATGCGCGAGCGCTCCGAGCCCTTCAGCTTGATGACCGAATAGCCAACGACGGCGGCAAAGATGACGCCAGCCAGCCACGGCAGGGCCGTCTGGATGATCTCGTGACGCAGCATCAGCAGCCACATCGGGAAGACGGCCACCAGGCCACCGACCCAGAAGATCAGCTCGAACGGCAGGCCCAGGAACTTGCGGCTCTTGAGCAGCTCGGGGTTGGGCGGGCTGCCACGGCCTTCCAGCCAGGACTGGCCCAGGATGAAGGTGATCAGGCCCAGCAGCATACCGATGCCGGCCAGGCCGAAGCCATAGGCCCAGCCGTACTTGATGCCCAGGTAGGAGCAGGCCGCCGTGGCCAGCAGCGAACCCAGGTTGATGCCGACGTAGAAGATGGTGAAGCCACCATCACGACGCGGGTCGTTTTCTTCGTAAAGGTGGCCGACGACGGTCGAGATATTGGCCTTCAGGAAGCCCACGCCGACGATGATCAGCGACAGGGCAAAGAAGAGCATGGGCTCGCCAAAGCCGGTGTCACGGATGGTTTCCAGCTGGAACTGGCCCGTCGGGGTCAGGGCGGGCAGGCCCGCAGCCGGTGCCGGGGCGACCGGCGGGGTCACGGCCTCGGCCGGCACGACCACCGGGTCAGCGGCCGGAGCCGGGGTGGCCGGTGCAGCCGGGGCGGCAGCCGCTTCCAGGTTGACGATGCCTTCCGGCGTCACCTTGATCAGGGTGCGTTGGTCGCCGTTGACGGCATAGATCTGGCGATCCTGGTCACGGCCTTCGACCTGCAGCTCATAGGTGGTGCCAACGACCGTCAGGCGCTCGCGCCCGCCGGTGCCTTCAAAGGCCATCATGAAGTGACCGAAGACCAGCAGGACCGCCCCGATGATCACCGCCTTGCGCGATCCCAGGTATTTGTCGGCCAGCATCCCCCCGACCACCGGCATCAGGTAAACCAGGGCCGCATAGGCGGCATAGATCCCTTGCGCCTCTTTCGGGCCAAACAGGAAGTGCTGGGTCAGGTACAGGACCAGCAGCGCGCGCATACCGTAGTAGGAGAAGCGCTCCCACATCTCGGTGAAGAACAGGATCACCAGTCCCCGCGGGTGTCCCAGAAACGTCTTCTGAGGCGCAGCTGCAAGCGCGCCCCCCCCATCCGTCGTGCTCAACGGCGTTCTCCTTGATATTGCGCCCATGCCGGCGCCACGAACGCGCAGAAACAGCACGGCAGGCGCGCGGCGACAAGCGTTAACGCGGCCGCAGTGCGGTCACAGTGCCGTCACACCGCCTTAAAAGAGCAAAAACCGGCCTGTCATGCGCGCCATCGGCCGGGCGGGACGTTTGGCATGATCCCTGCTGGGCCTTCGGCCAGGGACCATCCCTGTTCCAGAGGGGCTCATGTTGGCACGACCCATGACACCGGATGACGTGGCCGATGTGAACCGGCTGCATCGTGACGTCTGGTGGCCGGAGCGCTCGGCCGGGGGATGGCAGTGGCTGATGGACAATCCCGTCGCGCGCGAATGCGATACGCCCGCCGGCCTGGTCCTCGATAATGACCAGGGCAGGCCCGCCGCCTTTCTGGGCATCTTCGTCCAGCGGTTCTGGCAGGGCGACCGGGTCCTTCATGGATCGACCGGCTTTTCCGTCATCGTGCCGCCCGGCGTGCGCGGCGGGACGCGCTACCTGATCCCGGCCTTCCTGGCCCTGGGCGACATGGCCGCGCGCTACACCCTGAACGCCAATGCCCTGTCCAGCCCGATCTACAAGCGGTTCGGCATGAAGGCATGGCCCGACGAGACCCATGACCTGAAGCTGTCGTGGGTGCTGGATCCGGCGGCCTGCCTCGCGGCGCGGGCGCTGCGCCAGCTGGTGGCCTGGCGACCGTCCCTGGCCCGGCATCTGGGCGAACGCCTGATGCCGCGATGCTCGCAGTTGCAGCAGCCTGGGCTGGGGGAAGGCGTGATCCAGGTCGAGGACCTGTCACCCGGCTCGGCCTATGACCGGTTTTGGCAGAGGCTGAAGGCCGAGGGTCGCTTCATCGCCGATCGCAGCCCGCAGATGTTGCAATGGCGGATGGCCGATCCCGACCTGACCCGGCCGATGATCCACCTGGCGACGGTCAGGGATGGCGAGATCACCGGCCACGCCCTGGCGATGATGGCCAAGTACAGCTCCATCGAGCCGCCGACGCTGGAGATCATCGACCTGGAAGCCCTCAGCGGCCACCGCGAGGCGATTCCCCACCTGGCCCGGGCCCTGATGGCCATGGCCGGTCTCCTGGGAGCCGCCAAGCTGAGGCTGCAGGTCGTCAGCCCACGGCTCCTGGCCGACCTGGGCGAGCTGGGGGCCAGGGCCCGCCGCGAGGGGGGCTATGGCCATTGTCATGTGAATTTTTCGGACGCTGGCGACGTCGAGGCTTCGTGGCAGCCGACGCCGTACGACGGCGATTTTAGCCTGTGCCTGCGCCCCCTGCCCCGGCCCCGGCAGGGTCCGGGACAGTAGGGCCGTGGCGAGCCCCGCCTAGCGCCGGGCGCGAAGCTCGTCGCGGATTTCGACCAGCAGGGCCTCGGTCGCGGTCGGGGCTTCCGGTTCAGCTGGCTGCTCGCGACGCATCTTGTTGATGCCCTTGACCACCAGGAAGACCACGAAGGCCACGATCAGGAACTGGATCAGGGTGTTGATGAAGGCGCCG
>JAEYQX010000066.1 GCA_023409795.1 Pseudomonadota bacterium
ATGCTGGAGCTGACCAAGGCGGCGGCGGGGCTTCGTGCCAGCGGCGAGCCGGGGCGGGCGGCGGCCCTGGAGGGGCTGGAGCGCAAGATCAAGGCCGCCATGCGCTCGACCACCCTGAACCGGATGGCCCCGGACCTGGAGGCTCTGGTGCGGGCCGAGACCATCGCCGTCCAGGCGGGCCCCCGCCCGGGCGCGGGCGAGGCAGTGCTGACCACCATCCGCGGGGCCATCCTGGCGGAACAGCCACTCAGCTTCATCTATTCGCGACCGGGGGCAGAGGCGCGCAGCCGGGTCGTCACCCCCTGCGGCCTGATGTTCGGGCGGGCCAACTACCTGGTCGCCCATGATCCGGCCAGCGACCGCATCCAGACCTTCCGTCTTGACCGGATGAGCAGCGTCTCGACGGGCGAGGGCATGGCGCGCCCACCCGCCGATTTCGATCTGGCGGCCTTTGCCAGCCAGTCCTTTGGCATCTACCAGGACGAGATCGAGGACGTGGTCCTGCGCATTTCCCCCGAGGGAGCCGGTGACGCCCGCGACTGGCGCTGGCACCCGACCCAGAGCCTTGAGGATCAGCCGGACGGCTCGGTCATCGTGCGCTTCAGGGCATCGGGTATGCGTGAACTGGCCTGGCACCTGTTCAGCTGGAGCGGCCAGGCCCAGATCGTGCAACCGGAACGGCTGAAAGCCGTCATGGCCGCCGAGCTGGAAAAGGCGCGGGCAGCGCTTGGCCCTGTGTCGGCTGCGGAACCGGCCTGAGCCCTGACCGATTTGTAAGATGACAGGTGGGGGATCAAGCGAGGACAGTCGGCCCCGCTATTCAGATGAGGCTCCGCTTTGAAGACGACCCTGCCCCTGGTTGCTGGCCTGATCAGCCTTGTCGCCCTGGCCGGGGCTTGTGCCGCGACGCCCGGTCCCGCGCCCAGGCTCCAGGACAATCGCGCCGAGGTGACGCGTCAGGTAGAGCGGGTGCTGATCCGCTACAGCCTGGACCGCGATGCCCCGGCCTGGGTCTTTACCGACTCGGCCCTGACCCGCGAGCAGCGTCGCCCGTGGCGCGCCCAGCAGTGGCGCGTGCTGACGCCTGGCGTAGTCCTGGACCGCGCGGGCTTCTATGATGTCCTGAGGACCCTGGACGGCTCGCCGGTGCCGCGCACGGTCGAGATCGAGGCGCGGCCCCGGTCCGTGGATCTCGAGGCTGAATATCCGACCCTGGCCTTCTCCAATGGGGCGATCGCCCTGCCGACGCGCCAGGCCAACCTGTTTCCCGCGAAAAGCCTGGCCGAGGTGGCCGCCCTGCCGTCGGACCTGAACGGCGTCTCCATTCCCACGCCACCGATCGAGGTGGTCTGGCGCGACGAGGCCGGGCCGGTTCTCTATGCCGGGCAGAGGTGGCCCCGGCTGATCACCCGGATGGAGCGGTCCTATGTCCTGATGGGCCAGGTGGATGTGACCGAGGGCGAGGGCCTGACGGCGGTCATCGACCCGGCCCTGCCGCAATGGATGGCCTCGACCCTGGCCGAGGCCGCGCCCGCGACGGGGCGGTGGTATCGCCAGAGGCTGGGGCCAGCCTCGGCCGGGGCGCAAAAGCCGGTGCTGATGGCAGCCTGGAATGGGCCGACCGAGCGGATGACCAGCATGGGCGGCAGTGTCCTGCCCGGGCTGATCGTGATGAACTTCGAGGGCCGCGGCATTGTCGAGCCGGATGACGAGATCCGTGAACGGGCCCTGTGGTTCATTGCCCATGAGGCGGCGCATTTCTGGCTGGGCCAGGCGGTGCGCTATGAATATGCGCGTGATGCCTGGATTACCGAGGGCGGCGCGGACCTTATGGCGGTGCGGGCCTTGAAGGCGCGGGACCCGGCCTATGACGATCGGGCCGAGCTCCAGACCGAGGTCGACGATTGCGTGGCGCGGGCGGACCAGCCGCTGGCGACGGCGGGCGAGCGGGGCGAGCACCGCGCCTATTATGCCTGTGGTGCCGTAATCGCCCTGGCCGCAGAGGCGGTGCAGAAGCGCAGGGGGGGCGGCGACTTCCTCGACTTCATCGGCCCCCTGATCGACGCCAACCGCGAGGATGGGGTGCTCAGCCGCGCCGAATGGCTGGACGCCCTGGCCCGGCTTTCGGGCGATGCGCGCCTGATCGAGGCCATCGAGCACCTGCTGGACCGGGGCGCGGCGGACCCGGTGGCCCATGTCGCCAGCCTTCTGGACCGCGCCGGTGTGGCGCATCGCGTGGTCCAGGGCAGGATTGTCCTTGCGGATCAGGCGAACGGGTAGGGACTGACCGACTTTGACCAGTCGTCCACCACCAGGGCGCGGCCCACGGGCGGGGCGGCCCGCTCGGCACAGGGATGGCGCTCGCACAGGCGGCAGGCGGGGCCGATCGGCGTGACCTCGGGCTTCTGCAGGTCCAGCCCGCGCGCATAGACCAGCCGATGGGCGTGCTTCAGTTCGCAGCCCAGGCCGATGGCCAGGTCGTGGCCTTCGGTAAAGGCATCCTGCCCCTGGCGGTCGACGGTGCGGGCCAGGGTGAACCAGCGGCCGCCATCGGGGGTCTCGATGATCTGGGTTACGATCCGGCCGGCGTGCGAAAGGCCGAGTGCAGCCGCCAGCGGGGGCAAGCTCCGCCAAAGCGCGAGAAGGGAAAGGCCCCGGAGGCATAGCGCTTGGAGACATTGCCGGCCTGGTC
>JAEYQX010000117.1 GCA_023409795.1 Pseudomonadota bacterium
GGCCGTCGCCTGGGCCGCCTCGACGGCATCGGGGCTGGGCGTCTGGCTCGACCCCGGCACGGCCGGCGGGGTCAGGGGCAGGCCCGAGCTGGCCGCGCTGGCCGGCGCGATGGCGACCGACTGGGCGTCCGCCAGCTGCGGGGCCAGGGCAATCGCCGCCGCCACGGCCCCGGCGGCCAGGGCCAGAAGCGCCACGATCATATAGGCGAGGGTTGTGCTGGCCTTGCGACGACGCATGGCGCCAGCCCGAAAGCTCCGGACCAGGACGAAGGGCTTCCGGTCAAAAGCCTCCGACCCGATGATGTTGTGCTGGGACATTTACGCGCTTCCCGACGATCCGATAATACAGTTCGTCAGACAGAGCGGCCCGGTGCGGCCAAAGGATGGCGAACGCCGTTCTCCGCCGAATTCAGTTTCCGAGCGTGACCGGGATGGTCCGGGCACCGCGGGTCTGGACCTGGCGCATCAGGACGACGATCTCGTCATCGGCGCGCACCGGCGAGATCAGGAACCAGCTGCCCTCGGGCAGGTCGGTGAAGCGGAAGCTGTTGTCGCTGCACGGCTCGGCCCGTTCGAAGGCGCGATAGTCCGAAGCCTGCTCGCCGTCCGAGCGGGCGCGGACCACGGCGGCGGGCACCACGGCGCGGGTCGTCGAGCCATACAGGCGCTGCATCCGGGCGCGGGTGAAGCCGGTGTCGGGGATCAGGCCGACATTGCCGACGCAGGAAAAGCTCTTGCCGTCCTGGCTGAAGATCACGCGGCCCTCGATCACGCCCCGGCCCGGCTTGGCCGACCAGGCAAAGGCATCGGCGCTGAACTCGGTCGAGCCGGTGCGTCCGGCCGGTGTCGTCGCACAGGTGGCCAGGCTCAGGCCGCCCACCACGGCCGCAGCCAGGGCAAGGGAACGTGAAGACGAGCGATTCAACATGGGCTTCCTCCGGGACGCATCTTTCGGGACAGGCTGCGACCGGGCGGGGTGATAAGTCAAGGTTGCCCCCGGGTCACCTGTTGGGCCACAACTGCCACTGGTAAAGCCATAGACGTCACAATGGCTTCGGGTAATCACAGAAGCATGACAATCACTCTCGAGGATATTCGGGCTGCCCAGCAAAGGATTGCCGGCCAGGTCGACCGCACCCCGGTGCGCCATTCCCGCCGCCTGTCGCAGCTGACCGGCGTGGACATCTGGATCAAGTACGACAACCTGCACTTTACCGGCAGCTTCAAGGAGCGCGGCGCGCTGAACCGCCTGCTGCAGCTGACGCCCGAGGAACGCCAGCGCGGCGTCGTGGCCGCCTCGGCCGGGAACCATGCCCAGGCCCTGGCCTATCACGGCGGCCGCCTGGGCGTGCCCGTCACCATCGTCATGCCCGAGGGCACGCCCTTTGTTAAGGTGGACGGCACCCGTGCCCACGGGGCCAATGTCGTGATCCATGGCCTGGACTTCTCCGGCTCGACCGAGGAGGCCAGGCGGCTGGAGGCGGAAAAGGGCTATGTCTTCGTCTCGGCCTTTGACGATGCCGGCATTGTCGCGGGCCAGGGCGTGGCCGGGCTGGAGTTCCTTGAGGACGCGCCGGACCTGGATGCCCTGATCATCCCCATCGGCGGCGGCGGCCTGATCGCCGGCAGCGCCATCGCCGCCAAGGCCCTCAAGCCGGACATCAAGGTGATCGGCGTCGAGGCGGCCCGCTATCCCTCCTATACCGCACGGCTCAAGGGCGAGCCGGCCCGCTGCAGCGGCCAGACCATTGCCGAGGGCATCGCCATCAAAGCCGTGGGCGAGATCCCCTTTGCCGCCGCCCATGACCTGATCGACGAGGTCATCGTCTGCGAGGAGGCCGACTTCGAAAAGGGCGTGGCCCTGCTGGCGACCCTGGAGAAGACCGTGGCCGAGGGGGCCGGGGCCGGAGGCCTGGCCGCCATCCTGGCCAATCCCGAGCGCTTCCGCGGCATGAAGGTCGGCATCGAGCTGACCGGCGGCAATATCGACGCGCGGATGCTGGCCGTGGTCCTGAACCGCGAAATGGTGCGCGAGAAGCGCCTGATCGTTTATCGCATCCTGGGCGACGACCGGCCCGGAATGCTGTCGGCCATGGCCGCCGTCATCGGCGGACTGGGTGGCAATATCATCGACGTCGTGCATAACCGCCTGGCGCTGGACGTCCCCGCCAAGGGGGCGGAGTTCGACATCATGGTCGAGACCCGCGACGCCAAACACGCCGAGGAAATCGGTGAAGCCCTCAAGGAACGTGGCTATGAACTTCGCATGGGCTAGGCCCGCATTTCTGGGTCTGGCGCTCGCCTCTGGCCTGACGCTGGCGGCCTGTGGCCGCAGTGCCGCCCCCGCCCCCCAGGACCTGGCCAGGAATGCCGAGGAGGCCGCCGCCTTCCTGGCCGACAACGCCAGGGCCGAGGGTATCCGGACCCTGCCGTCGGGGCTTCAGTACAAGGTGATCGAAAGCGGCCCGGCGGACGGCGAAAGCCCCGACCGCAACGACTGGGTGCGCGTCGACTATGAAGGCAGCCTGATCGACGGCACGGTCTTCGACAGCTCCTACAAGCGCGGGGCCCCTGCCCTGTTCACGCCCGAGACCGTGGTCCCCGGCTGGACCGAGGCCCTGCAGCTGATGAAGCCGGGCGACGAGTGGGCCATCTACCTGCCGCCCGAGCTGGGCTATGGCGAGATAGGCGGCGGGGCCATGATCCCCGGCAACTCTGCCCTGGTCTTCCGCCTCAAGCTCCTCGACATCGCCCCCGTCCCCGGCGGCGGCAAGGGCGTCGGCACCGCCATGGGCTGACGCCGGGTCAGGCTTTCCTCCCCATGATGTGGGGAGGGGGACCACGAAGTGGTGGAG
>JAEYQX010000122.1 GCA_023409795.1 Pseudomonadota bacterium
CGCCGAGCTGGACGTCGAGCTGATCACCCCGATCGCCATGGAAGAGAAGCTGCGCTTCGCTATCCGTGAAGGCGGCCGCACCGTCGGCGCCGGCGTCGTCTCGAAGATCGTCGAGTAATCGACCCTTTGAGCGGCCTCTGACGGGCAACCGTCAGTGACGACTGATCAAGATGGCCCCCCGGAGCAATCCGGGGGGCCATTTTTGTTTTCAGCGGTTGGGTTCGCCGGTGGCCGGGTCGGTCTCGGTCTCGCGGGAGTTGCTGCTGCCCTTGGCCCCATCCGGCTCGGTTGCCGGGCGAGGGGGCTCTCCCTCGCGGTCGGGCTTCAGGTTGCCGTTCTCGGCAGCATTCTTGTTGGGCCGGTCCTGGTTCATCGTCACCTCCTGTCCCAAGCCAACGCAGCGGGGCGGCCAAGGTGCCGTAAGGCCTCGTTCACCACGTCCATAAACCCCGCCGCAATCGAAATATGCCACGGTTATCGCAAGGGGTTCGGCATCGGCTGCGGGACCCGGAGGAGTTCGGATGTCCCCCCCGTTGACGGTAAGCCTGCGTCCCATCGACAGTCTGACGCCGCAGGAACAGGCGCAATGGAATGCCTGGGCCGCCCAGGACCCGGACATGGGCAGCCCCTTCCTGCGCGCCGAGTTCGCCTTGCTGGCCGGGCCGGTCTGTCCGGGGGCGGGGCTGGCGGTCTATCGGCGCGGCGAGGCAGTGGTGGGCTATCTGCCCTTCCAGAAGCGCGGCGGCACGGTGCAGCCCCTGGGCGCGCCCATGAACGACTATCATGGGGTCATCGGTCCCATCGGTCTGCGTCCGTCGCTGGACGAGGCCGCCCAATGCCTGGGGGGCGACTGCCTGGCGGTCACGGCCTGGGTGGGCGAGGCCGAGGGGCTCAGCGACGTGCCCAGCCATCGCGCCGTCATCCCGACCGGCCAGGCCTATGACGACTGGTATGCCGGACGCCGCGGTGCCCACGGCAAGTATTTCAAGGACAAGGAGCGGGCCCGGCGCAGTCTCGCGGCCGAGTTCGGGCCGGTCGAGGTCGAGGTCGGCCTGCGTGACCCCGCCCTGCTGGACGAGCTGGTCGCGTTGAAGCGGGCCCAGTATGTCCGCAGCGGCCTGCACGACATTTTTGCCTGTGGCTGGACGGTGGACCTGCTCAAGGCCCTGCTGGCGTCGCCCTATCCGGACTTCGGGGCCCAGCTGTGCGTCCTTCGCGCCGGCGGCCAGGTCTGCGCCGTCGAATACTCGCTGGCGGGCGGGACCTGCTTCCACTTCTGGTTCCCGGCCTACTATCCCGTCGCCAGCCGCTGCTCGCCCGGTATCCTGCTGACCCTGGACACCATCCGGCTGATGTCGGCCCGGGGCTTTACCGACTTTGACTATGGCTGCGGCTCCGAGGGCTACAAGCGCTACTTCTGCGACACCGTGCAGATGGTCGGCGAGGGGCGGGTGCGTCCGTCGGGGACGCCGGCCGCCGCCCGGCTGGGCACCGGTGCCCTGGTCCGCATGGCCGGTCGCCAGCGGGCGCAGGGGCTGGCCGACCGGATCCGGCGGCGCTGGAATGTCATCGAGGCCTGTGAAGTCACCCTGCCGGGACGCCTCGCCGGTATTGCGGCAGCCAGCCGCTCGGCGCTCAAGAAGCGCGCCTGAGCCAAGGGGACCAGACCATGCCCGTTACCCGCTACCACGGCCCGATCCAGCAGCCGGCTGTCTTTGACCACAGCCTGGTCGAGCAGGGCTTTGCCGGCGACGCGGCGCTGGCGGACCTGCTGGACCGCTATCCGGTCGAGCTGATCGACATCAACCTGTATGACTATGACGACGAGGGCCAGCACAGCCTGCGCACGGGGGCCAGGGGCCGCCAGGACGGCGCGGCCCTGCTTGAGGCGATCCAGGCGGGACGCCTGTGGGTCAATCTGCGCGGCATAGAGACCGGCTGGCCCGATCTGTGGGCTGCCGCCAGCCGCGAATACCAGGCCATCGAGGCCAGCCTGCCGGGGCTCAAGGCCGTCAAGCGGGCCGGGCAGCTGATCCTGTCCTCGCCCCGGGCGCGGGTGCCCTATCATTTCGATGCCGCCGGGGTGGTGCTGTTCCATATGCGCGGCCGCAAGCGGGTCTTTGTCTATCCGGGTGACGAGGCCCACCTGCCCGAGCGGCACATGGAACTGGTCGTGGCGCACCAGACGACCGAGGAGGTGCCCTATCGCCTGGCCTTCGAGGCCGACGCCCGCGTCGTGGACCTGGAGCCCGGACAGGCCCTGACCTGGCCGCTGTATGCACCGCACAGGGTCGAGAACCTGGACCGGTTCTGCGTCTCCCTGTCGATGGACTTCCAGACCTGGCCGACGCGGTGGCGCAACGGGGCCCTGTTTACCCATGCAGTGCTGCGCAGTCGGGGCGGCTGCCCGCGCCACACCGATAGCCTGGGCACGGCTGGCCTGATGGCACGGTGGGTGGCGTCACTGGCCCTGAAGCGGGCGGGCGTGCTCAGCAGCCGGATCGCCGACCTGCCGCGCGACTTCGTTCCCGAGGCCGGCATGGCCGATGGCGCGCGACCCCTCTAGGGCCCGCCAGGCCGGGCTTTTCTTACAACGGCGTCATGACACGGAATTAAACTGACTTTGGCCGAGTGCGGGCGCACCGTCTCCTCAACGCAAGAGGAGACAAGACCATGAAAGCCCACCTCATCGCCGCCGCTTCTGCCTCTGTCATGGGGGGCCTGACCCTGGCCCAGGGGGCGGCGGCCCAGTCGGTCGAGGTCAAGGACGCCGTGGCCCGGGTCGTGGTCATCCCCGAGGATCGCCGCGACATCGGCGTCGAGATCGTGCCCGGCCGCGCAGACCTGCCAGCACTTCAGGTCGTGCGCCGGGGCGATGACGTCAGGATCGACGGCGGCCTGGGCACCCGCAGGCTGGGACTGGGCCAGGTCAATGTCCTGAGCCGCTGCGAATCCGGTGACCCCGAGGCGCGCCAGCCGGGGCAGGGGGCGCGGATCCGCGTCCGCGGCGTGGGCGAGGTGGCGCTGGAGGACGCGCCCATGGTGGTGCTGCGCACCCCGCGCGACGTGGATATCGAGACGGGCGAGGCCGTCTATGGTGCGGTGGGGCCGGGGGCCCGCTCTGTCGAGCTGCACACCGGCGGCTGTGGCCAGTGGACGGTGGCCAATGTCAGCGGACCGGCTGCCGTATCGGTCGGCGGCTCGGGCCGGGTGCGCATCGGTGAGGTCCAGCAGCTCAAGGCCTCCATCGGTGGCTCCGGCTCGGTGACGGCGCGCGCGGCCCACGGGGTCAAGGCCAGCATCGGGGGCTCGGGCGATGTCCGGGTCGGCCGCGTCGAGGGGCCGATCGAGGTGCGCATCGGCGGATCTGGCGACGTGCGCCTCGACTCTGGCCGCAGTGAGCAGGTCGATGTCTCCATCGCCGGCTCGGGCAATGTTCACTTTGACGGGACGGCCGGTCGCGTCGCCGTGGCCACGGTTGGTTCGGGCGATGTCTATATCCGCGAGGTGACGGGCCCTATCAGCCGCTCGACGGTCGGCTCGGGCAAGCTGCGCATCGGCGACTAGGCCCGGCGGGTAGCGGACATGAAAAACCCCGGTGGATCGCTCCACCGGGGTTTCTGCCTTCAGGCCTGATCTTTCGGGATCAGCTTAGAAGGGGGCGACGACCAGGCCAGCCAGGGTGCGGCCCAGGTTTGCACCGGCGCGGTCCAGCGACTGCAGGGTGCCACCGAAGTTGTAGCGGGCACCGATCATGACGACGTCGGCATCCACGCCTTCGACGTCGACGTGCTGGTAGTTGCCGTAGACGCTGAACGGGCTGTTGGCGAACTGGTATTCAGCGCCAGCACCATAGGCCCAGGCATCGGCATCGCCGAAGGCGGTGTCGACGTTGCCGTAGACAGCGCCGGCGTTCAGGCGCAGCGACGGGTTGACGTAGTAGGCAGCGTCAGCGCCGTAGGTCCACAGGTCGGCACCGTCCATGTCGGTGTAGGCGGCCACGCCGGTCAGGGTGGTCGAGGCGTAGTACTTCTGGACTTCAGCACCGGCGGTGACGAAGTCTTCGCCACCGATGTCGGTGATGCCGACGAAGGCACCGGCGCGGATGTCGTTGGCGAATTCGCGGGTCAGGTGAGCAGCAGCGGCACCCATAGTGTCGTCGCCGAAGTCGGTGTCAGTGTGGGTGACGTTACCGGCAACGGTCACGGTCCATTTCGGGGCAACCTCGAAGGCGGCCACGCCGTCCAGGCGGGCAGCGTCCACGTCGGTACCTTCAATGTCGGCATAGCCGTACGAGATGCCAGCCGAGCCGACAACTTCCTGGGCCAGAGCCGGGGCAGCCATCAGGGTCGCGGCGGCGACCGAAGCGAGGAAGACGGTTTTCATTCTTACTTATCCTTTTCAGAGGGTTGCAACGACCGGGTCACTGCAACGCTGAAAGAGATAGTCACGAAACCGCCGAATGCCCGTGACGAAAATGTTATCTTTCGCGCTCATATGGATAATGTTGCCCGAAAGTGACGCATTCGGGCATGATTGTGTCTCGACACGGTGCAGCTTTGCGGCGGTGCCGCTTTTCGCCCATCCGGGAGCCTTTTGAAGGCCTGAGGCCTTAAGCCCTGTTAAGACCTTGCGGGCTCGCGCCGGACGCATCTGGAGCGGGGAGAGCGTCGTAACTGTGCCGGCTGCCCTGTGGATGACTGATTTCGGGCCAGGTTGGCGGTGGGGCCGGTGGCTGCCCTATGGCCCTGGTGCAACACCCCTTAAACCCCCATTCCACGGCGGTTTAAGCGCTTGACCAAAAAGGAATCGACAGGCATAAGCAGCCCTCTTGTTGGACCGGCTGTGCATTCTCGGATGCAGACGCGGTCCGCAGGGACGACCTAAGTTATTGTTCTTTGCAGCATTCTTGGGATTTCAATGGCTCTCGCGGACACCTGCGTGGGCCAATCGTTTTTGCGGATTTGCGTTCCTTGGGGCTCTGCCCGAGGCTTCGGTCTTTGAAATGGTTCACAGGGACGCGGTTCACACCGCTTGGGAATAACAACCGATATGGATCAAAGCATCCGCATCAGGCTCAAGGCCTTCGATCATCGCGTCCTCGACTTTTCGACGCGCGAAATCGTTAACACCGCTAAGCGCACCGGGGCGACCGTTCGTGGTCCGATCCCGCTGCCGACCCTGATCGAGAAGTTCACCGTGAACCGCTCGCCGCACGTCGATAAGAAGTCGCGCGAGCAGTTCGAAATCCGCACGCACAAGCGCGTGCTCGACATCGTCGACCCCACCCCGCAGACCGTGGACGCGCTCATGAAGCTCGACCTGTCCGCCGGCGTGGACGTCGAGATCA
>JAEYQX010000187.1 GCA_023409795.1 Pseudomonadota bacterium
AAAGAGGCGGCGGGAAAACCCGCCGCCTCTGTTCCCTGGTCCTTCTAGCGCTTACCAGTTGCGCGAGATGGAGATGAAGCCGCGACGACCGATGTAGTCGTATTGCGACGACAGCGGCACGTTACCGGCACCACGGCCGCCACCCGAAGCCGAGGTGATGCCTGCGTCTTCATCGAACAGGTTGCGGACGCCGACCTGCAGGTCCCACTTGTCGAAGCGCTTGCGCACCGAGAAGTTGTGCATCAGGTAGGTGTCAACCGTGCGGTTGTAGTACACCGGCGTACCCAGGAAGCTGCCCGAGTTGGAAGCGTAGAAGCGGTTGTTGTCGACCTCGTCCACGATGTCCGTGTTCCAGAAGAAGGTCCAGTCGCCACGGTCGAAGCGTGCCGACAGGTTGGCAACCCAGTCGGGCGAACCGATTTCGTCCAGGTAGCTTTCTGCTTCAGCTTCGGTACGCAGTTGGCTTTCCCACTCCAGGATGTAGCTGGCGCGAGCGTTCAGCGTCAGGTCGCCGAAGGAGAACTCCTTGCTGTAGCGGGCGTTCAGGTCCAGGCCCCTGCTCAGCTGACGTGCGATGTTCACGTAGCTGCTCGCGACCGAGATGATTTCATACGGACGATCCTGGGCACCGCCCGGTCCGTTACGGACGAAGAGCGAGCAGAGCGGGTCGTTCGGGAAGTTCTCGGACAGGTAGCAGCCGTTGACAATGCTTGCAGCGGTCAGGTTCTGGACCTGGTCGATGATTTCGACCTCGTAGTAGTCGATGGCCACGTTCAGGTTGACGAAGGACGGGGTCCAGACGAAGCCGATGCTGGTCGATTCAGCCGTTTCCGGGTTCAGGACGCCCAGGCCACCGCCCGTGGTGATTTCGGCCGAGGACGAAACCAGGGTGCCGTGGTCTTCGGGGATGCCCGCAGCGGCGCAGTTGGTGCGCAGCAGCTCGTTGGTCGACAGGCCCCAGGCACGGCAGGGGTCGATCGCGTTCTGGCTGGCGAAGCTGGTCTGGTCGGCCAGGTACAGCTCATACAGCGCCGGGGCGCGGAACGAGGTGCCGGTCGAGGCGCGCAGGCGATACTCGGGCGTCAGGGCCCAGTTCAGGCCGACCTTGTAGGTCGAGTTGTCGCCATAGCTCTCGTAGTCCGACAGACGGCCCGACAGGTTCAGGGTCAGGCTGTTGAACAGCGGCAGGTCCTTCAGCAGCGGGACTTCGATTTCGGTGAAGACTTCCTTGACGGTGTCATCGCCGACGGTGTGACCGGCAGCGGTCGCGCCCCAGTAGTTGCCCGTGCGCTCCTGTTCACCCGGCAGGTCGTCGAGGGATTCCTTGCGGATCTGGAAGCCCAGGGCCATGCCAACCGAACCCGCAGGCAGGTCGAACAGCTCGCCGGTGACCAGACCCTCGATGTACTGGTGCTCGTAGGTGGTCTTGCCGACTTCGTAGCCGATCAGGAAGTCGCGGTCCTGCGGGCGCATTTCGCCACGACCAACCACGTCAGCCGAGAAGAAGTCCACGCCGCCGGTGGGGCAGGCGGTGGCCGTGGTCAGGAGCGTCGTATTACAACCGGCCATCAGCTGGCTCATGGTGCTGAAGCTGGTGGTTGCTGCGACGCGGTCGTCGTAGAAGAAGTTCGAGCCGTATTCGGCTTCCGAGCGGCTGTATTGAGCGGCCAGTTCCCAGTCCCAGCCACGACCGATGTCGATCGAACCACGGATGCCGGCGACGGCGCGTGCGTAATCAACGGTCTGTTCCTGGTGGGTGTTCAGGATCAGGGTCGGCTCAACGTGGCTGACCGGATAGACGACGCCGTTCGGGGCCGTAACCTGCTTCAGCTCGTCAGGCACCATCGGGTGCATGGACGGCATGGCCGCCCACAGCTGGCGCCAGGAGTTCTGCGAGGATTCACGACGGTTCAGCAGCAGTTCGCCGAAGACTTCGGTCTTGGGCGTCAGGTCAAAGCCACCAAAGGCGAAGACGCTGCTGCGGGTGGTCGGGGACACCGCGGTGCGCGAGTTGTAGCGGTCGCTGTGGAGCGGGCCGCGAGCGTAGTATTCGCGCAGGACCTGGGTCCACTGGTCCGAGGTGTAGCCAGCCGGGGCCGCGGTCGGAAGGGCGCAGGCACCCATGCCGGTCATATAGACGCGGACCTGCTGCCAGCCGTTCAGGTCACAGCCCAGGGGGCCGCCGCCGGCAATCGCTCCGGCCACGGGGCGAACGTCGATGGCACCGCTGGCACCGCCGTCGATGTAGAGCGAATGCAGCTCACCAGCCGTTGAGGTACACTTGTAGTCGCCGGTGGCCGGATCGACGACGTCGCCGCGGATCTTGAGATCCGGATCCAGGTACACGACCTGTTGCGGACAGGCGAAGCTGTCGCGATCGCCGAACAGCAGGGCCTTGCGCTCGTAGTACTCACCGCCGACCGAGAAGTAGCCACGGTCGAAGGATTTGCCGTAGTTGGCGCTGAAGCTGTATTCCTCGCCGCCGCTTTCGAAGGGCTGGCTGACGTAGCCGGTGACGTTGGCACCGTCATAGTTGGTCTTGGTGATGATGTTCACGACGCCGGCGATGGCGTCCGAGCCGTAGATCGACGACGCACCGTCCGTCAGGATCTCGACGCGCTCGATCAGGGCCGAGGGGATGACGTTCAGGTCGGTCGGGCCGACGGTGCCGCGTGCACCGGCCGGGCCGGCGCGACGGCCGTTCAGCAGAACCAGGGTGCGGTTGGCACCCAGGCCGCGCAGCGACAGGGTGTTGACGCCGGGACCACCGGTCGTGACGTAGCCGGTGAAGTAGTTGTTGATCTGGCCCGCCGTGTTGGCGATCGTCGAGCCCTGCAGGATTTCCGAGGTATCGACCAGGCCTTCCAGAACCGACTCTTCGGCGGTGATGATCTGGACCGGCTGGGTGCTGCTGTATTCGGTGCGTCGGATGCGCGAGCCGGTCACGACGATGTCGGTGACCTGGGTGGCGCTGGATTCTTCCTGATCTTCCTCTTCCTGGGCCGGGGTGGCCTGCTGGGCCAGGCCGGTGTCAGCGAGCGCGAGGCCCGGAGCCAGCATCAGCGTCGAGGCTATGATGGTCGAGGCCAGTAGCCCCTTTCGCGATACGTTCATGATCAAGCTTCCCCCAGAGTGGATCGTCGGCGTGGAAACGGGGGCTCATGAAAAATGCCACCCGTGTAAGGGACCAGCCTTACGCAACAAATCCGGCAGGCAAAACAATTTGTGGTCCAATTTAGGTCACGATTACGGAAAGTGTCGTAATATGGTCACGGACATCGCTGTTGGACGGACCTAGGCTGGCAAAGCGTTGTCGTTTCGCAATCCGGCGGGCCGGGAGTGGCGGCACCCTTTCTATGGGCAGGAATTTACTATGAAATACAAAGTGGTTGCCGGTCTTTCTGCGGCGAGTTTTGCGTTGGCTCCCATGACCTCGGTCGCGGCCATCTCGGCGGCCACCGAAGCCGCTGCCCCTCCGGCGGCAGCCAGTTTCGCGCGAGAGCCTGCCATCGAGAATGTGTCTCTCTCGGCTGACGGTCGCCACATTGCTGCCGTTACCTCTGCGGACGGAAAGCGCCGGACCCTGTCGATCTGGAAGACTGACGACTTGCGGGCACCGCCTCACGTGGTCGGTTCGGACCCGAGGTCCGAGATCATCAGCGTGCGCTTTATCAAGAACGATCGACTGTTCGTGACCACGCAGCAACTGACGGACTTCTCTCTGGGGGGAAAGGCGGAGCGCTCCTATGCCTATCGCAGCCAGGTGCTGGACCTGGAAGGCAATCCGATCAGGACCAGCCTGCGCTTTGATGGGCTGACCGAAACGCAGCAGGCCTTTGTCGGCTTCGGCTCCCTGGTCAGCTCACTGGTCCAGGACCCAGAGAACATCCTGGTGCGCGCGCCCATCAAGGGCGATGTCTACAAGCTGAATCTCTATACCGGACGGGCCGAGCGGGTGGAGCGGGGGTCGGAGCGCTATTCGGGCGGCTTTGCCGACCAGAACGGCGAGATTCGCGCGCGGCAGGAGTATAATTTCGACAACGGAGCCTTCTACATCGGCCAGTGGCTGAAGGACGCCCAGGGCAACTGGGATATCCACTTCCGCAACTACGCCCGTGACCGCCGTGGCTACACCATCATGGGCTTCACCAATGACTCCAATATCGTTCTGGTGGGGAGCGATATGGAAGGGGATCGCCAGGTCATCTACGAATACAACATCGCCGAAAAGAAACTGGGCGAGGTTGCCTTTGGTCACCCCCTGTTTGAGGCCGATGGCGTGGTGCGCTCCACAGCACCGCAGGACTTTGGCGAAATCCTGGGATTCCGCTATTCCGGCGAACGCCCACGCGTCTTCTGGGTCGATCCGGGGATGGAGGCTGCCTACAACCAGATTCGCCAGGCGCTGGGCATCACTGACACCACGGTTGAATGGAAAGACATTTCGACCGGCACGACGGTGCGGCTGCCGGTTGGCGATGGCGCGGACGTCTCGATCGTCTCGACCAATGATGCGCGCACCCAGTTCATCATCGCCAAGTCGGGCGGGCAAACCCCGCCGGAATACTACCTGCTCAAGGACGGGCGGCTCACCCTGCTTGGCCGGGCCTATCCTGAGCTGAAGGACGCCCCCCTGGGGCCGGTGACCCTGCTGCAGTACGAGGCGCGGGATGGCCTGACGGTCCCGGCCATCCTGACGCGGCCTGACCCCGAGATTCATGGCCCCGGGCCCTATCCGACGGTGATCACGCCACACGGGGGCCCCTGGAGCCGTGACGACCTGGCCTGGGATCCGACCGGCTGGACCCAGTATTTTGCCTCGCGCGGCTATGCGGTCCTGCAGCCCCAGTTCCGGGGCTCGATGGGGTGGGGCCAGCATCTGTGGCGGGCCGGCGACGGCGAATGGGGGCGCAAGATGCAGGACGACGTCGACGACGGTGCGCGCTATCTGATCGAGCAGGGAATTGCCGCGCCCGATCGCATCGCCGTCCACGGCTATTCCTACGGGGGCTATGTGGCGATGATGGCCGCGGTTCGCCCCAATGGCCTTTACCAGTGCGCCGTGGCGGGGGCTGGCCCGGCTACCATCGACCTGTTCAAGAAGGGCACCTACAACAACCGGTACCTGCGTGAATTCCAGCATCCAACCGCCAATGGCGAGGACCCGCTGCGTCGCGTCAATGAGATCTCGATTCCGCTGTACCTCTACACCGGCGACCGGGACACCAATGTCATCCCGGCAGAATCACGGTCCATGGCCCAGGCGATGGAGCGGGCCGGCAAGGCGGTGAAGCTGCGGATTCTGCCCGACATGGAGCACACGATGAACACCTGGACGCCCGAGAATATCGAAGCGGTCCTGACCAGCGTCGAGGCGTTCTTCCGGGACGATTGTGGTCCCGGCGGTCTGTAATCCTGTTCCAAAACGATCTGCCTTGGGCGAGCCTTGCTTCGCCCATATCTTTGCGGAAATGTGACCGTTTCTAAGGCAAAATGTGCCCAAAACCCGCAGGTTGACGAAGGGTCAACCTGCGCGGTTGCTCGCGGCTGAAAGGCCTTTGTTCAGGGCTTTGGGCGGCTCTGTCGGATGTTTTTGCCCTTGGGATGCGTGACATTCGCTTTGCGCTTCCGTGTAAACCATGTGGCCTAAATGAGACATCCTTGACGCATGAGCGCCCCATTGTGGCCGCAAAGCTTGCGCCCCCGGTAATTTGAATTAGACCAAGCCGGATCGAGCAAGCGCCGAGCTTCGGTGCGGGCGTTCCGTTCTTTTTTGAGGGGTTGGGGCAGAAATGCACGTCAAGCGTAAACATCTTTTGGGGACTTCGGTCCTGGCCGGGGTCGTCGCCCTGGCTGCACCCGTCTGGGCGCAAACAGCTCCTGAGGCCCAGCCGGAGGCCGAGGCCACTGCGATCGACGACATCGTCGTCACCGGTTCGCTGATCCGCCGTAACCCGGTGAACGCGCCGGCTCCGCTGATCCAGGTCACGCGTGAGACCCTGCTGGAGAGCGGCCAGAGCACCGTCATCGACCAGCTGGCCACCATCCCGGCCCTGTCCAACTCGCTGGTTCCGACCGACACCACCGGTTCGGTCCTGAACCAGCTGGGCCTTGAGTTCGCCAACCTGCGCAGCCTGGGCACCGGCCGCACCCTGACCCTGGTCGACGGCCGTCGCCACGTCGGTTCTTCCGCCGGCTCGCTGTCGGTTGACGTTTCGACCATCCCGCGTCTGCTGATCCAGAACGTCGAAATCATCACCGGCGGTGCCTCGTCGATCTACGGTGCCGACGCCGTCTCGGGCGTGGTCAACTTCATCCTGCGCAACGACTTTGAAGGCATCGAGATCGACGCCAACTATGGTCAGATCAACAGCAACGGTGAAGCAACCCGTCGTATCTCGGCCCTGATCGGTCACAACTTCCTGGACGACCGTCTGAACGTCTATGCTCACGCCGAGTATGAAAAGCAGGACGAGATCACCTCGTTCGACATCCCCTGGATCGCCCGCACCCCGGTTGTCCTGGGCATCGACGCCGATCCGACCAGCGCCCCCTATGACGGCTTTGTCGACAGCGCGCTCTTCTTCAACCTGAAGCGTATCGACCGTCCGCGTTGGGGTCAGACGACCCTGTTCAACTCGCAGCAGCCGAGCCCCACCAGTAATCCGCTGATCCCCTATCCGACCCGTACGGGCGGTTTCTATCAGTGCGATGGCGGTCACCTGACCAACTCGATCCGCAGCGCGAACTGCTATGCAGTGAACCCGGGCTCGACCTACTGGTATGAAAACGGCGGTGCCCGCCTGGCCAACTTCGGTCAGCGCGTCGGCAACACCGGCCTGAACCGCGGCTACAACATCGGCGGTGACGGCGTCAGCCCCGCTGACTTCTCGCTGCTGGGCCAATGGCCGGGCAACGAATCGCAGCGCTTCCAGGTCGGTTCGAGCTTCCAGATCACGCCGAACGTCCGCGCCTTCGTCGAAGGCAAGTATGTCAAGGAAGAGGCTTCCTTCGTCGGCCAGCCGACCTTCTTCGACATCAACCTGATCAACTCCACTTATGGTGCGAATGAAGCCGGCGTCCTGCGTGCGACGTCCGAGTTCGACCTGCGCTGGGACGACAACGCCTTCCTGCCGCAAGTGATCAAGGACGCCATCGCTGGCAACACGGTCACCCAGTACTCGGCTCCGACGGCGACCTCGCCGGGTGCCGCCATCGGCACGATCGCGGCTCCGTGGGCCCGCCACAGCATGTTCGGTCCCGAGCGCTACCAGGAAAACACCCGCGAGCTGACCCGCTTCGTGGCTGGCCTGGAAGGCTCGCTGGATGAACTGGCCTTCGTCAAGAACATCCAGTGGGACATGAGCTACACCTATGGTGAGCTGGAGAACATCAACCGCGAAGCCGGTATCGATGTTCAACGTTTCGCCTGGTCGGCTGACGCCATCCGTGACGCTTCGGGCAACATCGTCTGCCGTATCTCGGCTCTGGCTGCCCAGGGCGTGCCCAACGGCGACCTGGCCGACTACTGGCGCGGTGGCGACATCCGCGACACCCAGTACGGCCGTGACTCGATCTCGCAATGTAAGCCTCTGAACGTCTTCGGCATGGGCAACCAGGACCAGGCTGCCCTGGACTATTCCTTCGCCGACATCCGCGTGGTTGACCGCAACGAGCAGCACCAGGGTCTGGTGCGCGCATCGGGTCAGCTGTGGGACTTCTGGGGTGCAGGCCCCATTGGCGTCGCCGGTGGCTATGAGTACCGCAAGGAATACACCGAAGGCGTGGGCCGCGATGCCGACTCCCAGGGTCGTTTCCTGTTCCTGAACACCGGCCCGGACTTCTTGGGTGCCGAGTATGAAAGCAACGAAGTCTTCGCCGAACTGGCGATCCCGCTTCTGAGCGACTCGGTCCTGGGCGAGTTTGCCGAGCTGACCGGTTCGTACCGCTACTCGGACTACACCACGGTCGGTAACATCGACACCTGGGGCGCCAACCTGGTCTATCGCCCGATCCGCGATATTACCTTCCGCACCAGCTTCAACACCTCGGTCCGCGTTCCGAACCTGGCAGAAAACTTCCGCCCGGCTGTTCAGACCTTCTGGAACAGCGCTTCGGACCCGTGCGACACGCGCAACATCAACGCGCCCAGCCTGGCTCCGGATCGCAAGCAGAACCGCATCGCCAACTGTGAGGCTCTGGCCCAGCGCGCTGGCTTCGCTCCGAACCACTTCAACTGGACCGATCCGAGCGCTTCGAACGCCTACATCTTCGCGCCGACCTCGGGTATCGCCGGTGTGAACGCCGGTAACCCGTTCCTGGAGCCGGAAGAGTCGGAAAGCTTCACCTTCTCGGTGGTGCTGCGTCCGCGCTTCTTCGAGAACCTGTCGGTGGTCCTGGACTACTACAGCATCGAAGTGAACAACGTGATCGCCTCGGTTTCGGCCGCTACGGCTGCAGCCAACTGCGTCAATGGTCCGACGCTGAACGAAGCGGCCTGCTCGACCATCTTCCGCAACAACCCGAACATTCCGTTCGGCATTGGTGCACCGACGGGTGATCCGGTCGGCGGCTTCATCCAGGGCTCGATCAACTACGCTGCCCTGAAGACCGAAGGCCTGGACTTCACGGTCAACTACAGCCTCGACACGGCCGACTGGCTGGGTCGCGACTGGGGTCGCTTCAACTACAACCTGGGCGGCCTGTGGCTGATCAAGCAGGAACAGTACACCAACATCGACAACCCTGACGATGTGACGGTCCTGACCAGCGAGATCTCGGGCACCAGCATCTATCCGCGCGTTCGCTTCAGCTCCTCGCTGACCTACGAGCCGACGGATGTGCTGAGCTTCAACTGGACCGCCGACTGGCAGTCGCGCATTCACCTGGTTCGTCCGAACACCTTCGTGAACAACGCCGACTCGCGTCCGGCCCATGCCATCGATACCGGCAGCTTCATCCGTCACGACTTCACCGCCCGCTGGCGCGTGAACGAGGACGTCTCGGTGCGTGCCGGCGTCGTCAACGCCTTCAATGCCGAGCCGAACCCCTGGCTGGGCATGACGGTCTACAACCAGCATGACGCCTTCGGTCGTCGCTTCTTCGCTGGCGTGAACTACCGCTTCTGATCCTCCAGGGATCGGATGCAGGAAGGGCAGCTCGAAAGAGCTGCCCTTTTCTGTTTGCGGGGCCGTTTTCCGGCCTGTTCACGAAAAACTGTCTCGAAGTGGAAAGCGGGTTGTACCAAAAGCACCGACTCATATTAACCAAAGTAAGACTCCGTTAACGTAAAAAGGGTTTCCCTTAACGCGCTCAAAACCAATGCGATTCGGCGGGGATTTCGGATTGGGAAGCGGGGCAGGGTCGGAAGGTCGGAACAGGTATGTCTCTCTCGTTGGTAAAGCCGCAACACACTGAACTGAAGCCGCGGATCGTCGTGTTCGGCGTGGGTGGTGCTGGCGGCAATGCCGTCAACAACATGATCGACGCTGGCCTTGAAGGCGTTGAATTCGTTGTCGCAAACACCGATGCCCAGCATCTGAGCTTCGCCAAGACCGACCGTCGCATCCAGCTGGGCGAGACCATCACCCAGGGCCTGGGTGCCGGCGCTCACCCCGAAGTCGGCATGAATGCCGCCGAGGAAAGCGCGGACGAGATCCATGCGCACCTGGACGGTGCCCACATGGTCTTCATCACCTGCGGCATGGGCGGCGGCACCGGCACGGGCGCAGCCCCGGTCATCGCCAAGTGCGCCCGTGATCGCGGCATCCTGACCGTCGGCGTCGTGACCAAGCCCTTCACCTTTGAAGGCCGTCACCGCATGCGCCTGGCCGACTCCGGCGTGGCCGAGCTGCAGCGCTATGTCGACACCCTGATCGTCATTCCGAACCAGAACCTGTTCCGCGTCGCCAACGAGCGCACGACCTTTGCCGATGCCTTTGGCATGGCCGACCAGGTCCTGCACTCGGGCGTGCGCTCGATCACCGACCTGATGATCTTGCCGGGCCTGATCAACCTGGACTTTGCCGACGTTCGCGCCGTCATGTCGGAAATGGGCAAGGCCATGATGGGCACCGGCGAAGCCACGGGCGACGACCGCGCCCTGCTGGCCGCCCAGAACGCCATCGCCAACCCGCTGCTGGACGAGACCAGCCTGAAGGGAGCCAAGGCCGTCCTGGTCAACATCACCGGCGGCCTGGACATGACCCTGCTGGAAGTGGACGAGGCGGCCAACGCCATCGCCGCCGAGGTGGACGGCGACGCCAACATCATCTTCGGGGCCGCGTTCGATCCGGCCCTGGATGGCAAGATTCGCGTCTCCGTCGTGGCCACCGGCATGGACGAGGCCGTGATCCAGAAGATCGAGCCCCAGGGCGTCGGTATGAACCGTGGTTCGGCCGCCGCCGCGCCGCGCCCGTCGACCCAGACGCAGCAGGAAGTCCGCATCGAGCCGGTCCGTGAAGCGGCCCCGGCTCCGACCCCGGTCGCCGACCCGATCGTCGAGGCCCCGGCTGCCCGTGCGCCCGAGCCCGTGATCCACGACGCCCCGCGCAACCTGGAACCGATCGTCGACCCCTGGGTCGAGGAGTTCGAATCCAACGCCAGCCGTGGCCAGACCGCTGCCTCGGCCCAGTCGGAGCAGGGCGACCTCTACTTTGACCGCCAGGAGCGCCAGCCCGAGCCGCGTCCGGCCCCGCGCCGCGAAGAGCCCCAGGCTGCCGAGGACGAATACTATGCCGAGCGCGACCACCGTCGCAGCGGCTGGAGCCTGTTCGGCCGTGGCAAGCGCCAGGCCCAGCAGCCGCAGCAGCAACAGTCCTATGCCCCGCCGCCGTCGTCGAACCGCACGACCCAGCAGCTGCGCCAGACCAACTCGGTCCAGCCCAGCCAGGACTACCAGACCGGCCACGCCGAAGAGGACGACCTGGAAATCCCGTCCTTCCTGCGTCGGCTAGCCAACTAAGCCGTCTGGCCAAATCCCTTTCAGGACGCGCCCCGGAGCTGGTCTCCGGGGCGTTTCTGCTTTGGGGATCGGCCGCCTGGGCCGCCGGTAGCCGTGGTCACGGCCATTTGTGACCGAAACAATACGAAACCCATCTTTGATTTCCGGTTTGCTCCGGGCCCGCTAGATCACAGGTGAGGCGAACCGCATGCTTAACAGCCGGGTTCGCGCAACAAAGAGAGTGTCAGCTTGCCGGTCCGTAACGACCATCACGAACAGACGATCATCGCCCCGGCCATCACGGCTGGCGTGGGTGTTCACACGGGCCAGCGCGTCAAGCTGGTCGTGCGTCCGGCTGCGCCGGGTGCAGGCATCACCTTTGTTCGCACCGACATCACCGACCGCGACAATCGCATCCCCGTCTCGGGCGAGGCTGTGGTCGATGCGCGCCTGAACACAATGATCGAGAACGAGGCGGGCGTGCGCCTGTCCACGATCGAGCACCTGATGGCGGCCCTGTGCGCCCTGGGCGTGTCCAATGCCGTGATCGAGGTCGACGGCCCCGAACTGCCCATCCTGGACGGCTCGGCCCTGCCGTTCGTGCAACTGCTGGACCGCGCCGGCTTCCGCCGCCAGGAAGCCCCGGTCCGCTATATCGAGATCCTGAAGCCAATCCGCGTGGAAGAGGGCGACAAGCACGCCGTCCTGCTGCCCAGCGACCGCTATGAAATGCGCTTCGAGATCGACTTCGACAATGCCGCCATCGGCAACCAGGTGGTCGACTTCGTGGTCGATGAGGCCACCTTCCGCTCGGACATCATGGCCGCGCGCACCTTTGGCTTTGCCCATGAGGTCGAGGCCCTGCGCCAGGCCGGACTGGCCCGCGGCGGCAGCCTGGAGAACGCCGTGGTCATCGACGGCGAGACCATCCTGAACCCGGGCGGCCTGCGCATGGAGCGCGAGTTCGTGCGGCACAAGGCCCTGGACGCCATCGGCGACCTCTATGTCCTGGGCGCGCCCCTGCTGGGCCGCTACGAGGGCTACAAGGCCGGCCACCAGCTGAACAACAAGCTGGTCCGCGCCCTGCTGGCCCAGCCCGACGCCTGGCGCGTCAACACCCGCGTGCCGGACATGGCCATGGCGGGCTGAGGCCTGGCCTTCAGGCTCAAGGATCAAGGGGACCCGTCGGGGTCCCCTTTTTTCGTGGAAGAGGGCAGGGGTCAGGCCAGGGCGATGGCGCTGATCAGCCGGCCAAAGTCGGGCTCGCCCGCCAGATAGGCCCGGCGGTTGGAATAGAACCGGCCTGCGTCGGCGCGGGTGTCGTGGCCGGTCCAGGCGGCCTCGCCCACCCCGGCCTGCTCCAGTCGCCACAGGACAAAGCCGGGCAGGTCGAACAGGCGCTTGTCCCCGCTGGCACCGGCGGCAAAAAAGCGGGCGCTGCCGGGAGCCTCGGCCTCGAACCGAGCCTGGTAGTCGGCCCCGACCTCATAGCTGGCCTGGGCGATGCAGGGTCCGACGACGGCGACCATGCGGCCAGGCTCGGCCCCCAGGCCCTGCATGGCCTCGACCGTGGCCGCGACGATGCCGCCCAGCGCGCCCTTCCATCCGGCATGGGCGGCAGCGACGACGCCCGCCTCGGCATCGGCCAACAGGACGGGCGCGCAGTCGGCGGTCAGGGTGGTGCAGATCGGGCCGGGCGTGCTGGTGACCACGGCATCCCCCTGGGGCCGCTCGCCCACCCAGCCGCGATCGGTGACGTGGGCTATGGCGGAATGGACCTGGTAGCAGCCGCACAGGTCATCCAGGGCACCGCCCATGGCCTGGGCCACCCGGCGGCGGTTCTCGGCCACGGCGGCCGGGTCATCGCCCGAACCGACGCCCGCGTTCAGGCCCTCATAAAGGCCGGTCGATACCCCGCCCAGGCGGGTAAAGAAGCCATGGCGCACCCCGGCCCTGGCCAGAAGAGGATGGGTGATGGGTTGAAGGCTCATGCTTCAAATCCCGGAACGCCCAGCGACCGGGGCGAGAAGATCGCCGCGACCTTGAACAGCTCGCCCATCTGGTCCGGCGCGATCAGGCGATCCAGCTGGCGCTGGATCACGCCCGCCGCCTCGGGCCGGGCCTGGGCCAGGCGCTGGGCGCGGACCTCTATGCCCAGGGCCCTGAGGAACTGGCCCTGGGTGATGCAGCCGGTGACATCGGCCCCGCTGCGGATCGCGGCCTCCAGCACCAGCGGATAGTCCGCCCATTGGGTAAGGTCAGCCTCGCCCGGATCGGACAGGGGGTGGACCTTCTGGTGCCGCTTCAGGGCCTGCAGGGTATCGCCGGCCCCGGGCCGGGCACGGCCATAGTCGATCAGCAGGGCCGCGCCGGTCGCCTGGTCGACCAGGGTGGCGATGTCGCGGGCAAAGGCGGCCTGCTGTTCTGAAATCTCGATGATCTGGCCGGGCTCGACCTCAAAGGGCGGGCGCTCGAAACCGCCGGAAATGGCCGTCAGGCCAAAGGTCAGCTCATTGTCGTCGGTCACGCCGATCCGTCGCTCGGCCCAGCCGCCCTCGGTGCGGATGAACTGGCGCGCGGGCAGGCAGTCCAGCACCTCATTGGCGATCAGGATGACCGGGGCATCGGTCTCGACCTGGTGCAGGGCGCTGACCCAGCGGGGCAGGACGTCGCTGTCCGACAGGCGACGCGACTGTTCGACGCGCAGCGGGGCGCTGGGCTCGATCAGGATCAGGTCGATGGCCTGCAGGAAATCCGGCACCAGCCGGGCCGCCCGCAGGATGTCGCTCATCAGGGTGCCGTCGCCGGGGCCGACCTCGACCAGCCGTATCTTCTCGGGCGCGCCCAGCCGTTGCCAGGTCTCGATGGCCCACAGGCCCAGGAGCTCGCCGAACATCTGGCTGACCATGGGGGCGGTAATGAAGTCGCCGCGCTCGCCCAGGGCCGGGCGGGTGGCATAGTAGCCACCCTTTGGATCATGCAGGCACCGGGTCACATAGTCGGCCACCGTCATGGGGCCGGTCAGCACGATCTCGCGGACCAGGCGGTCCTTGAGGGTCTCGGACATTGGCCTCTACTCCGTGACGGCGGGCTTCTTCAGCGCCCGCCACATCAGCCAGGCCCCGGCGATCATCATGGGGATGGACAGGATCATGCCCATGGTCAGGCCCAGCGGCAGGTTCTCCAGCCCGGCGTCAGGCTGGCGCACGTTCTCAAGCGCGGCGCGGCTGACGCCATAGCCCAGCAGGAACAGGCCCATGACAAAGCCCGGGCGTTTCAGCATCCGGAACTTCCACACGGCCAGGGACAGGATGACCAGCAGCAGCAGGCCTTCCAGCCCGGCTTCGTAGAGCTGGCTGGGGTGGCGCGGCACGTCGCCGGCCGGGCAGTAGCCATAGGTGTCCAGGATCTTCTGGTTACAGAAGCGCACGGCCCAGGGCACCGTGGTCTCGCGGCCCCACAGCTCGCCATTGATGAAGTTGGCGATCCGGCCGAACATCAGGCCCAGCGGCACGACGGGGGCGATGAGGTCTCCCAGACTGAGGGCCGGGATCTTCTGGCGGTGGGCATACAGGGCCAGGGCCACGACCACGCCAAGGAAGCCGCCGTGGAAGCTCATGCCGCCGGTCCACAGCTGAAGGATTTCCAGCCGCTCGCCCAGGCTGTCGCCGGTGAAGATCTGGCCCAGCAGGTTCGGGCTGTAGAACAGCGCATAGCCCAGGCGGCCGCCCAGGATGATGCCCAGCGTGGCCCACAGCACCAGGTCGTCGAGCTGTGGCCCGGTGACGGGCGAGCGGTTGGCGGGCCACAGGCGCTCGGTTTTGGCCAGGCGCGAGGCATACCACCAGCCCAGGACAATCCCGGCTACATAGGCCAGGGCATACCAGCGGATGGGCAGGGGCCCCAGATGGATCAGGATCGGATCGAATTCGGGAAAGGGCAAGGGCAACTCCTGCAAGACCGTCCTGGCGATTTAGCAGGGATGGAATGCCCTGTCCCCTGTCGCGGCCGGTGCGGTTGATCGCGTGGTCGATGGGACGGGCCCAAGTCTGGGCAAACCGGGAAATCTCTGCGGACTCTTGAACCAAAGACCGAAGCAGCGGATTGAAACTTTTGATTCACTATTTCGACCGGCCTCTGTTCAACACAGGAGGGACAGCCAATGCAGACCCGCAATCCTATTCTCGACGAGTTCGCCAAGCTGACCACCGGGGCCATGGGCCTGGCCCAGGCCGCTGGCGATGAGGCCAAGGCTGCCTGGCGCGCCCAGACCGATCGTCTGGTGGCTGAGATGGATCTGGTGCGCCGCGACGAGTTTGACGTGCTGAAGGCCGAGATCGCCGCCCTGCGCGCTGAAATTAATTCTCTTAAGTCTCAGATAAACAACGACAAAAAAGACTTTGGCGGAAACTCCACAGAGTCGGTGATGGAAGCTGACGCAGCCGGTTGAGCCGAATCTGCGAACACGTTTACCGTTCCTTTGCAGGTCGTGAGTCGCGACCCTTAAGAGTTAGATTGTGAACCCCTGATGGATGCTGCCCGACCCGAAGAGGTCGATGTTCCCTACGATCCGCTGGACGTGGTGGAGCACGTGCTCAATGCGGAGAACCTGCCGTTCGACCGCACGGACGATGGCGACCTGGCCTTCGCCCTGGCGGGCGACTGGAAGGATTACGAGCTGTGGTTTGCCTGGCGCCCGGAGGGGGACTGCCTGCAGCTGTGCTGTGCCCTGGACCTGCGCGTCGCCAAGACCCGCCGGGCTGCGGCCTATGAGCTGGTGGCCCTGATCAACCAGCGCACCTGGCTGGGCCATTTCGAAATCTGGCCTGACGAGGGCGAGGTCGTCTTCCGTCATTCGCTGGCCCTGCCGCACAGCGAGCGCCCGACCCTGGCCCAGGCGGCCTCGATGATCGACGCGGCGATCGAGGCGGCCGACCGCTATTATCCCGCCTTTGACTTCATGGTGCGAGGCTCCAAGAAGGCGCAGGAGGCGATCGACGCCTGCCTATTCGAGACTGTCGGTAACGCCTGATGGGCAAGGTGGTCCTGCAAGGTGTCGGACGTCTGGGCTCGGCCATCCTGGAAGGGTGGCTGAAGACCGGGGCGGTTGCGCCTGCGGACCTTGTTATCCTGTCGCCGTCCGAGAAACCCGCCGCCGAGCAGGCGCGGGCCATGGGGGCCCAGGTCAACCCGCCGCTGGAAGCCCTGGCCGAGGCCCGGGCCTTTGTCATCGGGGTCAAGCCCGCCAAGTGGGTGGAGGCCTCCAGAAGCATCCTGCCGCACCTGAACCGGGATGCCGTGATCGTCTCGGTCATGGCCGGCGTGCGGGGCGAGACGATTTCCGAGGGCTTTGAGGGGCGCCGGGTCGTACGGATCATGCCGACCACGGGCGTGGCCCAGGCGCGCGGCGTGGCCACCATCTGGGCCGCTGATGAGGCCGCCCGCCAGGTGGGCCAGGACCTGTTTGGCCCGATCGCCGAGACGGTCCATCTGGACGAAGAAGAGGTGCTGCACGCCGCGACCGCCGTGTCGGGTTGTGGCCCGGCCTATTTCTTTGATTTCACCCGCGCCCTGGCCCGGGCGGGTGTCGAGGCGGGGCTGGAGCCCGAGGCGGCTGAACGCCTGGCCCGCGCCACCCTGCGC
>JAEYQX010000231.1 GCA_023409795.1 Pseudomonadota bacterium
TGCTTGTCCTTCATGGCCTCGTATTCCATGAAGGCCCCGAACTCGCTCTCGGGCATGCCGATGGTCTCGAGCAGAAGCGCATAGGCCGCGATATGGATGGTTTCCATATTGGCAAAGGCGGCCAGCATCATCTTCACCTCGGTCGGTTTGAAGACCGTGGCGTAGCGCTCCATGTAATTGTCCTGGACCTCGATGTCCGCCTGGGTGAAGAAGCGGAAGATCTGGGTCAGCAGGTTGCGCTCGCTGTCGTCCAGCTTGGCGGCCCAGTCCTTGACGTCCTCGCCCAGCGGCACTTCCTCGGGCATCCAGTGGACCTGCTGCTGCTTCTTCCACATGTCGAAGGCCCACGGATAGCGGAACGGCTTGTAGGCCGCCGAGGGCACCAGCAGACCCGCCTTGCCGGGTTGAATGATCGTGGAGTGCGCGTTCATCGAAAGGACCTGAGTCTGACCGGAGGGGTTGGCCGCACCATGCGTCGGACTGGCCCCGGTGCCAAGCGGATCCTGGGCATAAAGCCGATCAATTTTGCCGTTAGCCCACAAGATATGGTGTTCTGGCCCGCCACTCTCCCAATATGAAGCAGGTTGGCGCAGGGGGCCGGAGACGGCAGGTCCAGCGTAAGCGAAGCTACAGAAGCCCCATTTCGGTCGCCTGGCGCGTCAGGTCTTCGCGGAAGGCAGGGTCAGCCAGGCCGATCAGGGCGCGGGCACGCTGGTCCGTCGTCAGGCCGCGCAGGTTGGCCCAGCCGTGCTCGGTCACGATGTAGTGGACATCATTGCGCGGCGTCGTCACCGGCCCGTCCAGGCGCGGGACGATGCGCGACACCTTGCCCTTGGCCGCGGTCGAGTGACAGGCGATGATGGACTTGCCATCCCGCGCGGCGGTGGCCCCGCGCACGAAGTCCAGCTGGCCGCCGGCCGCCGTATACTGCCGCCCGTTCAGGAACTCCGAGCAGCAGGCCCCGAACAGGTCGACCTGCAGGGTGGCATTGACCGAGACCATGCGGTCGTTGCGGGCGATGACGGCCGGATCATTGACGTAATCCACCGGATGGGCCTCAAGCGCCGGGTTCTCGTGCAGGAACTCGTAGGTCGCCCGGCTGCCCATCGAGAAGGCAAAGATGGCCTTGCCCGGATGGTGGCTCTTGCGCGCATTGGTGATCACGCCCGCCTGCATCAACTCGACCAGGCCGGGGGTCAGCATCTCGGTGTGCACTCCCAGGTCCGTGTGGTCCATCAGGGCCGCGCAGACCGCATCCGGCAGGGCACCAATGCCCATCTGCAGGGTCGAGCCGTCCTCGACCAGGCCGGCGATGATGCGGCCGATGGCGATGTCCTGCGGCTGCTGGGCCGCCTTGCCAGCCTCCAGCAGGGGCACGTCATTCTCGACCAGGGCCGTCACCTGGGACAGGTGGATGCGGCAGTCGCCGAACACGCGCGGCATCTGGGGATTGACCTCCAGGATAACCCGGCGGGCCTGCTGCGCCACGGGCAGGCCATAGTCGGCATTGGTGCCCAGGCTGAAGTAGCCCTCATCGTCCATCGGCGAGACCGTGGCCACCAGGGTGTCGACACCGGCGTCGATCATGACGCGCGGGGCCTGCTGGAAGCTGGTGGGCACGAACCAGACCATCTGGCGTCCCTCGGCTGCGCCCTGCTTGTCCAAGGCCCGCTCGATGGCCCCGTGGAACAGGCTGTAGGGCCGGATGCGGTCGGTCAGGTGGGGCTTCAGGATAGTGTCGCCCGAGATCGCGGTCGACAGCAGGTAATAGAGGTTGATGTCCTCGACCGCGCCCGCCTCGGCCCGTTCGGCCAGGGCCTTGAGGATCGCCGGCGGCTGGCCCACGCCCAGGGCCATGGCCATCCGTGTGCCCGACGGGATCAGGCTCGCCGCCTGGCTGGGCGACATCAGGCGTTCGGCATAGGCCGCAGCGTGGGCATCAGTCATGTCAGCTCCCTATTTTTCGGCGATCCTAGCGAACCTCGAAACCTGGGGTGGCTAGACATTGGTCGAGGGCAGGTCCTGCAGCCGGGCGTGATGCAGGCGCTGGCGCCGCTCGACCACATAGGCGACCAGCCACAGGACCATGGCCCAGGCCGCGCCGACGCTCCATCCGGCAAAGACATCGGTCGCCCAGTGCGCGCCCAGATAGATGCGGGTCAGGCCGATCAGCAGGGCAATGGTGATGCCACAGCCCAGGGCATAGGCCTTCAGCCGACGCCTGGGAAAGGCGCGCGTCAGCATGACCCCGATCGTCAGGTAGAAGACCGTCGACATCAGGGCATGGCCGGACGGGAAGCTGGCATTGAGTGTCTCGACCGCCTGAAAGGCCACGGGCGGCCGCTCGCGCTCAAACAGGGATTTGAGGCCCTCGCTCAGGGCGACCCCGCCGAGCAGGCCCAACGCCATCAGCACGGCCGAGAGCCGCTTTTTCTGGATCAGCAGAAAGCCCAGGGCGATGATGGCGAACAGGCCCAGCACCGAGATGCCGCCCAGGGATGTCAGGTCGGCCGCCGCCTCCTCCAGCCACCAGGGCCCCCACGGGCGGCCCGGGTCATCGGCATAGGGGCGAAGGGCGTGAAGCACGGCCAGGTCAAAGGCCTGGCCATCGGCCTCGGCCATGTCATCGGCGACCTCGACAAAGACCAGGATGCTGACGGCGGCGACCAGCAGGGCAACCACGGCGGCGACTTCGGATCGGGCCACACGGAAAAAGCGCGAGAGAAAGGCGGTCGGATGCGGAGCCATGAACAGGCTAACGGCAAAGGTCGCGATGCCGTTCCCGCCCAAAACGGGCACAGGTCCTTGTTAAATCGAAGGAAGCTGGGGTTATCCCGGAAATCACCCCCGAATGATCCAAATTTTTTTCGACTCGACGCAGCGAAATGGACGTCAACGGCTAGCAATTAATTTATTTCTGACCCCGTATATGTAGCCGGGCGTGAGGAGTGGGACACCATATCTTGTGTGTTCAGGACGTACCGGACTTTCAACGTTATTGTTCAGGGCAGTGATCAAATGGCTGGCGGCGAAGCTCTGCAGACGACAGATTTCAAAGCGGTTTCAACCGCTAATCCCGATACCAAACCGGACCTGAAGGTGGTCACGGGCCTGCAGCTGGACCGGTCGCGCGATGCCCTGCTGACCGATTTCGGCAAGAAGACCCTGGAAGACCGCTACCTGCTGCCGGGCGAGAGCTACCAGGACATGTTTGCCCGCGTCGCGACGGCCTATGCCGACGACGCCGACCACGCCCAGCGCGTCTATGACTATATGTCGAAGCTCTGGTTCATGCCGGCCACGCCCGTCCTGTCGAACGGCGGTGCCGATCGCGGCCTGCCCATCTCCTGCTTCCTCAACGCCGTCAACGACAGCCTGGACGGCATCCAGAACGTCTGGAACGAGAACGTCCAGCTGGCCTCCAACGGTGGCGGCATCGGCACCTACTGGGGCGGCGTCCGCTCCATCGGCGAACAGGTCAAGGGCGCCGGCCAGACCTCGGGCATCATCCCCTTCATCCGCGTGATGGACTCGCTGACCCTGGCCATTTCGCAAGGCTCGCTGCGTCGCGGTTCGGCGGCTGTCTATCTGGACATCCACCACCCGGAAATCGAAGAGTTCCTGGAAATCCGCAAGCCGTCGGGCGACTTCAACCGCAAGTCTCTGAACCTGCACCACGGCATCTCGATCACCGACGAGTTCATGGAAGCGGTCCGCGACGGCAAGTCGTTCGACCTGCGCTCGCCCAAGAACAACGAGGTGCGCAAGACCGTCGATGCCCGCGCCCTGTGGACCAAGATCCTTGAGATCCGCATGCAGACGGGCGAGCCCTATCTGATCTTCTCGGACACGGTGAACCGCCAGCTGGCCCAGCACCAGCGCGACCTGGGCCTGTCGGTCAAGCAGTCGAACCTGTGCGCCGAGATCATGCTGCACACCGGCAAGGACCACCTGGGCCAGGAACGCACCGCCGTCTGCTGCCTGTCGTCGGTC
>JAEYQX010000011.1 GCA_023409795.1 Pseudomonadota bacterium
GCTGACGCACGGGGCCATCCACTACATCCTGCCCGTGCTGGCCGCCGGAGGGTCCCACGTCCTGCTGGACCGCCCCGACCGCGACCGGATCCTGGCCGAGCTGAAGGCGCGGGTGACGGTCGTCTTCATGCCGCCGACCCTGATCTATCAGCTGATGGAAGCGGGCCAGTTCGCACCCGGCGACTTTGCAGCCCTGCGCCACCTGACCTACTCGGCCGCCCCCATGCCACCGGCGCGCATCGCCCAGGTGATCGAGCGGTTCGGCCCGGTCCTGTCCACCCTCTATGGCCTGACCGAGGCGCCCATGGCCATAGCCGGCCTGTCGCCGCAGGACATGGCCAGGCCTGAGCGGCGCGCCTCGGTCGGGCGACTGCTTGCGGACCGGCCCGTGGTCCTGATGGCCGCCGATGGCAGGCTGGTCACCGGCCCCGGCGAGGGCGAGGTCCTGGTCTGCGGGGACCTGGCCGCCACCCGCTACCTCGACGATGCCGCGCAGACGGCAGCGTCGCGCCACATGGGCTGGCTGAAGACCGGCGACCTGGGCCGGATTGATGCCGAGGGTTACCTGACCCTGCTGGGGCGCTCGAAGGAGATGATCATCTCGGGCGGCTACAACATCTATCCGGCCGAGGTCGAGGCGGCGCTGATCGCCCATCCGGCGGTGCGCGAGGCCTGCGCCTTTGGCGTCGATGACCCGACCTGGGGCGAGCGGCTGGAGGCTGTGGTGGCGCTGGATGGCCTTGCCGCCGCGCCTGCCGAGCTTGCGGCCTTTGTCCGCCAGACCCTGGGTCCCGTGCGGACCCCCAAGGCCCTTCACCTGGTCCCTGCCCTGCCCCGCAACCCGGTCGGCAAGGTGGTGCGCGGCGAGGTGAAGTCACTGATCTATCCGGCGGCTCAATGACCGGAAGACACAAAAGAATGTCAGGGAGATAATCACATGATCCTGGTGCCAGAGGCGCGGATTGCAGAGTTCAAGGCCAAGGGCTGGTGGGGCGATGAGACCCTGGATGACCTGTTCCGCCGTCATGTCGCGCAAAAGCCCCATGCCGAGGCGGTCGTTGACCCGATCAACCGCGAGGCCATCATCGGCTCGGCCCCGGCCCGCCTGACCTGGGCCCAGTGCGCCGAGCAGGTGGACCGCTATGTCGCCGTCCTGAACCGGGCGGGCATTGGCAAGGATGACGTTGTGGCGGTCCAGCTGCCCAATATCGCCGAGCTGTGCCTGGTCTTCCTGGCCTGCCTGCGGCTGGGGGCCATCGTCACCCCGGCCCCGGTCCAATACCGCGAGCATGAACTGGGCTACATCATCGAGCGGACCGGCGCGAAGCTGGCCGTCACCGCCGCCCGGATCGGCAAGCATGACCACGCCGCCATGCTGCTGGAGGTCCAGAAGACGGTGCCCAGCCTGCAGACGGTGATGATCGTCGGCGGCCATGGGCCGGATGGAACCGCCGACCTGGACGCCCTGGCCGCTGCCGTGACCGAGGCCGACATCCTGGCGGGCCGATCCGTGGCCGAGGCCGCCGGTATCTGCGCCGACGATGTCGTCACCCTGTGCTGGACCTCGGGCACCGAGGCCCAGCCCAAGGGCGTGCCGCGCAGCCACAATGAGTGGATCATCATGGGGGCGGGCGTGTCCGATGCCGCCGACCTGCAGCCCGGCGCGGTCCTGCTCAACCCCTTCCCGATGGTCAACATGGCCGGGATTTCGACCAGCTTCGTCAGCTGGCTGATCCTGGGTGGCCGCCTGATCCAGCACCAGCCGTTCGACCTGCCGGTCTTCCTGCAGCAGGTCCGCGAGGAGAAGATCGACTATACGGTCGCCCCGCCTGCAGTGCTGAACCTGCTGTTGCAGAACGAGGCCCTGCTGGCCGGCATCGACTTCGAGCGGCTGAAGGCCATCGGCTCAGGCTCGGCCCCTCTGTCGCCGTGGATGGTCGGGACCTTCTTCGAGAAATACGGCGTCCAGATCGTCAACTACTTCGGCTCCAACGAAGGCTGCTCCTTCCCCAGCGCCTGGCAGGACGTGCCGGACCCTGTCGAGCGGGCCAGCCTGTTTCCGCGCTTTGGCGGAGGGCGCAGGTGGAAGGCCATGCTGGGCGACCGCATCGAGACCCGCATCGTCGATCCCGAGACCGAACAGGAAATCACCGAGGCGGGGCGTCCCGGCGAACTGCGGATCAAGGGGCCAACGGTCTTCTCGGGCTACTGGAAAGCCCCCGAGATCGACGCCCGTTCCTTTGACGCTGACGGCTGGTTCCGCTCCGGCGACCTGTTCGAGATCGCTGGCGACAGGGGCCAATTCGTCCGCTTCGTCGGGCGCCTGAAGGACGTCATCATCCGCGGCGGCATGAACATTTCGTCCGAGGAGATCGAGGGGCACCTGATGGGTCATCCGGCCATTGCCGACGTGGCCGTGGTCGGTGCGCCCGACCCCAACCTGGGCGAGCGGCTGTGCGCCTTCGTGGTGCTCAAGCCCGACCACAGCGCGGACCTGGCCGAAATCAACCGCTACCTGACCACCGAGAAGCACGTCGCCGTCTACAAGCAGATCGAACGGCTGGAAGTCATCCAGGTCCTGCCCCGCAATCCGGTCGGCAAGGTGCTGAAGCGCGAACTGCGCCAGCAGCTGAACGACGCCACCGCCTGAGCAAGAAGTCGAATGAGCAAACCCCTCCCCTTCCCCATGCGCCTGCCGGTCATCTCGGCCCCCATGTTCCTGGTCAGCGGGCCTGAACTGGTCATCGCCGCCTGCAAGGCCGGCATCGGCGGGGCCTTCCCCACGCCCAACTGTCGCACGGTTGAAGAACTGGACATCTGGATGGGCCAGATCACCGATGCGCTTGCCCCCGGTGACGGGCCGTGGGTCGCCAACCTGATCACCCACTCGACCAATGAGCGCCTGGCCGAGGACCTGCGGCTGGTGGCGCAATACAAGCCCCCTATCGTCATCACCGCCCTGGGTTCGCCCCGGCCGGTGATGGAGACGGTCAAGGCCTATGGCGGGCTGGTCTTTGCCGATGTGGTCAACATGGCCCTGGCCAGGAAGGCCGCCGAGGCCGGCGTCGATGGCCTGGCCTGCATCAGCGCAGGCGCGGGCGGCCACACCGGCCACCTGTCGCCCTTTGCCTTTGTCTCGGCGGTGCGCGAGTTCTTTGATGGCTACCTGACGATTGGCGGGGGGATTGCCGATGGCGCGGGCGTGGCCGGGGCCATCGCGGCCGGGGCCGACATGGTCTACATGGGCACCCGCTTCCTGACCTCGGCCGAGAGCCGGGCACAGGACCCCTACAAGCAGATGGTGGTCGACAGCGGGCCCGATGACCTGATCGTCTCGTCGGCCATCACCGGCACGCCGGCCTCGTGGCTGAAGCCCAGCCTGAGGGCAGCGGGCATGGACCCTGACGCCATGGGTGGCCCGGTCACGCGGGAGTATTCCGGCGATGCCGCCCACCGCCGCTGGCGCGACATCTGGGCTGCGGGACAGGGCCTGCAGAAGATCAAGGCGGTCGAGCCGACCGGGGCCATCGTCGATCAGCTGGAGGCCGAGTACCGCGCCGCCACGGCCCGCTTTATCGCCCTGGGGGCCGCCTGATGAGCGGCCCCGACCAGATGGTCCAGGCCCCCACCTTCCGGCTTGATCCCCAATACAGCGGCATCGAGCTGGCCCGCCAGTGGATGCAGGTCCAGTGGCCCGGCGGCTATCCCAACCGCCTGCCTGCCCGCCCGGTCGAGGTCGGCGAAGGCTATATGAAGATCATCTGCGACCTGGATGTCGGCCACTCCAACTTCGTCGGACTTGTCCACGGCGGGGTGACGGCGGGGCTGGTCGATTTCGTCGGCGGCGGGGCTGCCATGACCCTGCTGAAGGCGGGCGAGTTCCTGCTGACGTCCGACCTGCAGATGCGCTTCCTGAACGGTGCCCCCATCGACAGCGGCCACCTGATCGCCGAGGGCACCGCCCGCTATGTCGATGACCGCAAGATCGTGGCCGAGGTGAAGATCACCACACCGGACGATGTAGTGGTGGTCATGGGGACGGTGGCGATTTCCCGGCGTCGGCGGGGGTAGATTGCAGCAGAGGATATAGAGGGATTCCCGCGTCATCCCCGGCCTTGTGC
>JAEYQX010000048.1 GCA_023409795.1 Pseudomonadota bacterium
CACCTCCCCATGGCTGGGGGAGGAGACGCTGCCGTGGGAGGGCGAAAAAAAACGCCGCCAGACGGGAGGGGTCTGGCGGCGTTCTGGCTGGCCCCTGGCGGGGCCTTTCCGGGGAGGGGAGGGGTCAGATCTCGATGACCTTGCGGTCGTCGACGGCGGGGGCGCCGGCGGTGCCCATGGCCTCGCAATAGGCCTGCCAGACCTCGGGCGGCTGGCCGGCCTGGAACATGAAGCGCTCCAGGTGCTTGGCAAAGACCGGGTGGGCCCTGAACTCGGCCAGGCTCATGCCCTGGGTCAGGACATCACGCTCGGCGACGGGCAGCGCGATGGCCTTGTTGATGGCCGGGTCGCGGATGATGCCCTTGGGGTCCTGGCCCGCCTCCATGGCCTCGATGTCGTCCAGCAGCTGGCGGCGAAGCATCTGGATGCCCCGGTCGCTGAGGCCCAGCTTTTCCTTGGTGCGGTCGGCGATGCGGCCCTGGCCCACCCAGGCGATGAAGTCCTGGTTGATGACGTGGGTGCTGATCCAGCGGCCGGTTTCCGGGTCGGCGATCGGGCCGCGCCAGGCGGGGATCACGTCCTGGACATAGGGCTCGCTCTCGGTCGGCACGCGCGAGAAGACCCACGAGACGCTCAGGGTGTTCTCGTCGTCGATCGGCACGCGCCATTCAAAGTGGTCGCCCAGGAAGAAGCAGTTGGGCCACAGGGCCACGCGGCCCACGGTCCACATCGAGTGGTCCTCGGGCAGGTCCTCGCGCTGGCGGCGATAGATCAGGCCATATTCGAAGCTGTCAAAGCCGACCTTGGCGTGCCTGGGGCCCAGCTCGGCCTCGATGTCGTGCTGGCGTCGGCTCCAGTTGGTGTGCATCCACTCGAAGTGGACCGGGTCAATCGAGTTCTCCTGGCACTGCAGCCAGTTGCAGGGGATCTCCGAGATGATGATCTGGCGGAAGCCGTTGGGCCAGCTGAACGGCTCCCAGTCCGGCAGTTCCGGGGCGGGCAGGGGGCCCATGTAGGTCCAGACCAGGCCCGCGTGGACCTTGACCGGATAGGCCAGGATCTTGACCTTTTCCTTGTATTTCGCCTTGGCCGCGACGGTGTCCTCATAGGGCATCTCGACGCACTGGCCCGACTGGTCATAGGCCCAGCCGTGATAGTTGCAGCGCAGGCCGCACTTCTCGACAAACCCATAGGACAGGTCGGCGCGGCGGTGGGCGCAGGCGCGCTCGACCAGGCCGAAGTTGTCGCTCAGGTCCTTGTAGAGGACCAGGTCCTCGCCCATCAGGCGGATCGGCTTGACGCGGGTTTCCTCGAACTCGCTGGCCCCGGCGATCGGCATCCAGTGGCGGCGCAGCAGGGCACCCATGCGGGTCCCCGGGCACACGCGCGTCAGCAGGTCATTTTCAGCGGCGTCCATGGCGTATTCCTCCCGTTTCTTATTGTCAGGCCTTGGCGATGTCCGTGGCGGCAAAGCCGGCGACACGCTTGTACTGCTCCGACAGCTGGCGCAACTCGTCCTGTGAGATCAAAAGGTCGAGATCATCGAAGGGCTTGTCGCCGGTCAGTTCCTCGACGCGGATGTTGATGATGTCGGGCGGCGACGAGCGGTTGGTGCGCACCACATTGCCGGTCGGGGCCAGGCGCTCGGCCTCATAGGCCTTGAGCGCGGCGGGCGACAGGTCCTCGGCCAGCTTGTCGGCCAGGGTGCGGGCATCGATCAGGCCCTGGGCCGAGCCGTTGGAGCCGCGCGGATACATCGGGTGGGCGGCGTCGCCGGCCAGGGTCACGCGGCCAAAGGTCCACTGCTCCAGCGGGTCCTTGTCCACCATCGGATACTCCAGCAGGGTCTCCGAGTTGCGGATCAGCTCGGCCACGTCCAGCCAGTCATAGGTCCAGTCCTCATAGACCGGCAGGAAGTCGCTGATCTGGCCGCCCTGGTTCCAGTCGTTCATCTCGGCGGTCGGGCGCTCGATCTCGGCCACCCAGTTGATCAGCTGGCAGCCGTCCGCGTCCAGGTCGTTGACGATCGGATAGATGACCATCTTGCCGGTGCGGATCGAGCCGACGCGCAGATAGGTCTTGCCGTCCAGGATCGGCTTGCGCCGGGTCACGCCGCGCCAGGTATTGATGCCGGTGAAGACCACCTTGTCGTCGGGATAGAGCGCCTTGCGGATGGCCGAGTTGACGCCGTCGCAGCCGATCACGATGTCGGCGCGCACCGAGGGGCGATCCTCGCCCGTGGCGCTGCTGACGAAATGCAGGGTCACCCCGTCGTCGTCCTGCTCGAAGGTCGACAGCTTGTGGTCGGTGACGATGCGGTCGCCCAGGACGGCCACGGCCTCCTGGTAGAGCATATTGTGCAGGCGGCCGCGGTGGATGCTGACCTCCGGGTAGGGATAGCCGGCGGCCAGGCCGCGCTTCTCGTCGTAAATCTTCTGGCCAAAGCGGTTGTAGAAGGCACTGGTGGTCAGCTCGATGCCCAGGGCGCGGGCCTTCTCGCCCAGGCCCAGCGCCGTCAGTTCGCGCATGGCGTGCGGCAGCAGGGTGATGCCGACCCCGATCTCCTTCACCTCGGGAGCCGCCTCATAGACGCGACAGGCCAGGCCACGCTTGTGCAGGCCCAGCGCCAGGGCCAGGCCGACGATGCCACCGCCGACAATCGCGATCTCCATGTATCCAACTCCTTGCCCGAACCCGTGGGTCACTGTGCTGCCCCCGCAGCCCTGTCCAAAATCGACAGACGTCATACCAATGGAAAGATGTCTGATCAATTCTTCTTTTTGCGCCCCGCGCCTTCGGAGGCTTCGGCGGGGCGGCTGAAGGGGGCCTGAAACCCGGCTGTGGGCCTTAAATACGTGAAAACGCGGCCTTATGCGGGTGGGGCGGCGGCCCCGCTCCCTGCGGTTCGCGAGGCAGGATTGAATATCTGCATATGTCTGATTATGAATAGGCAGCAACCCTGAAGATGCGAGGCGTGACAGGGGTCTGTGTATTGCTGATTCACCTAGAGGGAGCCGGGCGCGGCGATCGCCCCGGTCGGGAAGAGATGTCGGTCTATTCGGAAGAGCTGCTGCAACGCGCCCGCCGCCTGGGGGCTGCGACCCTGCACGAGGCCGCGGGCCGCATCGGGGCCCTGCCGTCCTTCATTAAGCCGGTCGAGAACAGCATGACCCTGTGCGGGCCGGCCTTCACCGTCCATTGCCCGGCCCTGTCGAACCTGCAGATCCACCACGCCCTCTACCAGGCCCGGCCGGGCGACATCCTGGTGGTCCATGTCAGCGGCGGCACCGAGGCCGGCTACTGGGGCGACATCCTGAACGAGGCCGCCATGGCGCGCGGCCTGGGCGGTCTGGTCATTGACGGCGGCGTGCGCGACACGGCGGGCCTGTCCAGGATGGACTTCCCGGTCTTCTCGAACGGGGTCTGCATCCGCGGCACGGGCAAGGACTATGAGGCCGTCGCCTGGCTGAACGAAGGGGTGCGCATGGGCGAGGTGGTCATCCGCCCCGGCGACCTGGTCATGGGCGACCGCGACGGTGTGGTGGTCATCCCCGCCGACAGCGTCCCGGCCGTCGTCGCCGCCGCCGAGGCCCGCGAGGCCGACGAGGCCCGCAAGATCGAACTGATCCGCCAGGGTGCCCGCACCCTCGACCTCTACGGCTTCGCCAACGGAGCCCCCACCGAAATCACCCCCGGCACCCCCTTCTACGGCCGCAAGTAGGCTTCTCCTCCCCATGCCAATGGGGAGGTGGATCGGCGG
>JAEYQX010000076.1 GCA_023409795.1 Pseudomonadota bacterium
GGTAATGCACGCGGTCCGACACCGCCTCGGCCTCGGGCAGGGCGCGCACCTTGCCGCCCATGGCCAGGATCAGGTGGTCGTAATCGAGGGCGGTGCCGTCAGACAGGCCGACCCGACGCTGGTCGCGGTCTATCGCCTCGGCCGAGACCCCCAGTCGAAGCTCAACGCCCAGGGCTTGCCACTTTTCCTCGGGGGCCAGCCAGACCGGTTCCTGATCGGCCCCGGACAGGAATTCCTTGGACAGGCTGGGGCGCTCATAGGGCGGTACCGTCTCGTCGCCCACCACGGTGATGGTGCCCGAAAAACCAAGCTCACGCAGGGTGATAGCGGCAAGGCCACCTGCGTGTCCGGCTCCGAGAATAACGACCCGTTCAGCCATTTGTGATCACTCCAACTCTCTGCACACTGTGCAACGCATTTGACATAGATCAAAAACCACGACACTTACGCGGTCAACGGCGACATGAATTCGCCACGATCACTTTTTGTCCGGGGAGTTACTTATATGACAGTCCACGTGCCCCCTCCGGAGGGGAACAAAGCCCGCGCCTGGCCTTCTGATGCGGATGCGGCCGTGCCGTACTGGGTCTATACGGACCCCAGCATCTATGCCGAGGAGCTGCAGAAGATCTGGTACGGCCCGCACTGGCTGTATGTCGGGCTTGAGTGCGAACTGCCCGAAGTCGGTGACTGGAAGACCACGACCCTGGGCGAAAAGGCCTGCGTCATGGTGCGCTCGGCCGAGGACGAAATCTCGGTGGTCGAGAACCGCTGCGCCCATAAGGGCGTGAAGTTCTGCCAGTCGCGCTTTGGTCACTCCAAGGAGCTGATCTGCCCCTATCACCAGTGGTCCTATGCCCTGAACGGCGACCTGCAGGGCGTGCCCTTCCGCCGCGGCGTCAAGCGCCAGGGCGGTATGCCCGCCGACTTCGATCTCAAGGACAACGGCCTGAACAAGCTGCGCGTCGAAGTCGTCAACGGCGTGGTCTGGGCCACCTTCTCGGACGAGACCCCGCCCTTCCGCGAATACCTGGGCGAGAAGTTCTGGAAGCATTACACCCGCGTCTATGACGGCCGTAAGCTCGAGATCCTGGGCTACAACCGCCAGCACATTCCGGCCAACTGGAAGCAGATGCAGGAGAACATCAAGGACCCGTATCACGCGGGCCTGCTGCACGTGTTCTTCGCCACCTTCGGCCTGTTCCGCGCCGACCAGAAGTCGGCCGTCGACATCGACGAGCATGGCCGCCACGGCATCCTGATCTCGCGCAAGGGCGAGCAGAAGGCGTCCGAAGACCTGGCTGACGTGCGCAACTTCCAGGGCGACCTGGTCCTGGAAGACCCGCGGATCATGGACGTGGTCCAGGAGTTCCCGGGCGAGGAGACGGTGGGCATGATCACCATCTTCCCCAGCATCATCCTGCAGCAGCAGGTGAACAGCCTGACCACCCGCCAGATCGTGCCAAAGGGCCCCGGCGGCTTCGACTTCCACTGGACCCACTGGTGCTACGCCGACGACACGCCGGAGATGAAGCTGCGCCGCACGCGCCAGGCCAACCTGTTCGGCCCGGCCGGCTTCGTGTCGGCTGACGATGGCGAGATCCTGGAAATGACCCAGCAGGGCGCTGCCGGCTCGCCCGACGAGAACATGATCCTGCTGATGGGCGGTCGCGAGATCGAGCCCACTGACCACCAGGTCACCGAAACTGCCGTGCGCGGCATGTGGCGCTACTGGCGCAAGGTGATGGGGATTTAAGAATGACGAACATCACCCGCGACGAGATCCGCGACCTGTACGACGCCTATTACGCCGCCCTCGACGACGTCGACCTGCACGCCTGGCCCGAGTTCTTTACCGAGGAATGCGTCTATCGCGTGATCCCGCGTGAGAACTACGAGGCCGGCTACACCCTGTGCACCATGCAGGCCGAGAGCCGCGGTATGCTGAAGGACCGCGTGACGGGCCTGACGCGCACCCAGATGTATGCCCCGCGCTACTACCGCCGCTTCCCGACTGCCCCGCGCATCACCGGCGAAGAGGGGGGCGTCGTCAGCGTCCGCCACAATCTGCTTATGGTCCAGACCATGATCGACAAGCAGTCGGACATCGTCCTGTCGGGCGTCTGCTACGACAAGATCGTGCGTGATGGCGACCGCCTCCGCTTTGTCGAGCGCATCGTCTCGTTCGACTCCGAAATGATCCCGAATTCTCTGGTCTATCCGGCATGACCGACACCGCCACCATCACCTGGCATCCGACCCTGGCTCCCTGCGATATCGAGGAGCACGGGGTGGGCCGCGCCAACGTCAATGGCCTGAACATCGCCCTGTATGTCGTCGACGGCGAGTATTTCGCCACGGCTGACCTGTGCACCCACGGCAATGCCAGCCTGGCCGACGGCTACCTGGACGGTGAGCTGATCGAATGCCCGCTGCACCAGGGCACCTTCAACGTAAAGACCGGCGAAGCGGTCGATGCTCCGTGCTCCATCGCGGTGCGCACCTTCCCGGTCAAACTGGAAAACGGCGTCCTGCACGTCGGATGGGAGGGATAAAAAAAGATGACGCAACCGCTGAGCAACGACAACCAGGCCCAGCTTGAGGCTCTGTATCAGCAGATGGAGCCCGAGGGCCTCTATCCGCTGTGGGAGAAGCTGGCGGCCCTGGTGCTGCCCTATCCGCAGTCGCCGGCCCAGGTCCACAAGTGGGACTATGACAACGCCCGCGAATACCTGATGCGCGCGGGCGACCTGATCAGCGCCAAGCAGGCCGAGCGCCGGGTGCTGATCCTTGAGAACCCCGGCACGCCGGGCACCTCGGGCATTACGCCCAGCCTCTATGCGGGCCTGCAGCTGATCCTGCCGGGCGAGATCGCCCCGGCCCACCGCCACACCCAGTGCGCCCTGCGCTTCGTTATGGAAGGCGAGGGGGCCTATACCTCGGTCGATGGCGAGAAGGCGGTGATGCGCCCGTTCGACCTGGTCCTGACCCCGGGCGGCCAGTGGCACGACCACGGCAATACGACCGACACCCCGATGATCTGGCTGGATGGCCTGGACATCCCCACCGTGCGCCACTTCGACGCCAGCTTCGCCGAGCACTATCACGAGGACCAGTTCCCCGAGCAGGTGCCGCCCGGCGACAGCCTGGTGCGCTATGGCCGCAACATGCGTCCGCTGAAGGGACACACCGCCGACCGCCGCCCGGCCCACCAGCCGCTGTTCCACTATCCCTATGCCGAGTGGCGTCCGACCCTGGATGCCATGGCCTCGTCCGGGGCCGAGATCGACCCGCACCTGGGCCACGCCCTGGAGTTCCTGAACCCGGTCAACGGCGGCTCGATCATGGCCACCATCTCGGCCCATGT
>JAEYQX010000085.1 GCA_023409795.1 Pseudomonadota bacterium
CCTGCAGGCCGCGACGGACCGTGTCCTGGGCCGCAGCGGGGCCCGGCTGCTTTTGGGCTCGGTCGTGGTGAACTGACGACGGCCATCACGCCCGGTGCGCCAGGTTCAAAAACAGGATTTCAGGGAATAATCCGACCTTCGATCCTTCCTGCCATCAGGAAGAAGAAGGAATGGCGCACCCGAAGAGATTCGAACTCCTGACCCCCAGATTCGTAGTCTGGTGCTCTATCCAGCTGAGCTACGGGTGCGCACCGCCTTGCGGGCAGGGCGGCTATGTAGCCCCCGACCCTTTGTGGTGCAAGCGGTTTTTCTAAAAAACGTGAGAGAAAATGCGGGCTTGGCCAAGCGGCCTCGGGGCACTAGGCATAAACCTCTCTTTCGCCCCAAGAGGAGCCTGGCTGTGAGCGTCCGTTCTTTCCCCCTGATGCGTGGTCTGCGCAAAAAATCGGTCGTCCTGGCGGGGTGTGCGGGGTTGGCATTTTTCTCATCAGCCTGTGTTACCGCAGAGGTTTCGCCAGAATCCCAAAGAATTCAGGTCTCTGAGACGGCCCAGCCGGCTCGGACCCGGGGCCTTGTCACCGCGGCCAATCCCCTGGCTGTCGAGGCCGGGCTGAAGATCCTGGCCGAGGGCGGATCGGCCGTGGATGCCGCCGTGGCGGTCCAGGCGGCGCTGGGTCTGGTCGAGCCCCAGTCATCGGGCATCGGCGGCGGGGCCTTCATGATGCACTATGAGGCGGCGACGGGCGTGACCACTGTCTATGATGGCCGCGAGACCGCCCCGGCCTCGGCCACGCCGGAACTCTTCTATGAGGACGGCCGACCGCTCGCCTTTGTCGATGCCGTCCTCAGCGGGCGTTCGACCGGGGTGCCGGGGGCCATCGCCATGCTGGCCCTGGCGCAGTCCCGGCACGGGTCCCTGGAATGGTCGCAGCTGTTTGGCGAGGCCGAGCGGCTGGCGACCCAGGGCTTTGCCGTCTCGCCGCGCCTGGCCGGCATGATCGCGGGCAACTCGCCTCAGTCCAGAACCCCGGACGCCCGCGCCTATTTCACCCGCCGGGATGGCCAGGCCTATCAGGCGGGCGATATCCTCAAGAACCCGGCCTATGCCGACACCCTGCGTCGGATCGCGACCGAGGGCCCGGCAGGCCTGCTGGAAGGGCCGGTCGCCGAGGCGATTGTCGAGGCTGTGGGCGAGGGCCCGCGTCCGGGCAGCCTGAGCCTGAAGGACATGGCCGCCTATCGCCCCCTGGTGCGCGAGGCGGTCTGTGGGCCCTACAAGGTCTATGTCGTGTGCGTCCCCCCGCCGCCGTCCAGCGGGGCCTCGATCCTGCAGCTCCTGGCGATGGCCGAGGTCACGCCCGATATCGACAAGGGGCCGGACAGCCCCGACGCCTGGGCGGCCTTTGCCCAGCTGCAACGGCTGATGTATGCCGACCGCGACCGCTATTTCGGCGACCCGGCCTTTGTCACCGTGCCGGTCGCGGGCCTTCTGGACCCTGGCTATGTGCGGGCGCGCGCCAGCCTGGCTGCGAGCTTGACGGGGGCGGCCCCCCATGGCCAGCCGCAGGGGGCACCCCACGTGGGCGCTGATGCGACGCGCGAACCGGCCGGGACCTCCCACTTCGTTGTCGTGGACGCCCAGGGCAATGTTGTCAGCATGACTACCACGGTCGAGAGCATCTTCGGCTCGGGCCGGATGGCGGGCGGCTTCTTCCTGAACAACCAGCTGACCGACTTTTCCATGGTGCCGACGGCCGCGGACGGGACGCCGGCTGCCAATGCGGTGGCCCCCGGCAAGCGGCCGCGCTCGTCCATGTCGCCGATCCTGGTGCTGGATCGCCAGGGCCGGCTGGTCGGGGCCATGGGATCGCCGGGCGGGTCCTCGATCCTGGCCTATAATGCCAAGGCCCTGATCGCCACCCTGTCCTGGGGACTGCCGGTGCAGGCGGCCTTTGACCTGCCCAACCTGGTGGCCAAGGGCGATGGCTTCGGGGCCGATACCGAGCGCTTCTCCGATGAGCTCAAGGCGGGCCTGGCCGCGCGCGGCATCGAGCTGCGGCCCAATGCGTCCGAGAACTCGGGCCTGCATGGGGTGCTGTGGCGCGACGGGCGCTGGGACGTCGGGGCTGACGACCGTCGCGAGGGCGTGGCCCGGTCGCTGGACTAGGGTCGGATCGACAGCTGGAAGGCCACCAGGCCTTCATCCACGTCCGTCGTCAGGCCCTGGTAGCTTCGCAGGCCCTTGGCCTCGATCTCGCGATAGGCCAGGCCGAACGAGGTATGGATCGGACCCTTGCGGTAGGCCACGCCTATGGAGGCGTCGCCGATATAGGCCCCGCTGTCATGGCTGACGCCCGAGCGGGCATAGTCCCCGTCGCGGGTGCGCGCGAAGTTGTAGCCCACCGCCCGCTTGGATCCGGCAGCATAGACATACCAGCGCGGGCGCTCGCCAAAGGCCTCGCGGCCATTGGAGACCAGGCGGTCCAGGCCCTGGCCGATGCGCAGGGTCGCGCCGGCCTCGGCCAGGGGGCTGCCATCCTGGGTGCCCAGGCCCGCGTGGGGCGTCAGCGACACCTCAAGCCCCGAGGCTGTGCGGCCGGTCGCGGCCACCCAGTCGCGGCGATAGGAGACGTCCAGGTCCTGGTCGGCGGCATCCGGCTGCAGGGTCCAGGGCTGGTTCAGCGCATCGGTCGAGAAGCGGCTGCGGGCGGTCAGGCGCAGGCGGTCGTTGAAGCCGCGCCCGGCGTAATGGACCTCGCTGTGAGGGGCCAGGGTGGTCTGGTTGGGCAGGACGGTGGACAGGTCCACCGGACGCACCTCGGCCACGCGCCAGTCGACCTGGGCCACCGCCGCCGTCGGGGCGGCGAGGATCAGGCTGACAAGACAGGCCTCCAGTCGCATCACGGTCCTCCCTTACCGTCACACAGGCTCCCAGTAGTACATCCGGGGCTTTGGCCTGCAACGGTGACTTGACGACATTCGTGTAAAACCAACGACGCGAACCGCTGCCGGTTCCGGGGCCCGCGCCAGGGGAAGGCTTGGCGCAAGAAAAAGCCGGCGACGGAGAGGCTCCATCGCCGGCGGCAGGGTTTTGAATCAAACCAGCCCTACTGGCAGGCCAGGCACTCGTCGTAGTCGGTGCGGGCGGCCGAGAAGAGGTCCGGCTGGTTCGGATCGACCTCGGCCTCTTCCTTGTCGGCGGCCCCGGCGAAGGCGGCGCGCTGGACTGACTTGGAGCGCAGGTAATACAGCGACTTCACGCCGCGTTCCCACGCCGACCAGTGCAGCATGTGCAGGTCCCACTTGTTCACATCGCCCGGCACGAACAGGTTCAGCGACTGGGCCTGGCAGATTTCCGGCGCGCGGTCGGCAGCCAGTTCGATTAGCCAGCGCTGGTCCAGCTCGAAAGCGGTCTTGTAGATGCCCTTCTCGTCGTCCGACAGGAAGTCCAGGTGCTGGATCGAACCCTCGTGCTCAAGGATCGAGCTCCAGACGGCCTCGGTGTTCTGGCTCTTCTGCTCCAGCAGTTCTTCCAGGTAGGGGTTCTTGACCGCAAACGAGCCCGACAGGGTCTTGTGGGTATAGATGTTGGCCGGGATCGGCTCGATGCCCGCCGAGGTGCCGCCGCAGATGATCGAGATCGAGGCGGTCGGGGCGATGGCCATCTTGTGCGAGAAACGCTCCATCACGCCGCGCTCGGCAGCGTCGGGGCAGGGGCCCTTTTCCTCGGCCAGGGTGCGGCTGGCCTTGTCGGCCTCGCGGCGCAGGTGCTTGAACAGGCGCATGTTCCAGCTCTTGGCCATGGCGCTTTCGAAGGCCACGCCCTGCTGCTGCAGGAAGGAGTGGAAGCCCATCAGGCCGAGCCCGACGGAGCGTT
>JAEYQX010000105.1 GCA_023409795.1 Pseudomonadota bacterium
GGCCCACGGTCAGGTCAAGCCCCTGGGCCACGGCGGCGGCAGGCCAGACCGCCATGGCCAGGCCGCCCGCGCCGCCGCCACCCCCGCCGAAGCGGTGAAGATTGCTGGCTCCGCCCAGTCCGGCCCCGCCACCGCCACCTCCGGCCAGGCAGGTCACCTCGACCCACTGCGCCCAGGCCGGCGGGGTCCATGACCCGCTGGCGGTCACCACGCTGGTCTGGCGGCGCGCTGCGCCCCGGGCAAAGGTCGTGCGTCCGCTGGCCCGATCCACCGACAGGGCGTCAAACCACTGGCTGCCATCAGGGCTGACCTTGAGCCTCAGGTCATCGTCGCCGATCAGCCCCAGCTCGGCGCGTCCGCCCCAGTTGCTCTGGAACAGCAGGGACAGGACGTCGGAACTGCCCTCCTTGTTGAAGGTGAACCTCAGGTCCCCATCCCCGCCGCTGCCGCTGTCCAGCGCGGTCCACAGCGCCTTGTTCAGTCGCGCAGCGAAGGGATTGTTCGCATCGGCAAGGGTATTGAGGCCCAGGCGGGTGACCTGCTGCAGCTGCTGCAGGTCAGGCTGCGCGCCGCCGACATCAATCCAGCTATGGCCGACCCGCGCCACCAGCCCCGGTTCATCCAGGACCAGGGCGAGCAGGCCCTCGGACACGGGCACGACCAGCCAGCTGCCAGCCTCGAAGCGCACCAGGTCGCCAGGCTGGAAGGCCTCCCACGCCTCGCCCGTCGCCTGGCCGGGCAGGATGAACAGCGCCCCCTCATCGGGGGATGAAGGCTGGTCTGTGCGGCTGCGGCTCTGGACACAGGTCTGGACCAGGACATCCAGCCGCGTCAGGGCCTCGTTAAGGGTGATATGTTTCTGCAGCTGTCCTGCCACCAGATAGGGCAGGCCCAGCCGGGCGCTGGCATCGTCGCTCATGATGATCTCCGTTCAGGGTCATCAGTCTGCGAAAGGTGCCGACCCAGGCGGGCTATCGGTCGCCAGCCTCGGCCAATGCCGGGAAATTACCGGAAGTGGCGCACCCCGATAGGATCGTGATCGCACCGGGGCTCGACAGCCTGGCCGCCGTGGTGAAGTCTGGCGGTCCAGACGACGGCGCGTGCGAGGCCTGTGTGTTGAGACTTCTGGCCGTGATCGCGGCCCATCTGCTTCTGGTGCCGCCCTTCCTTCTGGCGATCGCTGCCCTTGGCCGGGTGGATCATCCGATGGGCGATCTTCTGGTCCAGTTCTCCGCCGCCGCCCTGGTCGCGACCCTGGCCCTGACCCTGGTCCTGGCCTTGCTGAACCTGACCCCGGCCGTGGTCTCAGCCCTGGCCGTGACGGCGCTTCTGGTCCTGGCCAACTGGCCCCAGTGGTTTCCGGGCAATGGCCGCGCGGCCGTCACCGACGCCCCTGCCCTGTCGGTCTATTCAGCCAACCTGTGGGTCTATAACCGCAATACCGAGGCCATAGCCCGCTCGATCCAGCAGGCCGATGCCGACATCCTGGTCCTGGTCGAGCTGGGTGCCGAGGCGCGCGCCCGCGCCGACCAGCTCTTTGAAGCCTATCCGCACCGCCTCTATGCCGGTTTGACCGATCATCCGTCGCAGTCGGCCACTATCTCGCGCTATCCGCTGACGACCATCAGGGGCCCCCGGCACCGCGAGACGGTGGCCGCGGTCGCGCACACGCCTTTGGGCCCGATCAACGTCGTCGGCGTCCACCTGACCCGTCCCTGGCCCTATCAGCCGCCTGATGCCCAGGCCGGGCAGGTGCGGCAGCTGGCCCGCCTGCGCGACCAATTACAGGGGCCGGTAATCATGGCGGGAGACTTCAACGCGGTCTCCAGCGGCCGGATCGGTCGCCAGGTCAGGTCGAGCATGGGCCTGATCCCCGCCCCCGGCTGGCCCGGCACCTGGCCGCACAGGCTGCCCAGCCCGCTGGGCATGACCCTGGATCAGGTCTGGTTCAGCCAGGACCTGGTGCTGCAATCGCGCCGCCTGGCGGCCGACACCGGCTCTGACCACCGGCCGGTGCTGACGCGCTTCAGGCCTGCGGGGCCACCAGCGCCCTGAGCCGTGCCTCATGGCCATGGTCGGGAAAGTCGTCGGCGATCCAGCTGGCCTCAAAGGCCTTGAGGATGCGGCCGGTCTCGGGGCCGGGCCTGAGCCCCAGCCGGGCCAGGTCGCGCCCCCCCACCGGCAGGCGGGGCCTTTGCCAGGCCTGCGCCACCGCCAGGGCCGCCGCTGCCGCCTCGCCATCACCCCCGGCCGCCCGGGCGCGCAGCACACGGTCGGCAAAGGCCTGGGGGCCGATCTGGTAGAGGATCGCCCGTGCGTCCCGCGGTTCCAGTGGCAGGCTCAGCGCTGCGGCGACGGCCTCGACCAGCCGGTCACGCTCGGCATTGGACAGGCGCAGCGCCCGCGCCCGCTCGGCCACCGCCTCGGCCCTGCCGGGCCAAAGGGCGGACAGCCGCATCAGGGGATCAGGACTGAGCGGCACCATGGCGTCGAACAGGTCAAGATTGGCCGCCGTCCCCAGGATCCGGTCCAGCACGCCCGCCTGATGCTTCTGGCGCACGGCCGCGCGGGGATCGGCGGCCTTCAGCAGCTTCAGCAACTCGCGGGACACGCGCTCGGCCGACAGGGTCTGGACGCCTTCGGCCAGGTCGGTGCAGGCCTGCAGCGCCTCTGGATCGGCCGGCCCCCGGCCATACCAGGCTTGGAAGCGGAAGAAGCGAAGGATACGCAGGTAATCCTCGCGGATCCTCTGGCGGGCATCGCCCACGAAGATGATGCGCCCGGCCTCGGCATCGGCCAGCCCCTGTCCCGTGGGATCGTGGATGACTCCGTCCGCATCGGCATAGAGGGCATTCAGCCGGAAATCCCGGCGCGCGGCGTCCTCGGCCCAGTCGGTGGTAAAGGCGACCGTGGCGCGGCGGCCATCGGTCTCGACGTCGCGACGCAGGGTGGTGATCTCATAGGGCTGGCGCTCGGACAGGGCCGTGACCGTGCCATGCTCGATGCCCGTGGGGATGGCCCGCAGCCTGGCTGCCTTGAGGGCCGCCACCACCTGGTCGGGCCTGAGCTGGGTGGCGATGTCGATGTCATCGACCGGTACCCCCAGGACGGCGTTGCGCACGCAGCCTCCGACGAAGCGGGCACAGTCCGGCCCGCCCGCCTGGGCCAGGGCCTTCATCACCGCGCGCGTCGCGCTGGACGCCAGCCAGTCCTGGTCCGCCAGCGACATCATCAGACTGCGTCCTTGCTGACCGCCGCCATGGGCCGTCCCTCATTGCCGTAAAGTCGGTGGAACATCTGTTTCAGGATCCCGGCCGTCACGCCCCAGATATAATGCCGCTCATAGGGCATGGCCCAGAACCACCGGCGCTGGCCCTCGTCCAGGTCATAGTGGTCCTGGCGGTGATTGGCGGGGTCCATCAGGAAGTCCCACGGCACCTCGAACACCTCGGCCACCTCGTCCGGCGATGGCACGACGTGGGGCCTGCCCTGCAGCCAGCCGACCACCGGCGTCACCAGGAAGCCCGTGCCCGTCTCATAGGGATCGCCCAGCCCGATCAGGGTGACCAGGGCGGGGTCCAGCGCCACCTCCTCCAGGGCTTCGCGCAGGGCCGCCTGGCCGGCATCCTCGCCCGGATCCAGCCGCCCGCCCGGAAAGGCCACCTGCCCCGTGTGGCTGGCCAGCTTGTCGGAGCGGCGCGTCATCAGCACCGTGGGCCCGCCCGTCTCATGCTCGATGATCGGGATCAGGACCGCAGCCGGCCGCAGCGGTCGCGCCGCCGGCTTCAGGCTCGGGTTCAGGTCAAAGTCCGACTGGACCGCCGCGCGTTCGGGCGACCAGCTGTCGACAGGATCAAGCCGCGACCTGAGCCGCAGTTTCAGGCTGTCGCCATTCATTCCAGCCCGGCTCCCACCGGCCCCAGCGCAAAGGCCTGGCCGCCTGATCGGACAGCCAGGCAGCCATCCGTCTCGGTGGCCATCTCGACCAGCTCATAAAAGACCGGGCGCGCGATCCGGGCCCACAGGTCGCCCCGCACATGGACACGGGGGGACGGCTCGCCCGTCGTCGCGTCCGTCTCGACGACGATGGCATGGTCAGGCCCGGCCTGGGTCTCGTCGCCCTGGTCCGTGGTGAAGATCAGGCGACCCGCCTCGACCCTCAGGCTGATGGCCCGGAACGGCAGGTCCTCGACCGCGATCTTCAGCTTCTCGACCGGGGTGACCAGGTGGTAGCCATCGGCATCCTTGCGCAGGATGGTCGAGAACAGCCGCACCATCTCGGGCCGCCCGATCGGCGAGCCCTCGTGCATCCAGACGCCATCGGCGCGGATCAGGATGTCGATGTCCCCACAATGCTCGGGATGCCACAGGTGCACCGGGGGCAGTCCACGCCCGGGGGCCTGTCTGGCCGCCTCGGCCACGCGCGAGAGACCAGATGCAGCAGGCGCTGCAGACGGATTCGGCTGTTCAGGTTCGCGGGTCATGGCCCAGATATGGGCCGCATCGCCCCGGCTTGAAAGCCCTGTCAGGCGACGGGCACCACCGCGCCTGCGGGCGAGACCCCGGTGATCGGCAGCCACATCACGCGGCGGCGGTCGACCGGGCCAGCCAGGACGGCCTCAGGCGCCGGGACAAAGCCGAAGCGCGAGAAATAGGGCGGGTCCCCGACCAGGAGGATACCGTCCAGCCCGGCGGCCCGGGCTTCCTCGATGCAGGCCTGGACCAGTTCGCCGCCCAGGCCGGCGCTGCGCCGGCTCCGATCCACGGCGATGGGCCCCAGGAAGACCGACCGGGCCCTGCCGGACATGATGGCCCACAGGCGCACCGAGCCGATCAGGTCGTCACCCTCATAGGCGCAAAAGCCGGCGGCCAGCGCCGACGCCTCGCGGATGCGCTCTGCCGTCTTGGCAAATCGGCCCGGCCCAAAAGCGGCCAGGACCAGGGCATCAACGGCCGCGGCATCGCGCGCCTCTTCCCGACGAATGGGAAAGAGCGCGGCATCGGAGGGAACTGCGGGGACGGCGGCACTACTCATGCGCGGCGCCTAGACCCCCGCGCTGCCTGAATCAATCGCCTTTGCGAAGATCAGCCCGCTTTTGAGAAATCAGGCGCTCTTTTTTCGGTGAAGGCCGTAAAGGCCTCGATGGCCTCGGGGCTGCGCATCTGGCTGCCAAAGACCCTGGCCTCACGCTGCATCAGGTCCCACAGGGCGGCGGCGTCGCGCATCAGCGCCTTGGTCTGGCGGATCGAGTTGGGCGCGCGCAGGGCCAGCTTGCGCGCCAGTTCCATGGCCGTGGCCTCGACCTGGTCGTCGGCGACCGCGCGATTGGCCAGGCCCCAGTTCAGCGCCGTGCGGCCATCAATCGCCTCGCCCAGCGCAAAGATCTCATAGGCGCGGGCATGGCCGACGATGGCGGGCAGCAGCAGGGTCGAGGCCGCCTCTGGTGCCAGGGCCAGGTTGATGAAGGGCGCGGACAGCAGGGCCTCTTCGCCCACCACGACCATGTCGCAATGCAGCAGCAGGGTCAGGCCAATCCCCACCGCGCGCCCGCGCACCGCCGCCACGGCCGGCTTGTCCAGGTCCGCCAGCGCCTTGAGGAAGCGGAACACGCCCATGTCGACCAGGTCGCCGCTGGTCTGGCTCATGGACAGGAAGTCCATGATGTCATTGCCCGCGCAGAAGTCCTTGCCCTCGCCCCGGAACAGGACGACCCGCACCTGGTCGTCGACCCTGGCCCGCTCGGTGGCCTCGGCCAGGGCGGCATACATGGCCTGGGTAATGGCATTCTTCTTGTCAGCCCGATTGAGGCTGACGCTCAGCACGCCTGCGTCCAGTTCGATCTTGATCTGCTCGGTCATTCGCGGTCCTCCACCAGCGTCCACCAGTCCACGCCCTCGGCGTCTCTTTCGCGCCGGATCCGTCCCTGTTTTTCCAGATAATTCAAATGAGCCAGGGCCTCGCCCGTGGCCATGGCCAGCACCGCCTCGCCCACCGGGCGGGCGAACAGGGCACCAAAGACATCCACGGCCCGGGACGGCGTCCTCAAGGTGCGCTCCAGCCGTTTCAGCGCCACCTCATGGCCCCGAACCAGGGCATCCAGCCGCGTGGTCACGCCATGGAAGGGCTCGCCATGGGCGGGCAGGACAAACAGGTCGGGCGGCAGCAGGGCCTTCAGCCGATCCAGCGAGGCCAGCCAGTCGCCCAGGGGATCGGCCGCCGGCTCGGTCACCCAGACCGAGATATTGGACGAGATGCGCGGCAGGATCTGGTCCCCCGCCAGGAAGACACCGTCGGACTGACGCCACAGGCAGACGTGCTCCGGGCTGTGCCCCTCGCCGATGATCACCGTCCAGGCCTCACCGCCGATGTTCAGCACCTGCCCCTCGCCCAACCGCTCAAAGCTCAGCGGCAAGGGCCCGACGCTGCGGCCGAAACTGCCATAGCCCGACCGCCAGCGCTCGATCTGGTCCGGGCTGTAGCCTGCGGATCGATAAAGGATTTCGCCCGCCTTCGGGGCCGCGGTGCCGGTCTCGGCCAGCAGCATCCGCGCCGTCACATATTCCAGCCGTGACATCAGCAGCGGGGCCTCGAACCGCTCGCACAGCCAACCGGCCATGCCGATGTGGTCCGGGTGCATGTGGGTGCAGATCACCCGGGTGACCGGCCGCCCTTCCAGCGGCCCCGCCAGCGCCCGCTCCAGCGCCTCCACCGTCGCCGGGGTATTCAGGCCGGTATCGACCACGGCCCAGCCGTCGCCGTCCTCCAGCGCATAGATGTTGATGTGGTCCAGCGCCATCGGCAGGGCCAGCCGCAGCCACAGCACGCCGGGCGCGACCCGGGTCGCCTCGCCGGGGGCCGGAATGGCCAGTGCCGGATAGGTCAGGCCGCGCTCTACCCGCGCCTCAAGATCCTGCACTGCACCGTCGGCCAAAGGTCCGTCTCCAATCGCAACTATCCGGTTTGTGCCGGATAAACGCCGGGGGGTCCAGAGGCCCCATTTTCGCACCGCCGCGCTTGACCGGAGGGCACCGGGACTTCAAGGCTAGGGCCAAAGACCTTTCGGGAGAGCTTTGGTGCTTAAGAAATCTCTAGTTGCCCTGTGCGGGGCCCTCATCCTGTCGCCCCTGTATGCCGAGCCGGTCATGGCCCAGTCGCGCACGGGCGAGTCGGCCAATGAGCCCCCGGTCACGGACGGCCGCAGCCGCACCCGGGCCAATCGCCGCAACGCGGCTCGCCAGCCGGCACAGATGACCCCTGAGGCGATCAAGGCTGAAGCCGAGGCTGCCCTGGCCGCCGGCTCGACCGCCTGCACCGTGACCGACCAGCGCATGCTGGGCATGACCGGCGAGAACGCCAAGCTGTTCGAGGTCGCCTGCGACAGCGCGCCGGGCTACCTGGTCGTCACCTCGACCCCGCCGCAGATCATCGACTGCGTCCTGGTGGATCACACCGCCAAGCAGATGGCTGCCCAGGCTGCAGCCGAACCGGCCGCCGAGGGCGCTCCGGCCCAGTCCCAGCCGACGTGCGAACTGCCGGGCAACAAGGACATCGAGGGCTTCCTGAAGGGCTATGCCACCCAGGCCGGCGTGCCCTGCACCGTCGACCAGGCCCGCGTCATGGGCCAGTCGTCAAGCGGCGCTGTCATCTATGAAATCGGCTGCGCCGGTGCCGACGGCTACTGGATCGAAAAGGCCGCTTCGGGCTGGACCAAGACCGAGTGCCTGCAGGTCCTGGCCCAAAAGGGTGCCTGCGGCTTCACCACGCCTGAAGAACAGTCGGCCACGGTCAAGTCCTGGCTGACCGGCACCGAGGCTGCCGACTGCGACGTCCAGCAGGTCCGCCTGATGGGCCAGAACGCCAACGGCCGCTTTGTCGAGCTGACCTGCGCCGGCTCGACCGGCATCATCATCCGCCACAACGCCGAGTTCGCCGTCCAGCAGGTCTATCCCTGCGAGACCGCCCAGGCGATCGGCGACGGCTGCAACCTGCCGGGCAACAAGCCCGAAGAGGCCCCGCAGGCCTGATCCCCGGATCACGCCACGCCCAGAGGCACACGCCAAGTGCAATCGGAAACGCCGCCGGATCGCTCCGGCGGCGTTTTTGTTTGTGGGGTTTGTTTTGGCAGCCCCCTTCCCGGCGGACGCGGCGCGCCTTAGCTTCGCAACCATGCGTATCGCCACCTGGAATGTGAACTCGGTCAACGCCCGCCTGCCCACCGTGCTGGCCTGGCTGGAAGCCGCCCAACCCGACGTCGCCTGTTTTCAGGAGATCAAGTGCGTGGACGAAAAGTTCCCGCGCGAAGCCTTTGAATCCCTTGGCTATAACGTCGAAACACACGGCCAGAAGACCTATAACGGCGTGGCCCTGCTGTCCAAGTATCCGATCTCGGACGTGGTGCGCGGCCTGCCCGGCGAGCCCGAGGATGAACAGGCCCGCTATATCGAGGCCCTGATCGAGGCCCCCCGCCCCGTCCGCGTCGCCTCGATCTACCTGCCCAACGGCAATCCGATCGACACCGAGAAGTTTCCCTACAAGCTGCGCTGGTTCCAGCGCCTGCAGGACCGCGCGCGCGAACTGCTGGCCTGGGAAGAGCCCGTGGCCCTGTGCGGCGACTACAACTGCATCCTGACGCCCCAGGACGCGGCCAGGCCCGAGGAATGGGTCCGCGACGCCCTGTTCCAGCCCCAGACCCGTCAGGCGATGAATGCCCTGAAATGGCTGGGCTATGCCGATGCGCACGAACTGGGCAAGGAGCCCAAGGGCACCTACACCTTCTGGGACTACCAGGCGGGGGCCTGGCAGAGGAACAACGGCATCCGCATCGACTATGCCCTGCTCTCGCCCCAGGCGGCGGATCGTTTCCGCGGCATGGAGACACACCGCGACGCCCGCGATATGGACAAGCCCAGTGACCACGTACCCGTGGTCGTTGACCTGGATCTGGAGGCCTGATTCACATGGGGGAGACGCTCAGGGTCATTTTACTGATCGCCCTGACGGCTGCCTTTCTCACCACCGCAATCCTTCTGCTGGGATGGTGGATGGAGCCGATGCGGCGACTGAAGCGCACCTTGCTGAAGTCGCTGGGCCGGACTGCCGACATCGAGGCCCTGTCGCCTGCCGAGGGCCGCGCGGCCGGTCTGGATTTCGAGGAGGGGCAGATCGCGGTGCTGTGGCGTCGCGGCGGCTTTGGCCTGGTCTATGCCGCTGATGAGGTCGAGGGGGCCGAGATCATCGTCGATGGCCACGTCGTCTCGCGCGCCCGGCGCGGATCGATGCGCAAGGATATCGACATTTCCGCCCCTGATGCCGAACAGGTTGTGCTGCGCCTGATGTTTGCCGACCCGCGCAACCCCGAGTTCGAGCTGGCCCTGTGGGATGCGGTCCAGCCTGCGCCGACCGGATCGCCCGCAGAAGCCCTGCGGCTGGGCCGTCGGTGGCTGTCGCACGTCGAAGGCCTGATGCAGCAGTAGTTGGCCCTTCCCGCTTTGCCTCTGGCCGGTTAGAACCCCCACTTCGCCTATAAAGTGTTTTTCCAGGAGCCCGCCGTGGCCCGTCTGTTCGACGCCTACATCATCGCCAACTGGACCGCCGCCGAGGGCAAGAAGCTCGGCGAGCAGACCCTGTGGATCGGCGTGGCCAAGCGCGATGTGCGCTTCCGCCTCTATGCCGAGACCCATAATGTCGCGACCCGCGCCGAGGGTGAGAAGCTGCTGGAATCCCTGCTGGCCGAGCACCGCAAGCGCGGCGACAAGGTCCTGCTGGGCTTTGACTTCGACTTCGGCTTCCCTGCCGGCACGGCTGCGCGCCTGAAGCTGGACGGCCGCCCCTGGGACGCCATGGGCAAGTTCCTGGCCGCCAACATCGTGGACAAGGCCGACAACACCAACAACCGCTATCAGGTCGCGGCCAAGATGAACCGCCTGATGACGGACGAGCCCTGGCCCTTCTGGGGCGCGCCGGCCTCCCAGGCCCAGCGCTGGCTGACCACGACCAAGCCGCCCGAGGGCGCCGGTGCCGACATCCCCGAGTTCCGCGCCACCGAGCTGGCTGCCCGCAAGGACAAGCTGCCGCCCAAGAGCGTCTGGCAGATGCATGGTGCCGGTGCCGTCGGCGGCCTGACCCTGGTGGGCGTGCCCATGC
>JAEYQX010000024.1 GCA_023409795.1 Pseudomonadota bacterium
TGCTGCACCTCGATGGCCATGGCCGGATAGGGGCGCTGCATATTCGAGGCGGCGCAGATGACGGCCCCGATCTCGCTGGCGGGCTTGCCCCACCGGGCGATGGCGTCCTGGGCCGCGCGCACGGCCATCTCGGCCAGGATCGACAGCTCGTCATTGGTGCGGGCCGCCAGGTGGGGGATCATGCGCTCGGGATCCAGGATGCCCGACTTGTCCATGACGTAGCGCGACTTGATGCCCGAGGCCTTTTCGATGAAGGCCTCGGACGAGTGCGACTTGGCCTCGACCTCGCCGGCCTCGATGGCGGCGGCGTTGGCGGCGTTCCAGCCGTCGGCCCAGCTGTTGTAGGCGGCGACCAGCTCGGCGTTGGAGACCGACTGTTCCGGGGTGAAGAGACCCGTGGCGGAGATGATGGCTTTATGCACTCGAGTAGTTCCCTGACGCCTGGCGTCCTGAGCTGTGCGGCTGGAGCGACCTTGGGTCCCTCCGGGTTTGACGGATCAGTGTCAGACCCTTGCGGCGAAGTTCGGGCGTGGACGGCGATCCCGGTCCGTGGCGTTTGATGATCTTCAATAGGACGGTGGAAGGCTGCGGTCGAGACTGGCCTTGATGCCCCGCCACCACCGATTGATGCGTCCGCGCGGCGGGGCGGGCAGGGGGTGGTCGCGCGCCTCGATCAGGATCTGCACCAGGTCCTCGGCTTCGCAGGGCCAGCCCTGGGGCGTGACATAGAGCGGATAGTCGATCAGGGCCGCGTGGATCAGATCGGGCAGGGCGATCCGCCGCGTGCGGCGCTCGAAGCTCATCCGGTCGTCGGTCAGGCCCCATCCGGCATAGAAGGGGCGGCCATAGACGCTGACCGGCTTTGCGCGCATCAGGGCCTCGAACCCGGTGAGCGAGGTCAGGGTAGCCAGGCGGTCGCAGGCCTTCAGGCAGTCGATGATGTCCAGGTCATCGGCCACGGCATCCACCTCGTCCATGGCGGCGGCATCCAGCAGGCCAGGGCGATTGCCCGCCGTGACATCGGGGTGGTTGCGATAGACCAGGAAGGCTTCGGGGAAGTCGGCGCGGGCCGCCCGGACCAGGGCCGAGTTGGTGCGCAGATCCGGCCCGCAGCCCATCTGGATCGAGCGGTCGTTCTCGACCTGGCCGACGACCAGCAGGATGGGGCGATCAGTGGGCCAGGAGGCCGGGACGCCGTCGCCCTTGAGGTTATATTTGGACAGGCCCGCCTCGACCACGCGGGCGCGCAGGGCCTCGGCGCGGGCCTGCTGGGCGGGGCTGAGGCCACCGGCCTGGATCAGGCTTTCCAGACGGCTGGGCGCGGAGGGGTCATAATAGACGCCCTGGTCATCCAGGGCGACGGACAGGGCTCCAAAGAAGTCCGAGCCGAGACCGCGCGAGCGGATGAAGCCATCCTCCATCCGCACGACAGGGCCCTCAAAGGCTTCAGCAGCGGCGCGGATCTGCGGGGTTTCCTTGCCCGCCCACCAGATCAGCTTGCCGCCCGTCCGGCGGGCATGGGCCAGGGCGGCCGAGGCGCGCCAGAAGTATCGGACCTGGCCCTTTGGGCTGTTCAGAAGGCGGCGGACAGGCGGGCGCTTGGCCGGGGCAAAGCCGACGGCAGACCAGCTGCCGGCCAGGCGGTCGGCCCGGTCGCGCAGGGCAACCAGCCGCTCCAGCGCCTGTTCGGCGGTGCAGGCCCGGCCCGTCACCGGGTCGACATAGCGGGTATAGCCGATGAAGGCGGCGGCCACGACCTGGTCCAGGCTGCGCGGCGTGCCCCGGCGCTCGACGCTGACCTGATCTGTCGTCAGGCCCCAGCCGGCATAGAAGGGCGCGCCGAAGCAGCGCACCGGAAGGCCGCGCAGCAGGGCCTCGAAGCCCAGGGCCGAGGTGACGACATAGACCGCGTCCACCGCCGCCAGCAGGTCAGCGGGACGCACATCGGTGTCAATCAGGGTCACGCCGGACAGGCTGCCAGCGGGGATGCAGCCCTGCTTGCGCCCGGCCGCGACCGCAGGGTGGCGCTTGACGATCAGCTGGGCGTCCGGCTCGTCACGGCGGGCGGCGGCGACCATGTCGGCAAAGGTCTGGTCGCTGGCCAGGCCATACTGGATCGAGGCATCGCCATGGGTCTGGTCGACAATCAGGACCCGGCGGCCGGGACGCAGGATCGAGGCATCCAGCGGGCCGCCCATATTGGTCTTGGAAATCCCCGCCTCGACCATGCGGGTGCGAAGGGCCCGGGCGCGGGCCAGCATGGGCGCGTTGCACCAGTCCGGGGCGGTCTGGATCAGGGCTTCCAGGCGGCTGGGCCGGGTCGCGTCATAATAGATGCCCAGGTCATCGACGATCAGGCTGAGGCTGGTCGCGCCGCTCTCGCCGATGCCGACCGAGCGCAGGAAGCCGTCTTCCAGCGCGACATAGGGGCGGTTGTTCTTCTGCGCCCAGCGACGACCGGCCGCCGCCGTCGGCTTCATGCCCCAGCCCATCACCGCCTGGACCGAGGGGCCAGGGG
>JAEYQX010000137.1 GCA_023409795.1 Pseudomonadota bacterium
GGTTTGAACTGACCGATGACCAGGTCCAGGTCGGCCCGCTGGAAGATCACCTGGAAACGATGAAGACCGATCCGGCGGCCATCCTGGTCGGACGCCTGACCGAGGGCGAAGCCGACCGCGTCGCCGAAACCGCCGGGTTCGAGCCCAGCGTCATCCTGCCTGCCAGCGACGGCTATCCCTCCTATTCCGGCCTGGTCCTGGCACCCAATGCCTTTGCCCGCGACAATGGGCCGGCGCTGCGCGACTTCATCGCCGCCTCGGTCGAGGGGTGGCGCGACTATGTCCATGGCGACGGGTCCAAGGGCGATGCCCTGATCCGCAAGGCCAACCCGGACCTCAGCCAGCCCCTGCTGGACCAGGCCCGCGCCAGCCTGCGCAGCGAGGCCATGGTCGATGGCGGTGATGCCGCCCTCTACGGCCTGGGCACCATGACCGCCGAGCGCTGGCTCAGCTTTGCCGACCAGACGGCCACGGCCTTTGCGACCCCGCCCGACTGGCGCGAGGCCTTTACCCTGCAGTACCTGCCCGGCCGAAGCTGAAGAATGACGTTAGGCCAGAGTTAAGCCTGGAAGGGCAGGATGGAACCGCGTTCCGCCTGATCCAGGAGGCTGACCTTGTGTCACCTACATCGCCTAGCCCTTTTGTCGACCACGGCGGCTACCCTCGTCATCGGGGGCACCAGTCCTGCCCTGGCCCAGGCGGCACAGGCCGGGGATGCCGCTGGCAGTGCCACGACTGAGGTCCGCGCGGACGGGCTGCGCACCCTGACCTGGCCGGGTCGCCCGGCGGTCAGCCCGGCCCGCCCTCGCCCGACGTCGGCCGCGTCCAAGCCCCGGCCCGCCATTATTGCGCGCGGGGGCTATCAGACGCCGGCCCCGGTGGCGATCACGCACCCGGCACCCGCCGCCCCGCGTCAGGGACTGACGCCGGCCAGTGCCTGGCTGTCGCCCCGCGTCGCGCCACAAGCGGCAGCCCCCGCCACCGAAAAAATCCCGCCCCCGGCACCTCCCGCGACCTCGCCAGCGGCCCCGGTGCAGGCCGCGCCCGCCCCGGCCGATCCCGTGGCCCCGCGCGCTGACGCCCCCATCTTCCGCATGGGCGAGCAAGCCCAGGCTGCACCGGCACCGGCACCGGCCTCAGCCCCGGCCCCGGCCTCAACTCCGGCTCCCGCCCATTATGGGCAGGCGCGCTACTACTCGGTCCATCGCCAGTATGGCCGCCAGCCTGATGCCCCGCCGGTGCCGCCGCCCGTCTATCTGGACGCCCTGCCCGTCACGGTGACCGGCATGGCGGGACCGACAGACCTGGCCGAGCCACCGGCAGCCCCGACCCTGATCCGCAACGGTAATGGTCGCCTGCAGGCCCTGCCCAACCTCGACGAGCCGGGGGCCTGATGACCGACAATGTCCAAGCCGCCTCGCTGGGCACCCGCCTGCCCGACCTGATTGCCCTGGCCCAGGAGACTGCGCCCGAGAAACGCCGCGCCCTGCTGCGCGAACTGACGGACCGGTTCTTTGGCACGCCCCAGCATGGCGCGGCCGAGAGCGAGGCCTATGGGGCGGTGCTGAGCCAGCTGACCGACGCCATGGAAAAGGCCGTGCGCGCCGAGCTGGCCGAACGCTTTGCGCCCCTGGCCCATGCGCCGTCGGTGCTGGTCAACCGCCTGGCCCATGACGAGGAGCCGGGCGTGGCCAGCCCGGTGCTGGAGGCATCGCCCGTCCTGACCGACGAGGACCTGCTGGCGGTGATCCGTCGCCGCAGCCAGGGCCATATGCAGGCCGTCAGCCGCCGCCAGGAGGTGTCTGAGGCCGTGTCCGACGCCATTGTCGAGCACGGCAATGACGAGACCCTGGGCGTGCTGCTGGCCAACGACCGCGCCCGGCTGTCGCGCCAGGCCAGCGAGGCCGCCGTCGACCGGGCCCGGCTCAATCCCGGCCTGCATGAGGTCACGGTCAATCGCGCCAGCCTGCCACCCGACCTGCTGAACGAGATGTATTTCGTGGTCGAGGCCCGGTTGCGCCAGAAGATCCTGGAACAGAACGCCCGGCTCGATCCGGTCCTGCTGGACCATGCCCTGGCTGCGGGCCGGACACGGATCGCCACCGAGGACGGCAGCCTGCCGCCCGACTATGCCGCCAGCCAGGCCGAGATCGAGCAACTGCGGGCCGATGACCAGTTGACGCCGCAGACGCTCGCCGGCTTCCTGCGGTCGGGCCAGCAGACGCACTTCATCTCGGCCCTGGCCCAGCTGGCGGACGTCGACTTCCACACCGTGCGCCGCATCCTGACCAGTCGCGAGATCGACGCCCTGGCGGTGGTGTGCAAGGCCGCGGACCTGGATCGCGCCCTGTTCCTGACCTATGCCGTGGTCCTGCTGGGGCCCGACGCCAATGCCCTGGGCAAGGCGCGCACCTTTGGAACCCTCTATCAGGACCTGACCACCGAGACGGCCCAGCGCACCTTGCGCTTCTGGCGGCTGCGCAGCGCCATCAAGGCCGCCTGATCGCGGGCCTGGCCCTACCCGGACAGCAAAAGGCCCGCCTCCTGTGCAGAAGGCGGGCCGTTCACGAAAGCCTGGAAGCCGGGCTTACTTCTTGACGGTGCGGGGCGCGCGGGCCGGCTTGCGGCCGCCCTGGCCCAGGCCCATCTGCTTGGCCAGGTCCGAACGGGCCTTGGCATAGTTCGGGGCGACCATCGGATAATCCTTGGGCAGGCCCCACTTGGCCCGGTATTCCTCGGGGCTCATGTTGTATTTGGTGCGCAGGTGACGCTTCAGCGACTTGAACTTGCGACCATCTTCCAGGCAGATCAGGAAGTCAGGCGTGATCGACTTGCGGACCGGGACAGCCGGTTCCTTGGGCTCGGGCTCAACCTCGACGGGGCCGACCGAAACGCCGGACAGGGCGGCGTGAATCTGCGCGATAAGACCCGGGACGGCATCGGCCGAGACGGAGTTGTTGCTGACAAAGGCCGAAACGATATCAGCCGTCATTTCGAGCAGTTCGGGTTTTTCTTCCATCGGGGGGCTCGCCAATCTCGCGGTCAAAATAAGTGGGGCAAATCATCGCCTGATCCGCCGATGTTTCAGGTCATAAGGACTTTTATTTCTAAAATCAATCCAGACATAATGTAGTCTGACAGAGACAGAACTAGGTAACTATACCTGCTTCAAACGCTCACTTTCAGTGATCAAAGTTCTGCGCCAGAACCATTTTGGCGGCTCTTTCCGGCACGGAGTATTCGTCGATAAGTTGTTCCTCGCCTTCGCGTATAGCGCGAAGAAGCGTCGGCGTAAGCGCCGAGGACAGGGCCCAATTCCAGTAACGCAGCACGGTCTGGGCACGGTCAACTGCAAGCATTTCATAGCAAATCTGGGCCTGCTCCCAGATCGGATCCAGCTGTCCGTCGGGCGTCACCTCGGGTCGCCTCATGGCCTGCCACAGCCTGTGAAGGTGTCCGCGTGACAAGCCGGTGGCCTTGCACAGTATTGCGAGCGGATCACCTGCGCGATCGCCCAGTATCTTTGCCGCCGTCAGCGGCTTCACCCCTGCCAGATGGGCGATTTCTGCCAGAAGTGTTCGGTCCAGTCCGTGGGCCGAGGCCTCGACCGCGGATTCCAGCGAGTCATAGGGGCTCCTGCTGATCGCGGCACGGTTGCGCTGTCGCCGCTCGATGAATTGCAGGGCCTTGCGCACCACCGGGTCGGCATGGCCCTCCTCGGCGGCCTGGGCGAAGACGTCCTCGACGCTCTCCTGCAGGACCGAGCGCGAGACAGCAAAGCGCTGAAGAATGCTGATCCTTTGCTGGGCGTTGCACCACCAGTACATGACATAGGCACTGGACGGGCGCAGCTCGGCGCGGCGCAGCAGGGGGCCGATCAGGCTCGCCTCCTTGCGGCTGAGTGCCACCACACCCTCGATGGCCGTCTGCGACAGGTGGGTCGAGGTATTGCGCAGGACCGCCAGGATGACCTCGTGCTCGCCAAACGCCATCAGGGTCTCGCACAGGATGTCGGACAGGCCCCGCCGCATGGCGATCATCAGCCGGTGCTCAGGCCCGGCATCGCGGGCGCAGCCGATCAGGTCGGCATCGGACAGGGCGGCGCTGTGCTCGATCAGGGCGGCCGCCACGACCGGCTCGTCCCGCAGCAGCAGGCGCACAAGGGTGTTGGGGATTTCGGTCAGGTGCGCCAGCCGCTCGGCCACGCGCTGCCTCTCCTCGATCGAGGCTTCACGCAGCACCTCGACCATCAGGTCGCCGGTCACCGCCCGCTCAAAGCTGTTGATCCGGCTGCTGGGCAGGCAGACGACATCCGCCAGCCGCCTCAGTAGGGTCTGGCGGGTCTTTAGCGCCCTCTCCTGGGCGTCCATGACGGGATCAACCTTGGGCTTAAGCATGACAGCACAAGCTTAAGCCCACGGCGGTTAACCGGACATGAGAGGCCTAAAGACCCTCGAACAGGGCGGTCGACAGGTAGCGCTCGGCAAAGCTGGGGATGATGGCGACGATCGTCTTGCCCTCGTTCTCGTCCAGCGAGGCCTGGCGGAAGGCCGCGACCAGGGCCGCGCCCGACGAGATGCCGACCGGCACGCCCTCGACGCGGGCCACCTTGCGGGCCATGTCAAAGGCATCCTCGTTCGAGACCTGCTCGACCCCGTCAATGATGGCGGTGTCAATGACCGGCGGGACAAAGCCGGCCCCGATGCCCTGGATCTTGTGCGGGCCCGGCTGGCCGCCCGACAGCACGGGCGAGGCCGTCGGCTCGACCGCGATCATCCGCACCGAGGGCTTCTTCTGCTTCAGGGCATGGCCGACGCCGGTGATGGTGCCGCCGGTGCCCACGCCCGAGATGACGATGTCCACCGCCCCGGCCGTATCGTTCCAGATTTCCTCGGCAGTCGTGGCTTCATGGATGATGGGGTTGGCCGGGTTCTCGAACTGCGACGGGCTGACCGCGCCGGGGGTGCGATCCAGCAGTTCCTGGGCCATGGCGATGGCCCCCTTCATGCCCTTCTCTGCCGGGGTCAGGACCAGCTCGGCCCCCAGCAGGACCAGCATCTTGCGCCGTTCGATCGACATGGATTCCGGCATGACCAGGACCAGCTTGTAGCCCTTCGAGGCCGCGACGAAGGCCAGGGCAATGCCGGTATTGCCGCTGGTCGGCTCGATCAGGGTCGCGCCGGGCTGGATGCGGCCGGCCTGTTCCAGGGCCTCGACCATGGCCACACCGATCCGGTCCTTGACCGAGGCGATCGGGTTGAAGAACTCCAGCTTGGCCAGGACCGTCGCGCGCGGATGCAGCTCGGCGCTCAGGTTCGGCAGGCGGACCAGGGGAGTGTCGCCAATCGTCTCGACGATGCTGTCATAGACCCGCCCCCGCCCGGCCTTCTTGTGACGGCTGGCATCATAGGCATTGGCGGACATGGTCGATCTCCTGTTTGGCAGCCATCAGCTGGAGGTTCCTTATAACGCCTGGTGCCGCCCGCAGTGCTCAGGAATTCTGGGGGAGAGTTTAATTTTTCTCATGCCTGGTGCCGTGGCGACTGGCGCGATGGGCGCGATATCTGGCAGGACATGGCCCTCCGCCCCGTTCCGAAGCCTGTCCCGCCATGCGCAGCCTGCCCTCCGACGGCCTGAAACAGGCCCTGCCCTACCTGGCCCTGCTGGGCGGCATCCTGTCGCTGGCCATTGGCAATGCCTTTGCCAAGAGCCTGTTTCCCCTGGTCGGAGCCAGTGGCACCACGGCCCTGCGGGTGGGCCTGGCCGCCGTGGTGCTGATGCTGGTGTGGCGGCCATGGCGCTTTGCCCTCAGCCGCGCCGATGCCGGTCGGATCGCGCTCTATGGCGTGGTTCTGGGCCTGATGAACCTGTGCTTCTACCTGTCGCTGCAGACCATTCCCCTGGGCCTGGCCATCGCCATCGAGTTCTCGGGGCCCCTGACGCTGGCCCTGTTTCATTCGCGCCGCCCGATCCACTTCCTTCTGGTGGCTCTGGCCGTGGCGGGGCTGGGCCTGCTGCTGCCGATCTGGAAGGGGATCGAGGGGCTGGACCCGGTGGGCGTCGCCTATGCGGCCGCGGCGGGCCTGTTCTGGGCGCTCTACATCATCTGCGGCAAGCGCCTGTCACATCGGCACAGCGGGCAGTCGGTGGCCCTGGGCATGACGGTGGCTGCCGTGGTCATCCTGCCCTTTGGCCTCGCCTCGGCCGGGCCTGGCCTTGTGTCGCCGACGGTCCTGGGGCTGGGCCTGGTCGTGGCCCTGGTGTCCAGCGCCCTGCCCTATTCGCTGGAGATGTTCGCCCTGCGCACCATTCCCAAGCGCACCTTTGGCATCTTCCTGAGCGGCGAGCCGGCAGTGGGAGCCCTGGCGGGCCTGGCCCTGCTGGGCGAGCAGCTCAGCCTGGTCCAGTGGCTGGCCATCACCGCCATCATCCTTGCCTCGGTCGGGGCCGTCCTGACCACCAGCCCGGACGAGGACACCCTGGCCGAGACCCCGCCCGCCTGAGCCCCTCAGAAACGACGGCGAAGGCTGAGCTTGAGGCTGCGCCCGATCGGGTCCTGTCGATCCCGTTCAAAGCCCGGCGCGGCTGAGCCATCACCCAACCGGGCCCTGGGCCTTGCGTCCAGAAGGTTGGACACCGACAGGGCCAGCTCCAGCGCCCCGCTGCGGCGGCGCGGTCCATCCCCCTGCGCCGGTGCCGCCTGCCCGGCCAGCCGCCAGCTGAGGTTCAGGTCGCTGACCAGCAGGTCCTCGCGCACCAGGTCCTGCGCCCCGTCCACCCCGGCCAGCCGCCGACTGCGATAGCCGTCCTGCCAGCGCAGGTTCAGGCCCAGGCTGATGTCGCGGACACGCACCTCGATCGCGGCCTGCAGGTTCTGCGGCGAACGGCCGCCGCCGTCCCCCTTCAGGCTGTCCATCTCCGGGCCACCAGGCACCAGCCGGGTCCGTTCCGTCAGGTGCCGGCTATAGCCCAGCCGGCCCTGGACCATGGCAGACGCGGCCGCTGCCTCGGGCCAGAAACGGGCGACGGGCACCGACAGGCTCAGGTTGGCCCCGAACGTCTGGCCCAGGCTGCTGCCCAGGTTGAGGGGGCGGAAATCGACCTGGACCAGCCGGCCATCCGCGTCACGCAGGAAGCGGTCGGGAAAGCTGGCCTCGATCTCCTCGCTCAGGTCGCCCGGTGTGCCCAGCCCCCGGTCAGCCTCGCGGCGGGCCAGGTTGAGCATGCCGGTCAGCTTCCAGTCGGTGAAGGGGCCCAGCGAAGCCGACAGGGCCATCTCTTCCGATCGGGGCGTGACTAGATCGGGATTGCCGCCCATCAGGGCCAGGACCTCGACCGCCTCGCCCCGGCGAAAATCAAAGACGGTGCGGGGTGCGCCGTAATAGAGCGGCTCATTGCGCAGGAGGTCGGCGACGCCGGGTGCCTGGCTGCTCCACCGGACATTGAGCCGGACCGGGGTCGCCGGCTGCCAGGCCAGGGCCAGGCTCTGGTCCTCGCCGACCTCGCCGCCGCTGTCCGTGCGACCCAGGCCCGCATCGACCTGGACCCCACCGATCCGCCCCCAACCGGGGCTGCCCGCCTGGATCAGGGGGGCAGAAAACGAGGCGCGCAGGTTGTGCAGGACCGACCGGCTGCCTTGATCCTGTTCAGCCTGCCAGGTCCGCGTCCGCCCCTGGCTGGTCGTGGCATTGAGATGGGCCATCAATGGGCCGCCGGGCAGGGTCCAGACCTCACGATTGACCGCCACGCCCAGGGCCAGGGACCGGGTCTCGCTGGTCATCTGGTTGAAGCCGTCCGAGCGCGTCCAGCCCGCATTCAGGTTGGCATTGCTGGATACGAACCAGCCGCCCAGCTGGCGTGACAGGCCAAGGGTCAGTCCCAGGTTGTCCTGGCGGCTGCGGTTGTCGCGCAGGACCTCGCCGAACCGGGCCGAGGTATCGGTGTCCGAGCGGCGTCCGTTCAGGCTCGCCACCGTGTTCCAGCCCATCAGGTTGCGGGTCATCATGGCTGACAGGTCCACAGCCCGGCTTTCGGGACGAAGGCTGGCTGCCGGATCCATCCCGTCATGCAGCGCCCGCTCGCCCGCGCGCAGGGCCGTCTCGCGCCCCAGGCCCAGGCTGAGGTTATGGGTATCCATGCCCGAGATGACGCTGCGCTGTCCCTCAAGCCGGGTCGCTGTGGTCCCGCCCTGGTCCGGTCCGGACAGGCTCAGGCCCAGGCTCTGGCTGGCATAGCGCGGCTGCAGCACCAGGTTATAGACCGTCTGGCCAGCCCGCCCGCCATAAAGCCCGGCCGCTTGCGGGGGCAGGACCTCTATGCGCACCGCCGCCTCCGGCGGGAAACCGGTAAAGACGCCGGGGACGGGCACCTTGCGCCCATTGACCAGGACCATGGCCTGTTCGGTCCCGCCATAGAGCTCATCCAGGCGTTGCAGGACCTCGCCGATCGACCAGGCCCCGAAGGCGTCGATCTGGGCCCCGTCCAGCTCGACCACAGGGGGCAGGCGCGCCGCTCCTCGCCGGCCATGGATCTCGATGTCGTCCAGGACGATGGCCGGTTCCGCCTGATCAGGCGCGGCTTCCTGCAGATTGACCAGAAGACCGGCCAGCAACAGCCACGACATTCCGATGTCCCCTTACAACGCCCGAACCTGACCCGAACCCTGTCTAGGACAGATCGGGCGAGTGAGGAAGGAAAAATAAACCTATGGTTGCATTTCCAGGCCAGACCGCAGGATGCAGGGGCACGCACCGGATCGCCGCTGAGGGGGTCGGCGGGCGGCGATCCGGTGCGCGGGGATCAGAACTCGGTCCACACCTCGTCCTGGCCACCCCCGGCCAGCGCGCGAAGCCTGGCGCGTTGGCTGATCAGCGCGGGCGGGGGGCCAGCCGGCGCTGATGTCTGTGGTGCCAGCTCGGCGGCGGCGACCTGTCCCGTCTGGAAACGCCCGACCAGGCGGGCCAGGCCTTCGGCCTCATGCCTCAGGTTGGCGGCAGCGGCCGTGGTCTCCTCGACCATGGCGGCGTTCTGCTGGGTTACCTGGTCCATCTGGTTGACGGCGATATTGACCTGGCTCAGGCCCGACGCCTGCTCCTGGGCCGAAGAGGCAATCTCGGCGACCAGGCTGTCCATCTCGCCCACCCGCGTCGCGATCGAGTGTAGCGCCTCGCCCGCCTGCCCGACCAGCTTGACGCCCTCGGCCACCTCTTGGCCAGAGGTCGAGATCAGGGCCTTGATCTCCTTGGCCGCCTCGGCCGAGCGCTGGG
>JAEYQX010000168.1 GCA_023409795.1 Pseudomonadota bacterium
TCGACCGGATCGGCCTCGCGCACGTCCACCCCGTCCACCGAGACCACACCCGACTGCGGGTCGTAGAAGCGCAGCAACAGGCGGAAGACCGTTGACTTGCCCGCCCCCGAAGGGCCGACCAGGGCCACCGTCTCGCCCGGACGCACGGTCAGGCTGAAGCCCTGCAGCGCGGGCAGGTCAGGCCGCCCCGGATAGGCAAAATCAACAGCCGACATCGAGACCTCGCCTCGCGGCGGGCTGGGCAGCGGGCGCGGATGGGCGGGCGGCGCGATGGCCGGCAAGGCCTGCATCAGCTCCTCGATCCGCTCCATGGCCCCGGCGGCCTTCTGCACGTCGCCCCAGCTTTCGCCCAGGGCCCCGACGGCACCGGCGGCAAAGACCGACAGCAGCACGAACTGCAGCAGGGCCCCCGGCGTCATGGTCCCGGCGATCACGTCCTGGGCCCCCAGCCACAGGACCAGGGTCACCCCGCCAAACATGACCACGATGATCATGGCGGTCATCACCGCGCGCGCCCTCATGCGGACCAGCGAGACCCGGAAGGCAGCCTCCACCGCATCGGCAAAGCGGGCGATGGCGCTCTTTTCGCGGCCAAAGGCCTGGACCGTCTCGATGGCGTCGACGCTCTCACCGGCAAAGCCGACGGCATTGGCAAAGGTGTCCTGGGACTTGACCGTCAGCTTGCGGACCTGGCGGCCAAAGACGAACAGCGGCACGATCAGGATCGGCACGATCAGCAGGACCAGGCCGGTCAGCTTGGGGCTGACGAAGAACAGCAGGATGGTGGCCCCGATCAGGGTCAGGAAGTTTCGCAGCGCATAGCTGATCGAGGTGGTCAGCAGGGTGTCGACCAGCTGGATGTCGGTCGTCAGGCGCGACAGCACCTCGCCCGTGCGCATGTGGGCAAAGAAGACCGGGTCCAGGGTCAGGATGCGCCCGAACAGCCCCGAGCGCAGGTCAGCCACGATCCGCTCGCCCGTCTTGGTGACGTAGAAATACCGAAGCGCCGTGGCCAGGCCCAGGCCCAGGGCATTGGCTCCCAGGATCATGAACCACAGGTTCAGGCTCTGCCCGCCATTGTCGAAGCCGTTGTCGATGGCACCGCGGGCCGTGGCCGTCAGCCCCAGGGACGCGGCCGTGGAGGCCAGCAGCCACACGCAGGCGATCGCCGCGTTCAGCCTGTGCTTCAGCAGATAGGGGATCAGGCGCGACAGTGGCTTGATGCTTCGGGACCTGGCCCGCTTGCCCGCCGCCTCATTCATCTGCTCGGCCAGAAGGGCCCCGGCTCCCGGACGGCCGGGGGCCGTGCGCACTTGGGTCGAAACGGATGGACTTGCCTGTGTCATGACTGCGCTCTTGCCCCGGAACGCCCCCCGGTGTAAACGCCGCGGCTCACTCCCGTCGAAACTTCGGCGGGATTCTCTATTTTAAGCGCAGTGACGGTCGGAATCGTCGTCGCGCAGAGACGGATCAGATCGATGAAAGCGGACACGCACCCCGACTACCACTTCATCACGGTTGCACGACCGGATGGCTCCACCTTCCAGACCCGTTCGACCTACGGCAAGGAAGGCGACACCCTGGCTCTGGACATCGATCCGACCACCCACCCGGCCTGGACCGGCGGCAACGCCCAGCTGCTGGACCGCGGCGGTCGCGGCTCGCGCGTCAACAACAAGTTCGGCGGCTTCATCAAGAAGTAAGCCTGTCGCGGCCATCAAGGGTTGCGTCAAAAAGAACACAGAAGCGTCGGTCCCCTGGGACCGGCGCTTTTTGTTTGCCCGGAACATCGGTAACATCCGCACGTTCAGTTCGACGGGGCGTAGGCGATGGGTCTGTCGCCACTTCGGACGGTAAAGAGTTACGGCAGATGAATCGACGGCAACTGGGGCTCGGCGCTGCAACCGCAACCCTGATGGTCAGCACGGCGTCCACGGCGCTGGCACAGACGCGCGCGACGCCACTGATTATCGTGGAGCCGATCGATCTGGAGGCCCAGATCGCGCGTCTGCCCCAGGATCAGCAGGCCCGCGTCAAGAAGGTCTACCAGCTGACCGGCGGCAAGCCGATCTGGACGGCTGAGCGCCTGCGCGAGCTGCAGTCGGTGGCGGCAGGGGCCGAGCGCCATGCCCTGCCGGTCAATGACTTCTTCGATTTTGTCGGCCTGGCCGCCCATCCCGAGAGCGCCGAGGTGCGGGCAACCGTCTCGGCCCTGACCTATGCCGACGTCCTGGCCCACGGCCGCGTCCGGCCCGAGACGGTCGAAGAGCTGTGGGAGATGGAAAAGAACCAGGTCGATGTGGCCCAGGGCCTGGTTGACGCCATCAGCGCCAATCGCATGAGCGCCTGGTTCGACGCCCTGGCCCCGCAGGACATCGGCTATACCAATCTTTCGGCTGGCTATGGCCGCTATCGCCGCATCAGCCGGGACGGCGGCTGGCCCGCCTTCCGCCAGGGCGGAACCATCGAGCCGGGCGCAACCGACGACCGGATGCCGGCCCTGGTCGCGCGCCTGGCCGCCGAGGGTGACCTGGGGCCCGCCGCCGCCGAGCGCCTGAAGGGCACCAACATCTATGGCCCCGAGCTTCAGGCAGCCCTGCGCAGCTTCCAGACCCGCCACGGCCTGGGCGTCGATGGCCGCATCGGCCCGGGCACCCAGCGCTCGCTTGGGGCCTCTGCCGAGGACCGGGCCCGCCAGATCGCCCTGAACCTTGAGCGCCGCCGCTGGCTGAAGCGCGACCTGGCCCCCGAGCGGATCGAGGTCAACACGGCCGCCGCCATCATGGTCTACTACCGTGACGGTCGCCCCATCCACTCGAACCGGGTGGTCGTGGGCTCGGTCGCGAACCAGACCCCCAGCCTGGAGCGCCCGTTCGCCTCGGTCGTGGCCAACCCGCCCTGGACCGTGCCCATGGGCATCGCCCGCCGCGAGATCCTGCCCAAGGGGCCGGGCTACCTGGCCGCCAACGATATGTACATCAATGACCAGGGCTGGGTGGTGCAGCGCGCCGGGCCCAAGTCATCCCTGGGCTATGTGAAGTTCGAGCTGCGCGACAGCTACGCCATCTTCCTGCACGACACCCCGTCCAAGGGGGCCTTCAACCTGTCGGTTCGCCAGCGCAGCCACGGCTGCGTGCGGGTCCAGAACGCCGTCGAGTTCGCCCGCCTGCTGCTGCAGCCGGACCCGACCAAGCTGGAAGCCTTTGACGCGGCCCAGGACAGCCGCGTGACCACCCGCGTGACCACCGGCCGTCCGATCACGGTGCGCCTGCTCTACTGGACCGCCTTTGTCGATGGCCAGGGCCGCGTGGCCTTCCGCGAGGACGTCTACCAGCGCGACGCCAAGCTGGCCGAGGCCCTGGGCATTGCCGTGAACCTGCCCAAGGTGGTGGCTGACGGGGCCATCAACCCGGACGACGTCGGCCCCTAGAACCGGGGATCACCCCTGGCCGCCAAAGGCGGCGGCCAGGCGATCCATCTGGCTGCGCACCGGATTGACCGGAATCTCGTCCGCTGCGTCCAGATACATCCGCCGGTCCAGATGCAGGACCCGGTCATAGAGCTTCTGGGCCCGGACCCCGTATTCGACCAGGGCAATCGGCAGGTCCGCGTGGGACGGCTCGGCATCCAGTCGCCGGTCAGCCAGCCGATAGCGCGCCTCACAGGCCGCTGCCGCCGTCATGTCTGCCTCTCGCACCGCCCGCTGCACCAGCAGCCACGAGGCGATCTGCATCAGCATGGTGGTCAGCTTCATGCTCTCGCCGGCATAGGCCAAAGCCGTCGAGCGGGTCAGCAGGCGCGATTCATGACGCCCGTCGCCATCCAGATAGGCCGCGGTCTCCTCGACCAGTTCCATGCCCTCGCGGAACAGGTGGTCGAACAGCTCCGAACGGGCAAAGTTCAGCACCTTTGTGCTGCGGATGTTCAGGCCGTTGTCGCCAGACGTATCGGTCAAGTCGATCTTACCCATCAAGAAATCACGCCTGGCAAACCGGGGCTGAAAAACCGTCGTTCTACTCCGAAAGCCATCGATATGCCACGCCCCTGTTTGGGGGACCGTCTTTCGTCAGAATTTGAACAGGGCGTCGGCAGCGCTGCGCTTCGAGCCCTTGGTCTCGATGGCCGCGCGCGTGCGGGCGATCTCGGCTTCCAGCTGGACGATCCGTTCTTGCAGGTCGGCGACGGCATAGAGGTCCAGGTCCTCCCTGACCAGCTGGCCCAGGGGCGATCCCGAAGCGGTCCGGGGCTCAAGATCTTCGAACGACATCACCGTCTCCGTGGCCAGCGCCGGATGAAGCCTCTAAGAAAGCCCTCCATTGGATGTGAATGCAAGCGCCGGGAGAGCCTCATGCGTATCATTGAGATTGAGGGCGGCAAGGGTCCGGCCCAGGCCCTGAAGC
>JAEYQX010000032.1 GCA_023409795.1 Pseudomonadota bacterium
ATGGCGGCGTCATAGGCCATGCGGCTCTCGGCCATCTTCAGCATCTGCTCCTCGACCACGACCGAGTTGCCGTCCAGGGTGGTTTCGGAATCGGGGCTGCGCACGGCATCAAAGCGTCCGCGCGGCGCGGGCGGGCTGTAGTGCATGGCGTTGGTCGCCATCATCCGCGTCGTCTGGCTGCCCTGGTTCAGCACCGCCTCGAAGTCGGTCGGCACCTTCAGGTCGCGCGCCACATAGCCGGCCGTGTCCGAGTTGGCCACGTTCTGGGCGATCACCCGCTGGCGATCCCCCAGCCAGTTCAACCGGCCCTTGATCTGGTTCAGCAGTGAGATATCGGTGACGGACACGGGCGACCTTCAGAAGCGCTGATGGGCAGAAACTGCCGCCTGGATGGTTAACACCAGGTATCCTAAACGCCGCGTTAACCATGAGCCTTCAAACCTTGGCCAAGGGGGCGGCCGAAGCGGCATCGCCTCGTCTTCGTGTCCGGGCCGAAACAGCAGATGAATTTCCTCGATCTTCTCAGGGCCGTCTTCGGGCTGGCCTTTACCCTGGGCCTGATTGGCCTTGTGGCCTGGGGGGTGCGCCGCTACGCGCCCCAGCTCCTGGCCCGGCTCCAGGCCGACCGGGGTGCACGGCGCATGCAGGTGGTCGAGACCCTGGTCCTGGACCCGGCCCGCCGCCTGGTCCTGGTGCGCGTGGATAACGAGGACCGCCTGATCCTCCTGGGCGAAGGCCGCGAGCTGATCGAGCCGCGCGGCACCACGCAAGAGGCCCAGCCGTGAAGCGCCCGCGCCCTGCCCGCCCGGCAATCCTTGCCGTTCCGACCCGCCAGGAACTGAAGCGCGCGGCCCTGCTGTCGCTGATCACCACCGCCTTCTGCCTGGTCTGGCCCCTGTCGGCCCTGGCCCAGGCGGCGGCCCAGGGCGGCTCGGCCATCAACATCGACCTGGGCACCGGCTCTGGCCTGACGACGCGGGTGGTCCAGCTGGTCGGCCTGATGACGGTGCTGTCCCTGGCACCGTCCATCGTCATCATGACCACCAGCTTCGTGAGGATCGTGGTGGTCCTGTCGCTGCTGCGCACGGCCCTGGGGATGCAGCAGTCGCCGCCCAACGCCGTCCTGATCTCCCTGGCCCTGTTCCTGAGCGCCATCGTCATGGCTCCGACCTGGCAGGACGCCTATGATTCGGGCATCCGGCCCCTGATGGATGAGCAGATGGAGCTGCCCCAGGCCTTTGATGCGGCCTCCGAACCGGTAAAAACCTTCATGCTGTCCCAGGTCTCGCGCGATGACCTGGCCCTGTTCACCCGACTGTCCCAACTGGAGGCCCCGGCGGACGTCCAGGACCTGCCCCTGCGGGTGGTCACTCCGGCCTTCATGATCAGTGAACTGAAGACCGCCTTCACCATCGGATTTCTTCTTTTTGTTCCGTTCCTTGTGATCGACCTGGTGGTGGCCAGCGTGCTGATGTCCATGGGTATGATGATGCTGCCGCCGACGGTGATTTCCCTGCCATTCAAGCTGATCTTCTTTGTCCTGGTGGACGGCTGGAGACTGGTCGCCGGCAGCCTTGTCGAGAGCTTCCAGAGGGCCGCTGGCGGGGGATAAATGCCCGCTATCAGGCGCTTTGCGCGGTTGCGGGCTTGCCAACACGCGCCAAACGCGTGTTGATCCATAGGTCTTCGCTCGGGAATCGAGCGACCACCATTGGGAAAACCCTCATGACCACTCAAGCCGAACTGATCGCTGCCGTCGCCAAGGACGCAGGTGTCTCGCAGGCCGACGCCGGCCGCGTCCTCGACGCGATCGTCAAGAACATCCACAAGAGCCTGGTTTCGGGTTCGGACGTCCGCATCTCGAACCTGGGCGTCTTCGACACCGCCGAGCGCGCCGAGCGCGAAGGCCGTAACCCGGCCACCGGCGCGACCATCAAGATCCCGGCTTCGAAGGCTGTTCGCTTCCGCGTTTCCAAGCCGCTGAAGGACGCCGTCAACGGCTAAGTCACTCTGGAGCTGGTCCTCGCCCCAGGGGCGGGGATCAGTCTTCCGAAATGACGAACATCAGCCCGCTGTGACGGGCTGGGCACGGGCGGGGGTCGCGGCGCGATCTCCGCCCGTTTGCTGTCCGGCAGCCGCAGCAGGACGGGCCGCGGGGGCCGCAGAGGCGGTGCGTGAGCGGAAATCGGCCTTGGTCTGGGCAATCCAGCCCGCATAGGTGTCCGCCGCCGTGCTCAGGCTGGCCAGGTCCCGGGTGCTGCCCAGGCCATCCACGCCATCCAGCCCCGCCAGTGCCAGGCGCACGGCTCCGGGCGAACGGGCCTTGTCAGCAAAGCCCTGATAGTTGCGCGCCAGTCGATCGAGCGCCGTCGCGTTCTCGGCCAGCGAATAGCCGACCCCGGCACGGATCAGGCGGTTTTCCTCGTCCGCCGTCAGCGGGATGGCGGTCTCCCTGTGCCGATCCCCCAGCTGGGCCTCATAGATGGCGGCGGCCGGGCCCCAGCTTTGCTGCTTCCACAGGATTTCGGCCCGCACGTCGCGCGCGGCGGCGCTGTTGTCATTGCCGAGGATTTCCAGGGCATGGTCATAGCGGCCCAGCTCGGTCAGGGCCCGCGCCTCCAGGGCCCGGCGCTCGGCATTAATTGCGCTCGGCAACAGGGTCGTGCGCGACGACCACAGGGCCTGCAGCGCCTGCTCGGGCTGGCGGTTCATCAGATAGACGGCGGCCAGATTCGTCGACACCTGGGCCTTGGCCACCCCGTCCAGGCGGTTGTCGGCCTGGTATTTCAGCAGCTCTGCGGCCTGGTCCAGCAGGTCCACATCTATCAGGCGTCGCGCCAGGCGGCGCACCATCTCGTCCCCGTCCGCCCCGACGGGGGTCAGCTCGCGGAAGTCAAAGAAGAGCGCCAGGGCCTGCACCGGCTGCAGGCCATCGGCCGCGCCCTCCAGGAACATGGCCCGGAAGGCGTTGTCGAGGTCCGTCTTCAGCTGGGTCCCGCCCGGCAGGTTGACGATCTTGGGCCCGGCCGCCTTCAGCGTGGTCAGGGCCTCACGATAGCGGCCCTGCGACAGGTAAAGCTCGCCCAGGGTGCGGATCACCGCCAGTTCGGTCTGGTCGCCCCGCCAGCGCCATTTCAGCGGCTCCAGCTGGGCGGCGGCACCGGTGGGGGTCAGGGCTCCGCTGGCCAGCTCCATGCGGATCACGCCCAGCCTGGCCGGGGTCGCCACCCCGTCCATCGGCGTGCGGGCGACGGCCTTGTAGAGCTTCAGCGCCGCGCCCGGCTTGTTCAGGGCCTCATAGAGACGCGCCTGCACCAGGCGCGCGGCCAGCTGGTCCAGGGCCGAGATGTCGGGCTGGGCCAGGACATAGGCCAGCAACTCGCGCGCCCCTTCCAGGTCCCCGGTCTCCACCGCTGCCATGGCGTGGGCCGTGCCAAAGCGGGCCCGCCACTCTGCCGAGAAGTTGTCGACGACCCCGGCCCCGGCCGCAAAGCTCTGGCGCGCGCTGGCCCAGTCCCCGCGCTGGGCGGCGATATAGCCCTGCCACACCCGCGTCGACGGGTCGCCGGTCAGGGCATTGGAGGAAAAGTCGGCCTCGGCCTCGTCATAGCGGCCGATCGAGGCACGGGCCGCGCCGCGCAGGCCCCGGACCTCGGCCACGCCCTGCATCGCCGGGCTCTGCCGGACCAGGGCGTTGAGCGTGCCGATCGCCTCATAGCCCAAGCCATTGCCGACCAGGAAACGGGCAAAGGCCAGCCGCGCCTCGATCGGCGTGCGCGGGTTGTCGCTGGCCCTGGCCGCCTCGGCCAGGGCCGCGTCCTGCAGCAGGCGATAACGGTCGGCGAAGCTGGCGCTGCCCAGGTCCGCCCAGTCCGCAATGATCAGGGCCGGGCGCAGGGCCGCCCTCGGGGCCGCATGGATGGCACCAGCCTCGTCCAGCCCGAC
>JAEYQX010000184.1 GCA_023409795.1 Pseudomonadota bacterium
TGCTGATGGTGCGCGAGACGCCCCTGCACCTGGGCCACCTGCGCACCATGACGGCCCTGGCCGAGATGGGCGCCACCATCGCCCCGCCCCTGCCCGCCTTCTACGCCCGCCCCGACTCGCTGGAAGCCATGGTCGATCAGTCGGTTGGCCGGGCGCTGGACCTGTTTGGCCTGGACTGGTCCGCCGTGCGGCGCTGGAACGGCATGAAGGGGGACCAGGGCGAATGAGCGCCTTCTGGGACTGGGCCGTGGCCGCCTATGGCCGTGAGGGCGTGGCCGAGGCCTGCCTGATCCTCCAGGATCGCTATGAGCAGAATGTGCCGGTGCTCCTGTGGGGCGCATGGAATGCCGTGACCGGTCGCCGTCCCGATGATGAGACGCTGGAAGCGGCCTGCGACATGGCCCGCGCCTATGACCGCGTCGTGGTCGGCCCGCTTCGGGCCATGCGGCGCACGCTGAAGGCCCCGGTCCCCGACATCGAGAATGACCACCGCGAAGCCCTGCGCACCCAGGTCAAGGCGGTCGAACTGGATGCCGAGCGCCGCCTGATGCTGGAGCTGGAAGCCCTGTCTCCGCCCCCGGCCGCCCCTGCCCGCCGCGCCCTGGAGGGCCTGGCCGAGACGGCGCGGCACTGGGACACCGTAGTGCCGCGCCCGGCCCTGACGACCCTGTCGGAACGTCTTTCGGCCTGACCCGCGGTCCGCTATATGGCGTCATCGCCAGGGGCATACGATGAACGACCACGATCCTTCGCTGACTGAAGACGAACAGGCCCTGCTGTCCCAGCTTCAAATGCTTCGACAGGAGCACGCGGATCTCGAGGCCTCGATCGAGGCCCTGGGCCAGATGCCGATCCCCGACCAACTCCTGATCGCACGGCTGAAGCGCAAGAAGCTGGCGCTGCGCGACGAGATCGTGAAGATCGAGGACGCCATCCTGCCCGACATCATCGCCTGAGGCAGGCCCGATACATCGCCGGGCGTCAGCGGCCTTCCTTCTTGCGCAGCCACATGGCCGCATCCGCCTGGGCCAGCCACAGCTCGGGATCGGCCTGGTCATCCAGCACACTGACCCCGAATGAGCCGTGCAGGGGTGCAGACCGGCCGTTCCAGGCAAAGGGATGGGTCTCGAGCAGATGGGCCAGCTGGCGCGCCTTGGCCTGCCCCTCCTCGAAGCCGGCGTTTACCAGCAGCACCGCGAACTCATCCCCGCCCAGGCGACCGACAGCATCGGATTCGCGCACACTGGCCAGCAGTCGTTCCGCCACGCCGATCAGGGCCGCATCCCCCGCCGCATGGCCCAGGTCGTCGTTGATCCGCTTGAAGCCATCCAGGTCGAGGTAGATCAGGGCCGCTGGAACCTGATGACGCCGGCAATAGGCCATGATCCGCGACACCATGGCCATGAAGCCGCGCCGGTTCAGCACCGGCGTCAGCACATCGTGGTCGGCCAGGGCCTCGGCCCGCTCGGCCCGCTCGGTCAGGGCCCGCACCGGGGCGCGCAGGCGATTGACCTCATCCACCAGGGCCTCGGGCACCAGGGCCTCGGGCACCGTCAAATCAGCCACAGTCGTCAAAACAGGCTCCGGCCCTAGAGAGGCGAAACGGGACAATATTGCCCGTGATTTGCGTGATTCTAGCGCAGTTGGTTGCGGGCGCAACGCGTGTGCTGTAACGGGCCGCTTTCCGACGCAGGAACTGTGCCCATGACCGCATCCGTCCCGCCCGTAGCCATTATCATGGGCAGCCGCTCTGACTGGCCGACGATGAAGCTCGCCGCCGAGCGTCTGGATCAGCTGGGCGTGGCCTGGGAGGCCAGGGTGGTCAGCGCCCACCGCACACCCCAGCGCCTGTATGATTTCGCCACCACGGCCAGGGACAAGGGCTTCAAGGTCATCATCGCCGGGGCAGGCGGTGCTGCCCACCTGCCGGGCATGGCCGCCTCGATGACGGACCTGCCGGTGCTGGGCGTGCCGGTCCAGTCCAAGGCGCTCAAGGGCATGGATTCCCTGCTCTCCATCGTCCAGATGCCGGGCGGCGTGCCCGTCGCCACCCTGGCGATCGGCGAGGCGGGGGCCGCCAATGCCGGTATCCTGGCTGCCCAGATCCTGGCCCTGTCCGATCCTGAGCTGGCGACGCGCCTTTCCGCCTTCCGCGCCGCCCAGACCGAATCTGTCGCCGAGACTGTCGAAGACTAATGACGCACCTGCCCCTGCCCCCCGGTTCGACCCTTGGAATTCTTGGCGGGGGCCAGTTGGGCCGGATGCTGAGCCAGGCCGCCTCGCGCCTGGGCTTTGACGTCATCGTCCTGGACCCGCAGCCGGACTGCCCGGCGGCCCGCGTATCCAAACGCCAGATCACCGCGGCCTATGACGATGCCGAGGCCCTGCTGGCCCTGGGCCAGGCCAGCGACGTGGTCACCTTTGAGTTCGAGAACGTGCCGGCCCGCTCGGTCGAGCTGCTGGAACAGGGCGGGGCCCTGGTTGCCCCTGGCGCACGCGCCCTGGCCATCGCGCAGGACCGGGTCGAGGAAAAGACCTTCCTGAACAGCGTCGGGGCCACCACCACCGACTTTGCCGCCATCACCACCGTGGCCGACCTGGCCCCGGCACTGGAGACGCTCGGCCTGCCAGCCCTGCTCAAGACCCGCCGTGAAGGCTATGACGGCAAGGGCCAGGTCTGGATTCGCGACGCCGCCGACGCCGAGGCTGCCTTTGCCAGCATCGGCCAGCGCCCGGCCGTCCTGGAAGCGGCTGCCCGCTTCACCCGTGAGCTGTCAGTGATCGCCGCGCGCGGCCACGATGGCAGCGTTGCCGTCTATCCGTTCGGCGAGAACAGCCACGAGAACTCGATCCTGAAGACGACGATCGCGCCTGCCAGCGTCGATGACGGCACCCAGGCCCGCGCGGTCCAGATCGCCACCGCCATCCTGAACGGGCTGGACTATGTCGGGGTCATCGGCATCGAGCTGTTCGACATGGGCGACGGCCAGCTGCTGGTCAACGAGATCGCGCCGCGCGTCCACAATACCGGCCACTGGACCCAGGACGGCTGTGCCTGCGACCAGTTCGAGCAGCACATCCGCGCCATCACCGGCTGGCCCCTGGGCTCGGCCGAGGCGCATTTCCGTATCGAGATGACCAATCTGCTGGGCGATGAGGTCAACCAGTGGCCGACCCTGGCCGCCGACCCGTCGGCGCATCTGCATCTCTATGGCAAGCACGACATCCGTCCGGGCCGCAAAATGGCCCACGTGAACCGGATCCTGGGCAGGCTGTAGGCCCCTTCCCCCGCCGGGTCAGGCTTCCTTCGGGCCGTAGCGCAGGCGGCCCAGGAAGTCGGTCACGGTCCGCATGGGGGCGTCAAAGTCCTTGCCCGCCTTCCATTTCTCGAACTGCATGACGTTCTCGATGCGGCGCGCGACAAAGGCCTCGGCCGCCTCGCGCCCCTGGAACCAGCGCAGGGTCAGGGCGGGAATCAGGATGCCGCCCAGGATCGCGCGCTTCGAATAGTGATTCTGGTCCGTGGCCGTATCGCCCGCCCAGCGCCACAGGTGGTCGGCGCTTTCCCACGCCAGCTTGAAGCCCAGGTCGGCATTGTGCGGCAGGGCCAGGAAGCCGGCACAGCGCTTGGCCGCGTCCAGGTCCTGGGCCCCCGCCTCCATCCGGGCCGATACGGCGGCAGAGATCCGCTCGCGAATCTTCATCGACTCAGCCGGCGTGGCCTCCAGCGCCTTGAGCGCGCGCTTGTCGTGACGGCGCGACAGCAGGACGGCCAGGTCCCGCGGGCCATTGGGCAGCAGCAGCTCCTGGTCCCCCAGCGACAGTCCTGCCGCCTCGCACGCGGCGCGCACCATCTGGCTGTTCCAGCCCATCGCCGGGGCCTTGCGCACGGCAATATCCAGCACGGCCTGCTCGGTGCGGGCTGCCCAGTCCATCTCGGGGGCCTGATCGGAGTCTGAGGGGGGCAGATCGGTCATATCCCCAAGATAATGCCAGACGGCCTGCAATTCGACCCATCACGATTGCCTGTGTCGATCTGGACAGGCGCGCCTTGCTGTTGTATCAGCGCGCCTTCATCCGAGAGCCCTGCAATCGGACACGGTTTTTATTTTGTCTGCCCGTCTCCCTTGGTTAAGGACGCGGCGGGCGGCCAAAGGAGAGATAACCCTGGTTCAGATTTTCGTCCGCGACAACAACGTCGATCAGGCGCTCAAGGCCCTGAAGAAGAAGATGCAACGCGAAGGCAGCTTCCGTGAAATGAAGCGCCACGTGCACTTCGAGAAGCCCTCGGAGAAGCGCGCTCGCCAGAAGGCTGAAGCCGTCCGTCGCGCCCGCAAGCTGGCTCGCAAGCGCGCCCAGCGCGAAGGCCTGCTGCCGGCTCCGAAGCCCCGCGCCGGTCGTTAATCGACCCGCTACGGCAAAGAGATTTCAAGGCCCGCTCCGGGAAACCGGGCGGGCCTTTCTCTTGCCCGCCATCGGCCTGGCGGTTCCGTCCACGAAAAAGCCCCCTCTGGTGACAGAGGGGGCTTTCGTCATTCAGGCTGCCGGACACAGGCCTAGTTGCGGCTGCTGATCGCCCCCATGAAGCTCTTCCAGCTCAGCTTCACGTCGGACAGGGCACCGGCGCGGAAGGCCCGGCCCGACAGCCAGGTCATCAGGGCGGCAAAGGCGAACATCATCACCACCCCGGCCATCACCTCGACCAGCGGCGGCTCGCTGGGCGCGCGGGCGGCCATGATGAAGGGGGTAAAGGGCGGGATCAGGCTCATCACCTTGAGCACCAGGGCATCGGGCGAGCGCAGGGCCATCTGCATGAAGAGCAGGGGCACCACCAGGGCCATCATCACCGGCCCCATCAGGGTCTGGGCATCGCGCGGCGTCTCGCAGAAGGCCCCGATGGCGGCGAACAGCACCGCATACATCAGGTAGCCCCCCACCAGGAACAGCAGCAGGTAGAACCACAGGCCGTTGTGCAGCAGGACGGCCCCGATATCGCGCGCGATGTCAGGCCAGGCCATGCTCAGCCCCACCGCACTGATGACGCCCCAGCCCACCATGACCGTCAGGGTCAGGATGGCCACGCCCAGCACCTTGCCCACCAGCAGTTCCGTGGCGGTGACCGAGGACAGCAGGATCTCGAGGATCTTGTTCGACTTCTCCTCCATCACCCCGTTCATCAGCATGGTGGCCCCGGTGATGATCAGCGACCACATCAGGAAGCCGCTCATCAGGCCAATGACGGCTGGCAGGCGGTCCCGCAGGCTGACCTCGCCGCCAGAGGCAGCACGGGGCGACAGCAGGGTGACGTCCGGCCGGAAGGTCTCGACCTGGCCGATCAGGGCCGCATCGACCCCCGCAGCGGCAAAGGCCTGGTGGCGATGGGCGTCGCCGATGGCCTTGCGCACCTTGGACTCCAGGTCGTTATTGGTGGCCCGGCGGCTCCAGATGCGCGCCGAGGGCAGACCATCCTTTTCGGACAGGATGACCACGGCCGAGACGGTCTGGTCCTGCACGGTCTGCTCACCCTGCACCCACTGGCGCGCCACGGCGTCCAGGGCTTCCCCCGGGGCGGCCTGGGCCAGGTCGGCCGGAACGGGCAGCTCAACGATGTCGGCGCGCGGCGGCTGGAAGCCGGCACCGGCACGCGGAGCCACCTTCTTCAGCTCGGCCAGGCCCGCCTCATAGCCACCCTCGCGGGCCGCCTCGGCCACCCGGTCGCGGCCAGTGATGCCCGCCTCTCCGACCGCCGCAACCGACAGGGCCGAGGTTGCGCTGCGCTGCTGCTCACGCTCCAGCGAGGCGCGCACGGCCCCCGCCAGGCCCGCATTGGGTGTCTCGTCCACCATGACATAGGCATGGACCGGCTCGGCCCGCTTCATCAGCATCGGTACAAAGCCGCCAAGCGCCGCAAAGAAGGGCAGGCTCAGCAGGGACAGCCAGAAGCCGACCGTCTTCACATAGGCCATCACCTCGCGGTGGGCAATCAGCAGGATCGGGCTCATGCGCGCACCTCCTCGGCTTGGGCATCGAGGGGCTGGTGACGCTGGTCCTCGTCCGGATTAGCCCCGGTCAGGGCAATGAAGGCATCGTGCAGGGTCGGTTCACGCAGATGGAAGCGGCGGACATCCAGGTTGCCGACAAAGGCGGCACGCAGCGCCGCCTGGGCCTCTGCCCCCGGCTCCAGGGCCGCCTTCAGCGTCAGGACGTCATCGGGGCCCAGGACACGCTCGACATGGGTCACGCCCGGCAGGGCACGCACCGCCTGGGGGTCCAGGTTGCCCTCGATTTCCAGGTAGCGGGGCGAGGTCGCCCGCGCCTCATCCACCGTGCCCTCGAAGGCCTTACGGCCCCGGGCCAGCAGGACGACCTTGTCGCACAGGCGCTCGGCGTGCTGCATGACGTGGGTTGAGAACAGGACCGTCGCTCCCTCGGCGGCCAGGTCGCGGATCAGGGTCTCCAGCCCCTGCTGGTTCATGGGGTCCAGGCCCGAGAAGGGCTCGTCCAGGATCACGAACTCGGGCCTGTGCACAACGGCAGAGACCAGCTGGACCTTCTGGGCCATGCCCTTGGACAGGTCCTTCATCTTCTTTTTCTGGGCGTGGCCAAGGCCCATCTTTTCCAGCATGTCGCGCGCCCGCGCGCGGCCCTCGCTGGCCGGCAGCCCCTTGAGCGAGCCCAGGTAGGCAATGGCCTCGACCGGGGTCATCTTCTTGTAGAGGCCCCGCTCCTCGGGCAGGAAGCCGATGCGGTTGCGCACCTTGCGACCGTCGTCAGAGCCCAGGATCTCGATCCGTCCGCTGGTGGCAGGCTGCAGGCCCAGGATCATCCGCAGGGTCGAGGTCTTGCCCGCGCCATTGGGCCCCAGGAAGCCACAGATGCTTCCCTTTTCCACCTGGAAGCTGAGATCCGACACGGCCTGGTAGGCCCCATATCGTTTGCTGACAGCGTCCAGCGTCAATGCTGCGGTCATAGGCCACTCCCTCTATCGCGCCCAAGCTAGAAGCTCACAGGGGGAAATGGAAAGGGCCTTTTACATTACGGATTGGTCATGCTTTGGCGTAGCGCAGCTGGTGGGTGTCGACCTTGACGTCATAGCTGGAGCCAACAACCTTGGCCGGGTTCACCTGCTGGCCGCTCTGGCGGATTTCGAAATGCAGGTGGGGGCCGGTCGAATAGCCGGTCGACCCGACGCGCCCGATCACATGGTCAGCCGCCACCGACTGGCCGACCTCGACCGAGATCCGGCTCAGGTGGGCATACAGGCTGCTCATGCCGTTGGGGTGCTTGACCTCGATGAAGTTGCCATAGCCGCCAGCCTGGTAGCCGGCACGGATGACCCGGCCCTCGGCTGTGGAATAGACCGGGGTGCCGCTGGGCGCGGCGATGTCCACGCCCTTGTGGGCACGGGCCTTGGCCTCGACCGACAGCTTGCGAAGGCCGAACCGCGAGTTGACCTTGTAGCCCTTGACCGGGGTCTCGAAGGTCATCTTGCGCAGGAGCGGCCCGGCGGGCTTGGCCACGGCCTTGACCGGCACGGCGGCGGGAACCGATTCGACACCGGGGGATTGATCCTTCACGGCCGCCCCAAGAGGGGCCGCAGCCATGGCCAGCAGGCCGACCGAAACCGCCAGCCCCGTCTGACCAAAACGCATGGCCAGGGGCCGCACGGCGATGGGAAGCATATGCATACGCGAACAGAACTCCAGTCGCCCGACAGGGGGCTGGGAAAGGCGTCATGCGGGCATAGCGCATTGGGCGCACAGGGCAGCCCACCCGCGGCGACAGCCATAGGTTGCGCGCCTTCTTGCATTTCATCGGGACGTGAATAAGGCGCGGTCTTGGCGAGACCATGCGCAAGCTTGGCCTGGGGCGCAGGCAAGGGCCCCGCGACCGAGGGGTCACGGGGCCTGAAGGTTCCGAAATCTACTGAAAATTCAACCTAGAGCGGCAGACTGAACCGGATGGCCCCCAGATGGCTTTCAACCTGGTCGCCAAAGCGGCCGCTATAGCCGACTGCGACGTTCCACCGCTCCCCCAGTTTGCCATTGAGGCCCGCCGAGGCCATGATCTCGCCGCCGGTGGGCAGGTCCACCTGGCGCGCCAGGACCTGGGCCGGGTTGCCCGCCAGGCCCGTTCGGACCGCGTCACTGTCGTCGCTGATAAGGTCGCGATAGCCACCCTCGACAAAGAAGCGCAAAGCGCCCTGCCCTGCCTCGGCCCTCAGGGCCACCTCGGCGGTCGAGGCCGTGACCGCGCGGTCGGCATAGTCATGCTGGGCCGCCGGACCCTGCTCGACATAGCCGTCAATGTCGCTCTTCACCCAGGCCAGGCCAACGCGGGGAGACAGGGCCACGCTGCCCTGGTCGAACCAGGTCCCGGCCTGGATCCGCGCACCGGTGCTGAGCCCGCGCGTGCTGGCGAAATGGATGACCGGGGCCAGGGCCGTGCGCCGGGCGATGTCGTCAAAGTCCTCACGCGAGACCCCGACCGCGCCATTGACGAAGGTCGCCCCCGAGCGCCAGCCGCCGTAGACGTCAAAGCCAAAGCTGGCCAGGTCAAAGCGTGAGCCGCCTGCCACCGTATCGGCCGTGCGATAGGACCCGGCCATGCCGAACCGCAGCGTCGGCGTGCCCGATTCCAGGGCGATGCGCAGGCCATGGCCCTCAGTCTCGGCCTCGGCGATCGCGCCGCGCGCATCGGTCGTGGTGCTGTCGTAGAGGCCCTCGACCGACAGGCTGGTCCCCGCCTCCCAGGCCTCGCGCCCGGACAGGCTGGCGGTCGAGGTTTCCAGGGCATCGCGGCGCAGGCGCCAGGCCGCCTCGCCCTGCAGCGCCGACTGGGTGCCCAGGTCGCCGTAGTAGAGATAATCGTTGGCCAGGGCGGCGATGACCGCATGGCCCCGCGCGGTCGGGTGCACGCCGTCAAAATAGAAGTATTCGCCGGGATTGCTGCACAGGCTCAGGGTCACCTGGTTGAAGCAGGGCTGGGTCGCATTGCTGACGCCGAAGGCCCCGGGATTGGCGGCCAGGGTGTCGTTGATCTTGAACAGGTCGACCATGATGATGTTGGTGCCCGGCTGGGCCGCCGCCGTGGTGTTCAGCCCGGCCAGCAGGGCCGTGTTGAAGGTGGTCACCGCATAGTCGGCCAGGGGGGCCGCCGGGGTCGTGCGGAACTGCGGCGTCAGGCTGAGCTTGGGCAGGTTGGTCACCAGGATGGTGCCCGCCCCCGCCTGGGCAATGCTGTTGACCAGGAAGTTGACGTCCTGGGCTGCGGCCTGGGCGACCGGGGCAATGGCTGCCGTCGGGCTGGCCGATGCCCCTGCCATGGGCAGGCCCTGGAAGATGTTGTTGGCCCCGCCCAGCACGCTGACCAGGTCGCCGGGGCCAAAGGTGCCGCCACGCGCCAGATACTGCTGAAGCTGCAGGCGCATCCCCAGGGGCATGGACTGGCTGTCGGTGCGCGCCCCGCCAAAGGCCATGTTGATGCTGCCGGTCACCGGCCCCATGAAGTTGGCGGCATCAAAGCCCAGCAGCTCGGTAAAGACCGGGCCGTCCGAGAACCTTCCCTGGCCATAGGGGGGCGAGGCCGGGGTGCTGCCCCCGGTCGCCAGATAGAGGTTGCCGTTGTCCGACAGGCTGTCTCCAAAGACGACCAGCCGATTATAGGTCTGGGCCTGGGCCGTGGACCACACGCCCGTCGCCAGCACCGCCAGCGCGGCCCCGCACATCAACGCCTTCATGTCGCATCTCCCATCGACCCTCACGATCGGGGCCGTTAGGCAGAGGATGCGCCGCGCGCGGACGATTGCAATACACTGTTATCAAGGTTCGGGGAAACCTGAGTTTCCCCGAACCGGGCGAGTCGTCAGTGCAACATGCGGAAGCGGACCGTCCCGGGCACCTGCTTCAGCGCCCGCAGGGCTTCGCGGTCATAGTCGCGGTCCACATCGATGATGACATAGCCGGTGCGCTCGTCCGTCTTCAGGTGCTGGCCCAGGATGTTCAGGCCCGCCTTGGACAGGGCGCTGTTCAGCTCGGCCAAAACGCCCGGCTGGTTGCGGTGGATGTGCAGCAGGCGGTGGGCGCGGGTCACCTCGGCCAGCTGGACATTGGGCAGGTTGACGCAGAAGGTCGTGTCGCCGCGGTTCAGGTAGTTGAGCAGCCGCTCGGCCGCGAACTCGGCAATGGCTTCCTGGGCTTCCTCGGTCGAGCCGCCGATATGCGGGGTCAGGATCACCTTGTCCAGGCCGATCAGGGGGCTGGCAAAGGGGTCGGAATTGGTGCGCGGCTCCTCGGGGAAGACATCCACGGTCGCGCCGGCCAGGTGGCCCGAGTTCAGGGCCTCGGCCAGGGCTTCCACGTCCACGATGTGTCCACGCGCCAGGTTCAGGAACAGCGCGCCCTTCTTCATGCGGCCGAACTGCTCGCGGCCAAAGATGTTGGCGTTGTCCTTGCGGCCATCGACGTGGAGCGTGACCACGTCGGCCTCGGCCAGCAGGTCGTCCAGCTTGCGCACGCGCCGCGCATTGCCCAGGGCCAGGCGCTCGTTCAGGTCATAGAAGAGGACCCGCATCCCCAGATTCTCGGCCAGGACCGACAGCTGACTGCCGATCGCGCCATAGCCGACGATGCCCAGGGTCTTGCCCCGCACCTCGCGCGAGCCGGTGGCCGACTTGTTCCACACGCCCTGGTGCATCAGCCGCGACTTGTGCGCCACGTCGCGCATCATGACGATCATGGTGCCCAGGGCCAGCTCGACCACAGACCGGGTGTTGGAATAGGGCGCGTTGAAGACGGCCACACCCCGGTCGGCGCAGGCGTCCAGGTCGATCTGGTTGGTGCCAATGCAGAAGGCGGCCACGGCCATCAGGCGATCGGCTTGTTCCAGGACGCGGCGGGTGACATTGGTCTTGGACCGGATGCCCAGGACGTGCACGCCCTTGATCGCCTCGATCAGGTCATCCTCGTCCAGCGCGCCCTTGACCGTCTCGACGCTGTAGCCGGCCTCCTCCAGCCGCTCGACCGCCGCGGGATGGATGTTCTCCAGCAGCAGCATGCGGATGCGGCTGCGCGGATAGGACCAGCGGCCGGGCACCCCCTCGGCGAACAGCACCTCGTCCAGCGAGGCTGCGGCCGCATCGGCCACCTCCAGCACCTTGGGCCGGGCCACGACCTCGGTGAAGGCATAGAAGCGGTCCGCCGCACCGGCCAGCTTGACCTCCGCATCGGTCCAGCCGTCGCCGACCATGACCACCGGCCCGGCCAGATTCAGGGCGCGGATCACCTCCGGCTTGCCATTCTCGCGCGACAGAGGATTGGCGGCATCGGCCGAGGTCGCCCGGTCATTGTCGTCATAGACCAGGTCATTGCACAGGACATGATCCGCCGGGATGCTGAGCCGTTCGGCCAGCGGGGCGATGATCTCGCGGAAGCCGCCGGACAGGATGTAGATCCGGTCGCTGTGCCGCTCGAAGAAGTCGAGGTTGCGGCGGATCGACGCCGTCGCCTCGTCCAGGATCCGGTCGGCCAGCTGCTCGACATGGGCGCGGCTGGGGGCCAGCAGCTCCAGCCGTCGGCGCAGGGCCGAGCCAAAGTCCACCTCGCCCGTCATCGCCTGCTCGGTCAGGGCCGCGATCTCGGCCTTTCGCGCCGCCGCATCGGGGGCATCGGCCAGGGCGATCTCAGCGAGCGCTTCCAGCGTCTCGATGCGAACCAGGGTGGAATCGAAGTCGAAGATGAAGGCAGGCGAGGTCATGGCACGGCACTAGCCGACCTTCGCACCTGCAGCAATAAAAAGGGGGCACAAAGCCCCCCTTTCCGCACGATTTTTCTACAGAGTGACCTTACAGGGCCCTAGTCGAGCAACCCGCCACCCTTCTTGTGGCTTTCCCAGGCCACGGCCCCGATGGCGGCAGCGATGGCGGCGACGGCCAGGATGGCCCCGCCTTCGCGGGCATGGTCCATGGCAAAGTCGCCGGCATCCTCGGCATAGCGCCGGGCCTGCTTCTGGTAGCGGTGAACCTTGCGATGGCGATGACGGCCGCCCTTGTGCCCGTGGCCAAGGCCCTGGCGGAACCGGCCGCCGAAACGGCCGGCGCGGTGATGCACCGTCTCGCCCAGCTCGGAGGCACGCTGGCCCAGGTCATCGACATTGTCCCTGACCCCACGCGCCAGATCACCAACGCGTGCCCTCAGCGACCCCGTATCGACCCAGCCGCGCGGATCAAGCCGCTCCCTCAGCAGCTCATAGCGTCGCGGGCCGGTGCGCTGGTTCAGCAACAAGGTGGCCAGGCCGATTCCCGCCAGGACAAAGACCACCCCGGCGGCCACACCGGGATGCTTGCGAACCTCTTCGATGGGGTCGAACTCTTGCGCCATGGCTACCTCTCGTCGTGGAATCCTGTGTCGATACAGGAGCGATCCTCGGTGCAAGAGGTTCCCGGAATCGGGGCCGGGCCGCAAGTCCTGCCGGCTGTTGGCGGGTCATGTGCCCCAGCCCCTTACATCGGGGCCCCGGCCTCCCTATGTTGCGCCGCTTCGCCAGTTCGCCTTTTTAAAGCAGGATCTTCGCCGTGACCGATCACGCGCCCGTCGCCCCTAACGACAACTTTGCCGCGGCCTTCCAGATCGAGGGCTGGCCCGTTCGTGGCCGCCTGGTCCGTCTGGGCGAGACGGTCGACAAGATCCTGTCGGCCCATGCCTATCCCGAGCCGGTCGCTGCCCTGCTGGGCGAGGCCTGCGTCCTGGCCGCCATCGTCGGCTCGGCGCTGAAGTTTGAAGGCCGCCTGCTGGTCCAGGCCCAGGGTGATGGCCCGGTGCGCTACGTCCTGGCGGACTATGGCACGGATGGCTCGCTGCGGGGCTTCTGCCGCTTTGACGAGGCCGAGGTGGCCGAGTTGTCGCGCAACGACGCCCGCCCCGGTGCCCAGGCCCTGCTGGGCAAGGGGATCTTCATCATGACCCTGGACCGCGGCGAGGACTTCGAGCGCACCCAGGGCATCACCCCGATCGAGGGGGACAGCCTGTCGCTGTGCGCCGAGCACTACTTCACCCAGTCCGAACAGGTGCCGACCAAGGTGCGCATGGCCGTGGGCCAGGCGATGACCGAGGCCGGCACGGCATGGCGCGCCGGTGGGGCCATGATCCAGGTCATCGCCGGTGACCAGGCGCGCGGCTCGACCGAGGAGGTGTGGGAGCGCACCCGCGCCCTGTTCGCCACGCTCGCCGACGACGAGCTGATCGACCCGACCATCAGCGCCGAGACCCTGCTGTTCCGCCTGTTCCACGAGGATGGGGTTCGCCTGGAAGGCGCGGCACCGCTCAACGCCGTGTGCCGCTGCTCGCGCGAGCGCCTGGTAACGGTGATGCAGTCCTTCTCGGAGGAGGATCGCAACGAGATGGTCGAGCCGGACGGCATGATCCACGCCAGCTGCGAATACTGCTCGACCGTCTATCAGATCGACCCGGCCGAAATCGCCGGCTGAGCCAGCCTTCGCTTATTCACCGTCCCCTCCCCACAGGGTGGGAAGGAAACCTGATTAATCCTCCCCCGCAGGCGGGGGAGGATGACGAGCGGAGCGGGGAAGCGGCTGGCCCCTAGCCTTCCAGGTCCAGCGAGTAGCCGGCGGAGCGGACGGTGCGGGTCGGGTTGACCGTGCCCTCGACGTTCAGGGCCTTGCGCAGGCGTCCGACGTGGACGTCCACGGTGCGGGCCTCGACATAGACGTCCGAGCCCCAGACGGCGTCCAGCAGCTGTTCGCGGCTGAAGACGCGGCCCGGGTGCTTCATCAGGTGGTCCAGAAGCCGGAACTCGGTCGGCCCCAGGTGGATTTCCTTGCCCGCGCGACGCACGCGGTGGGCGACGCGGTCGATGACGATGTCGGCGTGGTTGACGCGGTCATCGGCCAGGCCCGGACGGATGCGACGCAGCACGGCCCGGATGCGGGCCGTCAGCTCGGTCATCGAGAAGGGCTTGGTCATGTAGTCGTCGGCCCCGGTATCCAGGCCACGGACCCGGTCCGTCTCCTCGCCGCGGGCGGTCAGCATGATGATCGGGATATTGCGCGTCTCGGCGCGGCCCCGCAGGCGACGGCAGACCTCGATGCCCGACAGCTTGGGCAGCATCCAGTCCAGCAGGACCAGGTCGGGCATTCGCTCATCGACCTGGATCAGGCCCTCCTCGCCATCCGGTGCAACGGTAACATCATAGCCTTCCTTCTCCAGGTTATACTGGAGCAGGGTGGCCAGGGCGTCCTCGTCTTCCATCACAAGGATATAGGGCTTCACGTCAGGCTCTCCGGGTCGTCGAAGTCGTCAGTTGAAACGGGCGCTCAGTCCGCCGAGGGCTCGGCAGGCGGGGCGACATGGGGCGTCGGCGTCGGGTCTTCGCCCGGCCCCGGCACCGCCTTGGGCCGCTCTCCCAGGATCTCGTCGCCGGTGATCTCGTAATAGACGGTCTCGGCGATGTTGGTGGCGTGGTCGCCGATCCGCTCCAGGTTCTTGGCCATGAACAGCAGATGGGTGCAGGCCGTGATGGTGCGCGGGTCAGCCATCATATAGGTCAGCAGCTCGCGGAAGAGCGCATTGTAGTGCTCGTCCACCTCGTCGTCGGTGCCCCAGACCTGCAGCGCGGCCTCGGTCTCGGCGGCGGTATAGGCGTCCAGAACATCGCGCAGGCGGGTCGAGACCAGCCGGCCCATGCGCTCGATCGAGCGGGTCAGCGGCTGGATCGGCGCGCCCTCGGCCAGGATCAGGGCGCGCTTGGCGATGTTCTTGGCCAGGTCGCCGGTGCGCTCCAGGTCGGTGGCCAGCTTGATGGCCCCCAGGGTGCGGCGCAGGTCCGACGCCACCGGCTGGCGCAGGGCGATCAGGCGGATCGACTTCTTCTCGATCTCGCGGTGCATGACGTCGAGACGCTCGTCACGCTCGATCACCGCCCGCGCCAGGGCCACGTCGCGACGGGCCACAGATTCAATCGCGTCGGCCACCTGGGCTTCTGCCAGGCCCCCCATGCGAACGACTTCGGCGGTCAGCTGGTTAAGCTCGTCACCGTATGCCTTGACCGTGTGTTGATTCATGACAGCCTCTAGCCGAAACGGCCCGTGATATAGTCAAGCGTGCGACGCTCGCGGGGGTTGGTGAAGATCTCTTCGGTGTCGCCGGTCTCGACCAGCTTGCCCATGTGGAAGAAGGCCGTCTGCTGCGACACGCGGGCCGCCTGGGCCATGGAGTGGGTGACGATGACGATGCAGTAGCGCTCGCGCAGTTCGTCGATCAGCTCCTCGATCTTGGCGGTGGCGATCGGGTCCAGGGCCGAGCAGGGCTCGTCCATCAGGATGACTTCGGGCTCGACCGCGATGGCGCGGGCGATGACCAGGCGCTGCTGCTGGCCGCCCGACAGGCCGGTGCCCGGCGAGTGCAGGCGGTCGGCCACCTCGTCCCACAGGCCGGCGCGCTTCAGCGCCTTCTCGACGATCTCGTCCATCTCGGCCTTGGACGAGGCCAGGCCGTGGATCTTGGGCCCATAGGCCACGTTCTCATAGATCGACTTGGGGAAGGGGTTGGGCTTCTGGAAGACCATGCCCACCTGGGCGCGCAGCAGGACCGGGTCGATCTTGCGATCATTGATGTCCTGGCCGTCCATCTCGATGCGGCCGGCAACGCGGGCACCGGGGATGGTGTCGTTCATGCGGTTCAGCGTGCGCAGGAAGGTCGACTTGCCACAGCCCGACGGACCGATCAGGGCCGTCACGGTCTTGTCCGGGATTTCGAGCGAGACATCGAACAGGGCCTGCTTCTCGCCATAGAAGACGCTGACGTCGCGGGCCGAAATCTTGATCGGGGCCGGGGCCGAGTGGGCCTGGCCCGAGGCCGTGGGCACCGGCGGCTTGGACAGGCCCGGGGCCTCTGATCCAGAAGCACCGTTTGAGCCATCGGGAGCGCGGAAAATTTTCGATACCATGGGTCTTACCACCGACGTTCAAAGCGCCGGCGCAGCAGGATGGCAGCGGCGTTCATGACAATCATAAAGGCGAGGAGAACAAGGATGGCCGCAGCCGTCCGTTCATGGAAGGCGCGCTCGGAAGCGTTCTCCCAGATGTAGATCAGGGACGGCAGGGCACCGACCGGCTCGTTGATCGCGTGGGGCACGCCCGGCACGAAGCTGATCATGCCGATCAGCAGCAGGGGCGCGGTCTCGCCCAGGGCGTGGGCCAGGGCAATGATGGCCCCCGTCATCACACCGGGCATGGCCAGGGGCAGGACGTGGCCGAACACGGTCTGGGTGCGGCTGGCCCCCATGGCCAGGGCGGCCTCGCGGATCGAGGGCGGCACGGCCTTGAGCGACGAGCGCGTGGCGATGATCACCGTCGGCAGGGCCATCAGGGCCAGGACCAGGCCGCCGACCAGCGGGCTGGCGCGCGGCAGGTGCATCCAGTTGATGAACAGGGCCAGGCCCAGCAGGCCGTAGACAATCGACGGCACGGCGGCCAGGTTGTTGATATTGACCTCGATGATCGCCGTGATGCGGTTGCGCGGCGAATATTCCTCCAGCCAGACGGCGGCGGCCACGCCAACCGGAATGGCGATCAGGGCCGTGACCATCAGCATCAGGGCCGAGCCGACCACCGCACCCAGGACACCGGCCAGCTCAGGCTGGGTGGAGTCCCCCTGGGTGAACAGGGCGCTGCTGAAGTGGGCGCGCACGGCACCGGATTCGCGCATCTGGTCCAGCCAGTCCATCTGCTGGTCGGAGACCTGGCGCTGGTCCTGCGGGATCGAGCGGTCGATCTTGCCCTTCAGATAAAGGTCGGCAATGTCCGACATCGGGGCCGTCAGCGTGACCGTCTGGCCCAGCAGGTTGGGCTGGCGCGCCAGGCGCTCGGCGGCCTTGAACTTGATCTCGGACGAGAACAGGGCGCGCATCTGGGCGGCGCGGGTGCCGTCGGCGTCATCCTGCTCGCCCAGGCGACGCAGCTGCTGCTCGGCGACAATCAGCTCGAAGTTGGCCCCCTGCGGATAGGTGGCGTCGATCTGGGCCGGGTCCATGTAGACCGGCAGGGTGAAGCTGTGGCTGTAGAAGGCCGTGCGGCCCTGCATGACGATGCTGGCCAGCAGCACCACCAGGAAGGTCAGGGCAAAGGCGATGGCCGCGCGGCCATACCACGTGAAGCGGGTCTCGCGGGCCTAGCGGCTGCGCAGCCCCGCCTGCAGCTTCTGGGTCCGCGCGCTTTGGGCCGGCGCGGTCATCGTGTCCACGGGCGCGTCAGTCATATTGTTCACGATAGGCTTGGACGATGCGCATGGCGACAATGTTCAGCAGCAAGGTCACGACGAAGAGGGTAAGGCCAAGCCCGAAGGCGGCCAGGGTCTTGGGACTGTTGAACTCCTGGTCCCCGGTCAGCAGGGTCACGATCTGGACGGTCACCGTGGTCACCGTCTCCAGGGGGTTCAGCGTCAGCTTGGCAGCCAGGCCGGCCGCCATGGTCACGATCATGGTCTCGCCGATGGCGCGCGACACCGCCAGCAGGAAGGCCCCGGCGATGCCCGGCAGGGCCGCAGGCAGCAGCACTTTGCGCACGGTCTCGGACTTGGTCGCCCCCATGGCATAGGAGCCGTCACGCAGCGATTGGGGCACGGCATTCAGGATGTCGTCCGACAGCGAGCTGACAAAGGGGATCAGCATGATGCCCATGACCGCACCGGCCACCAGGGCCATCTGGTTCTGGACCAGCATCAGATACTGGCCCAGGCCATCCAGCGGCCCGCCGACGAACCACGAGCCGATGGTGTTGAAGAAGACCCGGAAGGCCGGTCCCACCGTCAGGGCGGCAAAGAAGCCATAGACCACGGTCGGCACGCCCGCGAGCACCTCCAGCAGGGGCTTGACCACGGCGCGGGTCTTCGGTCCCGAATATTCCGACAGGTAGATGGCCGAGAACAGGCCGATCGGACCGGCGACCAGCATGGCAATGACCATGATCAGGAAGGTGCCGGCAAACAGCGGCACGGCCCCGAAGGCCCCGGACGAGCCCACCTGGTCGGCGCGGATCGCCATCTGCGGGCTCCACTTGGTGCCGAACAGGAACTCGGTCACCGGAACCGTCGAGAAGAAGCGCAGCGAGTCCCACACCAGGGACAGGATGATGCCCAGGGTCGTCAGCACCGCCACGACCGAGCAGGCAAACAGGACGAAGCTGATCCAGCTTTCCACCTTGTTGCGGGCCCGCAGGTCAGGCCGGATGCGGGTCAGGACAAAGACACCGCCCAGGATGGCGGCCAGGATGGCGGCAATGCCACCGCCCCAGTCCAGGGTGCTGGAAATCTGGCGGGCGCGACGGCCCTCGGCCGGCAGTTCCTCGGCAAAGGGCGCAGGCCAGATCTGCTGGGCCTCCAGCCCGGCACCGATGCGGCGCGCATCGGAGAAGAAGGCCTCGCGGCGGAAGGGATCAAGCTGGGACACCGCCTCCGGGGCCCCGGCGGCCAGCATCTGGCGCTCGATCGGGCTGGACAGGATGGAGGCGGCGATCAGCACCACCAGCGACGGCACGCCCACCCAGATCAGGGCATAGAAGCCATGCTGCCCCGGACGCGAGTGCGCGCGCTGGGTCTGCGACCGGCGCACCGCAAGCCTGCGCCCCGCCCAATAGGCCAGGCCGCAAAAGCCAATCAACAGTAACAGGAATATCCAGAGCATCCGGGTCCGCGCACAGGTGAATCAACGCCGTGCCAGCTGCTGGCACTTCGCGTCCGGACCCTGCCGAAAATTGGCGAGCGGAATAAGACGCTTAGATGACAGTTCTGTTACGGCCAAGGTTCCCGGCGGGGCGGAGGTCCCCGTCCGGCCCTGCCCGGCCCCCGCTCAGGTCAGGCGGGCTGGGCTTCCCGGGCCGGGGCCATCGGGAAATAGGCGGCAAAGATGGCACCCTGCCCCAGGGCGCTGTCCACAGATAATCCGCCGCGGTGGCGGATGATAATGTGGCGGACAATGGCCAGGCCCAGTCCCGTGCCCTGCCGCTCGCCGCTCTTTTGGCCCTCGACCCGATAGAAGCGCTCGGTCAGGCGCGGCAGGTGCTCGCGCGCCATGCCCGGCCCGTGGTCGCGCACCGTGACGATGGCATAGCGCTGGCCCGCCTCGCGATCCGGCGTCACCAGCGACAGGCGGTTGCCGTCAGCCATGCGCGGGGCCACGGCCTCGTCCAGGGTGCGGTCGCGCTCGACGGTCAGTTCGACGACACTTCCGGCACTGGAATATTTCAGGGCGTTGTCGACCAGGTTCTGGATCACCTGCAGGGTCTCGTCCCGGTCGCCGGTAATGGTCGCCCCGCCCAGGCCCAGGTCGGCCTTGATCGTGACCTGGCGGTCATGGGCAATGACGCTGATCGCATCGACCACGTCCGAGGCCGCCCGGGCCAGGTCGACCCGGCCCAGCGGCGCAATATGCTCGTTCAGCTCAATGCGGCTGAGCGACAGCAGGTCCGCCACCAGCCGCCCCATGCGGTCAGCCTGGATCGCCATGATGTCCAGGAACTTGTCGCGCGCCTTGGGATCATCCTTGGCATGGCCGCGCAGGGTCTCGATGAAGCCGGACAGCGAGGCCAGGGGCGTTCTCAGCTCATGGCTGGCATTGGCCAGGAAGTCGACGCGCATCATCTCCATGCGCCGCGAGTCGGTTTCGTCGCGCAGGGCCAGCAGGGCGCGGGTGCCAAGGGCGGGCTGGTCCTCGGCCTGGGTGTTCAGCGGGCGGATGAAGGCGCGCCAGTGACGCTCCTGGGTGCCGCCGCCGGTAAAGGTCACCGTGCTGCTGAAGTCGCCAAACAGGGCCTCGTCCACCGCCTCAAGGACCTTGGGGTCGCGGATGATCGAGACCAGGAGCCCGCTGCCCGTGTCGGACAGGCGATAGAGGTTGCGGGCCGCGGCATTGGCAAAGCTGATGCGGCGCCCGGCGATGTCGTCGATCTCGCCGCCGTCGATGATCAGGATGGGGTCGTCCAGGGCCTCGAACACCGAGACCAGCAGCTCGCTTTCCCGGGCCGGGCTGACCGGCGGCAGGCCTTCGCGGATGCTGACATCCTCGACCAGCAGGGGCCGGCGATTGACCATCCAGGTCGAGCAGGCCACCGCGATGGAGCCCAGGATCAGCCAGACCGCCAGGCTCGGCTGCATGACCGCCAGGATCAGCATGACCAGAATCGCCACGCCACCACTGGCCCCGGCGGTCCACATCCGCGAGGTCGCCGTAGGGGCTACAGGGGAAGGCTGTTCGTAGGCCATCAGGCAGGCTGTCTCTCTGGTCATGGCCAGCCTGGAATCGATAGCAGTCAGGCCAGCCCGGGCAGCTTAGCCAAGTTTCATGACTGTTTCCCACTGTCCTGCCCCAGGGGAAGAAAAAAGCTCCGGAGCCATGCCCCGGACCTTGTCCGCCTATTCGTAGCCGTGGGCGGCTTCGTTGATCACCTGCGACGGCATGGACGAGAAGTCCACGCTGAGCGGCTTGTTCGCCTTGGATTGGAAGGTCTTGATGACGTGTTCAAGACGGCGGCGCACCTCCTGGGTTGCCGCGGCCCCCGCATCCAGTTCGAGCGGGGCCAGGCAGTAGTCAATGATGGTCCGTGGACTGTTCAGCGTAGTCATCAGGGTCTCTCCTTGTCAGGACAGGCGGGGCTGGAAGTGGCCCTCCAGCCCCAGGGGTATCAGGCGGCGTTGAACTGGGCCGTTTCGGTCGAGTCCTTCAGGGCGGTGGTGGACGACTTGCCTTGCGAGATGACGGTGGCGACATCGTCGAAATAGCCGGTGCCGACCTCGCGCTGGTGACGGGTGGCGGTATAGCCGGCAGCCTCGTTGGCGAATTCGCGCTGTTGCAACTCCGAATAGGCGGCCATGCCACGGTCGCGGTAGCCCGAAGCCAGTTCGAACATGCCGTTGTTCAGGCTGTGGAAACCGGCCAGGGTCACGAACTGGAACTTGTAGCCCATGGCCCCCAGTTCACGCTGGAACTTGGCGATGGTTTCCTTGTCCAGCTTGGCTTCCCAGTTGAAGGACGGCGAGCAGTTGTAGGCCATCAGCTTGCCCGGATATTTCTTCTGGATCGCCTCGGCGAACTTCCGGGCATCGTCCAGATCCGGGTGCGAGGTCTCCCACCACAGCAGGTCGGCGTATTTGGCATAGTTCAGGCCGCGCGCGATGCAGTGATCGAGGCCGGTACCCGGCTTCAGGCGGAAGAAGCCTTCCGGCGTGCGGTTCTCGCGATCGATGAACGGATGGTCGCGCTCGTCGATGTCAGAGGTGATCAGCTGGGCGCTTTCCGCATCGGTGCGGGCCACCGTCAGGGTCGGGGTGCCGCAGACGTCGGCAGCCAGACGGGCGGCGATCAGGTTGCGCTCGTGCGCCTGGGTCGGGATCAGCACCTTGCCGCCCAGGTGGCCGCACTTCTTCTCCGATGCCAGCTGGTCCTCGAAGTGGACGCCCGAGGCACCGGCCTCGATGAAGGCCTTCATGATTTCAAAGCTGTTCAGCGGGCCACCGAAACCGGCTTCGGCGTCGGCGACGATCGGGGCGAACCAGTCGCGCTTGGCACCACCCTCGGCGTGCTCGATCTGGTCGGCGCGTTGCAGGGTGCGGTTGATGCGGCGGCACAGTTCCGGCGCGGCATTGGCCGGATACAGCGACTGGTCCGGATACATGGCCGAAGCGGTGTTGGCATCGGCAGCAACCTGCCAGCCCGACAGATAGATGGCCTTCAGGCCCGCCCGGACCATCTGCATGGCCTGGTTGCCGGTGACCGCGCCCAGGGCGTTGATGTAGGGCTCCGAATGCAGCAGTTCCCACAGACGGTTGGCACCGCGCTCGGCCAGGGTGTGGGTGATCGGTACCGAGCCGCGCAGACGCAGGACGTCCTTGGGCGTGTACGGGCGCTCGATACCGTCAAAACGGCCGTTCGGGGCGGGAACCAGGTCAGCAAAGGTCGTCGTCATGTCGTGTCTCGGCTTCAGGAGCGCGGGCAGGGCCGCTGTCACTCACCAAGGAAACACGCGTCGGTCACAAAAGACACAGAGCCGAACTAAACATTGAAGTCAAACAGTCACATCATGACTATTGATGTTCTGTCATAACATGACATGATCGCGGCATGAGCACGGCGGATCGGAAACTCTTTCTTGGTGGTCGGCTGAAGCGGCTGCGGCGCTCGCTGGACCTGTCGCAGACGGCCATGGCGGCAGACCTGGGGGTTTCGCCCTCCTATCTGAACCACATCGAGCGGAACCAGCGCCCGGTCTCGGCCCAGCTGCTGCTGCGTCTGGCCGAGACCTATGACGTGGACCTGCGCAACCTGGGCCAGTCGGGCGGCACGGATGCCGAGGCCGAGCTGTCCGAAGCCTTCGCCGACCCCCTGTTCCAGGGCCTCAGCGTCCCCCGGCACGAAATCATCCAGCTGGCCGAGGACCAGCCCGCCGCCGCCGATGCCATCCTGCGCCTCTATCGCGCCTTTTCCGACCGGCGGGTGCGCGACCGGGTCGAGGCCGAGGTGGCGGGCGGTGCCGCCCCGACCGACAGCCCTACCGAATGGGTGCGCGAATACATCCAGTCGCGCCAGAACCACGAACCGGAGCTGGACGCCCTGGGCGAAAGCCTGAGCGCCTCGCTGAAGGCCGAGGCCCCGTCATCCGACGACAGCTTCGAGAGCCTGGCCCGCGCCCGCCTGGCCTCGCGGCACGGCCTGACGGTGCGCACCCTGCCCGCCGAGGTCATGGTTGAGTGGACGCGCCGCTTCGATCCGCACCGGGGGCGGCTGCTGCTGTCCGATACCCTGGGGCCCTCGTCGCGGGCCTTTGCCATCGCCTGCCAGCTGGCCCTGGTCGAGCATGGGCCGCAGCTCCAGGCCCTGACCGATGCCGCCCGCGCGCCTGACCAGGCGACCCGCAACCTGCTCAAGGCCTCGCTGACCAACAGCCTGGCCGCTGCCATCCTGATGCCCTATGGCGCGTTCCAGCGCACGGCGGAGGAGACCGGCTACGACCTGGCCCGGCTGCAGGCCCGGTTCGGCGTCGGCTTCGAGCAGGTGGCCCATCGCCTGACCACCCTGTCGCGTCCCACCGCGCGCGGCGTGCCCTTCTTCCTGATGCGGGTGGACCAGGC